>JBLIOD010000016.1:0-46252 GCA_047639475.1 Gammaproteobacteria bacterium
AGCTTTCTTAGGATGGCCATTTTTTAAGACATTAGCCCTAGCCTCTGCTCGAGGTATTACTAATAGCGCTATTGGTTTTGGCCTGCGTTTTACTGCACGAGGTTCAATTCTTCCTGAGCGATTGCCTGCTCTATTTTGTGCAATCAAGAACAGTAATCCATTGAATGCTGAGTCATCTAATTGGTCACCGTTGCTTTGTCGCCTGGCCATCCATAACTGCACCGTATGCTTGAAACTGATTTGGCGCGGCAGCAAGTCAGCTAGCAGCGCCGATTGCATCATCAACATTCTAATAAGGTTGTAGGCTAGCAAATAAACCCATATTTCCTTTTGAACCATCTCTGGTGTTTTACAACTCACCATCTCCATCCCTAGGGTGGTTTTAATATTCCTAAGGTCTAACTCCACGTGCCACCGTTGCCGATACCATTCCTTCAACTCAGCTTTGCTAGTTTGTTTAGAGCAAAGTAGCG
Source organism: Gammaproteobacteria bacterium (assembly GCA_047639475.1). Taxonomy (GTDB): domain Bacteria; phylum Pseudomonadota; class Gammaproteobacteria; order Arenicellales; family Poriferihabitantaceae; genus JAAELZ01. Next base: position 474 of record JBLIOD010000016.1, read on the forward strand.
TTGTGACGAGTATTTTACCGCCCGCACGGCATTCACGAACTTGTAGTGTGGCAGGTGCTTGATTGTAATCAGCTTCGTTCATCCAGAAGGGGCGCCTCTTAGGCTTTACTATCTCGATAATATGGTCTTTTGTACCTAAACGTTTACCCCGCCTAAAGTCAGTTGTTAACTGCCGTGAGCCATGCTGTTCGACTACGGCATCTACTCCCTTTTGGTTAAGGGAACAAAGTAGAAAATAGGTCGCATAGAATGCATTTCCTAGCAAGATATCATCACAATTCAACCTGCCTAGTATTGACCTCAACAATGTTTGTTCATCATTACCTTTCCCTTTAATGGCCGACATAGGCATATTTAGCAGCGCGCCACTTCCTAAACAAATCAAGCCTACTAAACGCCATATGGGAAAACCTAAACCTGGCTTTTGACTACTAAGTTGAGGATAGATTTGTTGGTTCTCTGGCGTATCGGGCATCACTATTGTCGTACCATCAACTAATCGAACTGGTCGGTCGCGCCACTTCCATTTCGAATCAGAACTATCGCTAATAAGTTGCCCGGTATAACTACAAAGTGTAGAAACCATTGGCAATGGTAAGCGCTTCCTAGATCGGCAGTACGCAACTGTATCAGTGCTGCATAGAGGCAGCGAATCTAATAGTCGATTCGTTGCAGATTCATTGACTATATTTTGACAAGACCGATCTGAGTTCATCGCTTGGGCCAGAAACATAGAAAGGGTTTCGGTTGGAGGGAATAATCGCTCTCGATGATCAGGTAGTAGCTCTTCTAGCTGATCAAACAGTTTGGGCTCGGTTAGAAGGTTAAAGAATTGAGTCGAATTACTGCCTTTAGCGTAATGACGGATGCGTTTATGTTGATAAGTTTGACGGGCTTGGGTAGGATGCCATTGAGAGTTGGTTATTGATCGGCGCGATCAGGTTTTAGCGAACTAAATATTACCGCTTTAACCAACTCTTTATTTAGTTATTTCAATGGCTTAGCCATTAAGTCAGTGCTATTCTGGGCTGCCCCCTTTGAAATCAGGAACACTAACGCCCCGCCTCTTCCAAAGAGGCAAAACGCAAAAATCACTGTCCGCCACGCACTAACCGAACACCTCGCCTAGCGTGTATATCGAACCGTTCATAGGTGGTAACGATACCATCGTCGAAGTCAACACACCACACTAAGCTCGAGCTCGTATTGTTGGCATCCGGCGAGGCCGACCAGAAAGACAAATTGCCTGTATTTGGAAAAACGCTGGCATTAATAGTTGGGTATGAACAGCTCCTTTCAACTAGGGATTGTAATTCTTTAACATTGGGTAAACGCCAATCTGATCGTTGAACTGTATCAGATGTGGCCGACTCAAATCCTATTGCCTGACTCCACTCGAACGTAGTCAAGGAGTAGGTTTGCTCGGTACAACCCGCCCCCTTAAACCCTTCACGGCACCGCGCCCACATTAGCCCAGTTTGCTTATCTGTGACCGTGCCATCGCCGTTTATAGTAAAGCGCGAATCCGGCGCTGTTTGTATAAAACCATCAGTAGTATTACATTCTTGTTGAGCGGTCGAATTAAAGCTAATTAGGCAGAGTAAAATCAAGCTTAGTGGTAGTGTAACTTTCATGGTGTGTTATCTCATTGAAGTTGAAATGTTAATTGCTGCTGTTATTCAGAATGTGGCCGCTAATAAGCGTTGCCCCAGCCCGGTGTATTTAAGGCTCTAATTTAATAAGCGGTTACAATTCAACGCAGACTGACGCAATTCAGTGCCAATACTGTATTTATGATACCGCGAGGGACCTCTAACGCTGAGTTCTATTTGCACCAGCAGTCGTTGTAAACACCGCCAGATAGGTAGGTTTTCTCGTTTCAATTTAGAAACCCGTTTAGAATCGTGTTTGTGTTAAGAGATAAAAAAGAGACAAAAAGCAAAAATCACTGTCCGCCACGCACTAACCGAACAAGCTGTCCATTGCTCCAAGCGTCGACGCTAACGTTACCTTTGCTGAAGTTAACAATCCACGCAAAGCTCGCAAAGCTGGCATACGGCGAGGCCGACCAGAAAAACGAAGCGTTTGTATTTGGGAAAAACGTGGTATCAATCATTGGATTAGATAAATCAATGATTTGATAATTCAGCAAACCCTGTAGCTCTGTGACGGTAGGCATGCGCCAGTCGTCGTAGGTGCAAAGACCTTGACCGGGGGCGTTGACACTTGCTACATACGCTTGAGTACTATCCCAGAAGTATGTATGGTTTTTATGGTGTAAGCCGTTATCATCGGTTTTAACCTCCCACATTAGCCCAGTGACGTTGTCTTTTACGCAAGCGTGAAGCGACATGTCGCTGACCAGCATGGGCGCCCCAGTACTGCTGACCTTTAAAAAACTAAAACCAGCAGCGCCGTCTTCATCGTTGACGTCTGAATTCACATCAGGATTATTGCGAGAATCACCATCGCCAACAGAAGTGTCGGCATCACGACCAAATCCACAGTCTTGGCGAGCAAACTGATTATTATATATAGAGTCAACAGCGGCAACACACTGGTCAATAGTTACGTTCGTACTATCGTTGTTACCCTCGTCGTAATTGCCACTAAATACAATACCGGTGTCATTTAATTTTCCGGTGGCGTTTGCCGTTACCTTGTCCTTGTTGTCGAGCAGCAGTGATATAATCGGCGGTAATACTGACGCATATTGACTTTGCGCCTGACTTGATATTGGCGCACTTAGTAAGCATGTCACACAAAAAGCTAACCCCAAAACCTTCTGCCAGTGTTGAGCAGCTAATTTAATGTTTAGCATCATAACTCCTTAATTTTTTATTAATTAAAATTATGCACTAAAGCAAGCAAGCAAGCAACATCAACGACGCGAATACCGACGATAAGTGTTTATGCCCGTGACCGAAGTTATGCTCAAAGTGATAGCCTTGGGTTTTCAGGGTGTTAAAGGTTTCGTTTTCAATTTTCCAGCGCGCTCGCCCTGCACTCATAATCTGCGTTAGATTGTCATCTGATAATAGGAAGTCCGTCACCCAGCTAAAGTGTCGGTTTTTGCCATTTGCGGTGCTTTCCCAGACTTCCAGGAAATTAACTTCTAACTCAAAATGGCTGTTATTCAATGGCACACCGTTGACGTAACGAAAACGCCTATGACCCCCTTTGTCATCTGTTTGTTCAAGGTATCTCGTTTCTTTGGTGTGCTCAACCCAATCAAATAGAAAGCCATGATCAGACTCTTTGGCACCGAGAATAAAACAATAATTCAATGACTTAAGCAGCTTAATATGAGGGCCATTAGGCGCTAAACCGTCCTCGATAACAACCGGTTTCAAATGAGGATGTTCTCGTTTTAAGGTGTTCAAAAAACGTTTTGAGGCATTGCGCTCACAATCATTCTTCTTGCTTCCATCTGCCTGCATGATCGGCTCTGGCGCAAATGGAAACACCTCTGAACGATTAGGATGTACCAACACCCCACAAAGCATCTGATGGTAATACGTCACTCGCCCATCGCGATGATGCTTTTCACAACCGATGGCACAATGAACCTTTGAAGAGGAAAAATAGCCCGTGCCATCAATGGATAACAGATAGCGACCTTCTAAATAATCGAACCCCTTTAGACCTTTGCCGGTTACAGGTTGGCAAATAGTTTAGTGAATGTTTTACCTAACGAGGCGGGATCAACTTCGTCCAACCGTTGACGCAACCAGCTATCGCTGGGAGCTTGCTTAATTCGGTATAGGGTACATAAGTTCTTGCGGACTAACGGTTCTTTATCTTGATGCTGATCAAACTGAGGTAACGACGGATATTTTAATGCAAACACCGCAAGACCAGACATCAGGCAATGCACCATAGGAAAAGCGCGGCTTGCTTTAGTGTCCTTTATCGAATCAAAACAGCGCCGGACGGTGTTAAGTAACCCGGGTGCACTCAATTGTTTACGCAGTGAAGGTTGGGGCATCAGTCTTACCTATTTTATGAGATAGTACTGATATCTTGCTAAAAGTAGACAAAAGTTTACGATTAAATAATTTCAAACCCTCCGTAGAATCGCTTATTTACTCCGTTTCTAGATCAAGCGGAAATTGCTGCACTCTACTTAGAGTTAATTTAATATCGCGCCCGATCAAACGTGCGTCTTTTATTTCAAAGCAAATGCGGTCACCCATTTGATTTAAGCCCAAGGTTGAGAATACATCACGCGCGTCGCTACCCATAACATCTGGCGCCATAAATACGATGATTTCGTCGACTAGGCCAGCTTGCATAAAAGCCCCCGATAAAGTGGCCCCCGCTTCTACTAAAACGTGATTTATTTCATTTTCAGCGAGCGTTTCTAACAAACCAGGTAATTCAATTCGGCCATCATTCAACTTGGAGGCAAACAACTTAACATTTTCTGATTCCAATTGTTCGTTAGGTGTTTCTTGAAACGCCCACGTTTCACCCTCTTGCCGCAAGATTTTAGCATTGGCCGGGAGCCTGGTTTGAGAATCTAGCACCACCCTCTTGGGTTGTCTTTCGGCGTAGGTTAAACGAGCCGTCATTTGAGGGTCGTCGGCAATAATGGTGTCCACCCCGGTCACTACTGCACAAGCAGTCAAGCGAAGCTTGTGTACCTCTTTTCTCGCTGACTCACTAGTAATCCATTTACTTTCACCGTTCGCCATGGCTGTTTTTCCGTCTAAGCTCATGGCTACCTTTAAAGTGACAAAGGGCCTTGCTGTGCGCATGCGGTGAAAGAATGCTCGATAGGTGATTTCACTTTGTAAGGCACCTACGCCCACCGTTGTTTCGATGCCAGCTAATTGTAGCGCTTTCACTCCTCCTCCGGCAACTAGTGGGTTCGGGTCACGCGATGCTACAACTACACGCTTGGGTTTAATTGCAATTAGAGCGTCACTACAAGGCTTGGTTCTGCCATGGTGACAGCAAGGCTCCAGCGTAACGTAAACGGTTGAGTCGCTTAGATTAGTTTTAGCGTTTTGTATCGCGTTAGCTTCAGCATGCAAGCCGCCAACAGCCGAAGTAATCCCGTGCGAGATAATTTGGTTATTTTTAACAATGACACAGCCCACATTCGGATTAGGCTGTGTGGTATAGCGCCCTTTGTCAGCCATTTTAAAGGCTTCTGACATGAAATGAGCATCACGCTGAGCAGTGCTCAACTTGTTTAGATCAATTGCCAGCCTAGGCATGGCTAAGATTTGGCTTTTTCAGTGGGCGACAACACGGCGATATCAGCCTTTTTACTCGGTTCAGCGGGCAATACGTCTTTAAGCTTCTGCACTAACTCGTTGAATTCATCTAAGTCTTGAAAACGACGATAAACTGATGCAAACCTAACGTATGCCACTTCGTCTAAGTCACGCAATTCATCCATGACAGCTGACCCAATTTCTTCAGTCTTGATTTCATCTTCGCCAGAAAAGGAAAACTTCCGCAGTAATCGCTGAATGGCTGATTCGATTGCTTCTTGCGTTATTGGCCGTTTTTGCAATGCGATGGAAAAACCATCACGCAATTTTTGTTCGCTGAATTTCTCTTGCTTATTGTCCGACTTAACCACCTGAGGCAAGTGTAGCTCTACTCGCTCATAAGTGGTGTAACGCTCCGAGCACGACTGACAAGTTCGTCTGCGCCGCACTGTTTCACCTGAATCACTCTCACGTGAATCAATTACACGCGTATCTTCAGATTGACAAAATGGGCAGCGCATAGCGGGCGATAGAGGCTAAATAATTAAGACCAAGGCTAATTTATACCAAAGCTTTTATGTCGTCTTCTTCTTTTTCAGCGGGCATCATGTGTTCGCGTTGAATACCTAAAGCCAATACTGACGGGCTGGCTACGAATATAGAAGAATAAGTTCCGATCAATACACCTAAAGCCAAGGCAATAGAGAAACCGCGTAATACTTCGCCGCCAAAAAGTAACAACGTTAGCACCACTAACATAGTAGTAACCGAGGTTAAGATCGTTCTAGGCAAGGTATCATTGATGGCTGAGTTGATGACAAACACCCGATCGCCCTTACGCTTCTTTCTAAAGTTTTCTCTGATGCGATCAAACACCACGATAGTGTCATTTAATGAATAACCAATTACGGCCAGTACAGCAGCCAATACCGACAAGGTAAATTCAAATTGAAATAGCGCAAAAGCGCCCAATGTGATCATCACGTCATGAACCAACGCGACCACCGAACCCACTGAAAACTGCCAACGAAAACGAAAGGCCACATAGACCAAGATACCAAACAAAGCGTATAACATGGCTAGACCACCTTGATTCGCCAACTCTTCACCTACTTGAGGGCCCACAAACTCTACTCGCCTCATCTGAATCGAGCAATCTGCAGTTGTTGCATTCTTTATACACTGCTGAATACCGTTTACACCTTCGATATTTGGCGAAAGAACTTCACCATTGCCAGCGCGTAAGGTTTCCACAATCTTGGCACTTAAGCTGACTGCGTCTTTGGTGTCAGTAGACGGCAGGCGAATTAATACGTCTTTAGAGGTGCCGAAATGCTGCACTATCGCATCTTCAAATTCGGCGTTCTCTAAATTTGTTCGGACCATTTCAACTTCAACGGCTTGATCGTAACCCACTTCCACCAAGGTGCCGCCAGTAAAGTCGACACCGAAGTTTAAGCCGCGAATGGCTAATGCCGCGATGCTAATCAGAATAAGGGCAATCGAAATAAATAAGGCCTGCTTGCGTTTGCCTAAAAAATCAATGTTGGTGGCTTTGTTAAATATATGCATAATAATGTTCCGCTAAATCGCTAGCTTGTCGACTTTTTTGCCGCCATAAATCAAATTGATCAAACCTCTACTCACGACAATCGCAGTGAACATAGAAGTGATAATACCAATGCTCAAGGTTACGGCGAAGCCCTTTATCGGGCCAGTACCAAAGGCAAATAGAACAGCCGACGCAATCAAAGTGGTTACGTTAGCATCAAAGATGGTCCAAAAAGCCCGTCCATAGCCTTGTTCAATGCTGGCTGCGGGAGAGTTACCATTACGCAGTTCTTCTCGAATCCGTTCAAATATCAATACGTTAGCATCGACAGCCATGCCCACTGTCAGCACGATACCCGCTACGCCAGGCAAAGTTAAAGTCGCTTGGAAAAACGACAATACCGCTACCATCAATACCAGGTTTAATACCAGCGCAATATCAGCGACCAAGCCAAACACGCGGTAGTAAAATGCCATGAACAGCAACACCAGACCTAGGCCGACCAATACCGATATAAAACCTTGTTTAATGTTGTCTTTGCCTAGGCTTGGGCCAACAGTACGTTCTTCAATGATTTCGATGGGTGCAGCCAATGCGCCTGCTCTAAGCATAAGAGATAAATCCCGCGCTTCTCCTATACCATCTAAGCCAGAAATTTGAAACCGTTTGCCCAATTGGTCACGAATGACCGGCGCTGTGATGACTTCTTCAAGCTTTCGGCTGATGCGTCGAGGTTGACCTTCTGCATCTAATAATACACGCCCTTCTGCGTCTTTTTGCGTTTCAGTGATGATTTCAAGGTAAACCACCGCCATACGGTTGCCCACATTATCACCGGTCACTTCCATGTTTGCGCGTTCACCCTTGCCATCTAGGGTAATGCTGACGATGGGGCTGCCGTTCTGTGAATCAATGCTGGCTTGTGCATCAACGATATTGTCACCAGAATAGATCAGGTCATTTTTGAGCAGTATTGATCGGCCATCGCGCATTTCATACAAACGCGTTCCCGCCGGCGCCACATTTGATGAAATCGCAGAGCTATTGCGCTGCTCGTCTACCATACGCATTTCCAAGGTTGCTGCGCGTCCTAAAATGCGTTTGGCTCTCGCGGTATCTTGTACACCCGGCAATTGCACCACGATCCGGTTATCGCCCTGCTGTTGCACGACTGGCTCTGCTACGCCCAATTGGTCGATACGATTACGCAGCGAGGTCATGTTTTGTTGCAATGCAAAGGTTTTTAAGTCTTTGATTTGCTGCGCGTCAAACGTAAAGTTCAATACATCTGATAATACTTCGGCCGGCGTGTATGATAACTCGGGCACTTCATTTTCGATGCGCTTGATGGCTTTTTTCAAATCATCGGCCTTGCGCAAGACAACTTGAATAGAACCATCTTCTTGCTTTTCCACTTTGCGATAACGCACACCTACTTTTCGTAGCTGCGTTTTCACATCTGAAATAGCACGACTTTTAGACGTTTCAACCGCACTCTGCATGTCCACTTCTAATAAGAAGTGGACGCCGCCGCGTAAATCTAGGCCTAAGTACATGGGTCGAATGCCCAAGTCATTAATCCATTGAGGCGAGGCAGGTAACAATGTTAAGGCGCTGGTGTAATTCCGGCCCAACTCAGCATTAATGACATCGCGTGCCTTAAGCTGTTGCTCGGTGTCGGTAAAACGTACTTCTACCGTACCGCCTTTGAAGCTAACGCCAGTGGTTGGGATATTTTGCTCCTGCAAAATACGTTCCACTTCTTTTGTAACACTAGATTCTAGCGACAAGCCCCGAGAGCCACGTATTTGCATACCTGGGTCGTTACCAAACAAGTTAGGAAACGCATAAAAGCCACCGAGTGCAATCAGCAAAACGATGACCAAGTATTTCCAAGCTGGGTATTTATTCATACCAACATCTACATTTAAAAATTAAAGTGGCTTAGTGCTTAAGCCACAGAATGGACAGACTCGAAAAAACTAAGCCGACTTAACTGTGCCTTTAGGTAGCACTTGGGCGACTGCTTCAGCCTGCATCTTGATTTTTATACCTTCTGCAATAGTGACCGATACATAGTTTTCTTTAACGCCAGCTACGGTACCTAATATGCCGCCACTGGTAACCACTTCATCGCCCTTTTGGATGCTCGCAACCATGGCTTTATGTTCTTTCGCTCTTTTTTGCTGCGGTCGAATTAACAAAAAGTAAAACACCACAAACATTAATACGATAGGCAATAAGCCCATGATACCGCCTGCGCCGCCAACGCCCTGCGCGTAAGCATCTGAAATAAATAAATTCATTGTTTTCTCCAAAAAGTTAATTTTTTACGGTTAATTATTCATTTGAAGGCTTAATAAAGCTAGCCTGCAAAAAACGGCGCAATTATGCCATAGGTAAAAGCAATAAAGGGTGTTTACTCGAGCTTAGTCGCGCTTAGTCGCGCTTAGTCGCTCAATAACAGATGGGTGTAAAGTCACTAAATGCAAGTGCTTGGTTAGTCAGCCTCTACTTCGACCATAATCTTAATTAATTTATTGGGGTTAAAGCGAATTGAATCAAAAAATCAACCCCAAGCCTACTTACACTTAAGCCGCAGCTAGCTATAATAACCACATGAATTCATCTGATCAAAAAGCGTCGGTCACCTCCATTAGCGCGGCTAAAAAAAACCAGCAACCATCCTCTGACGTATTGTCAGAAGCAAACAACCTAGTAAGTGCGGAGATTGACTCGGTTAATACCGAAATTCGCAGCCAACTCAACTCTGACATTGCCCTCATTAATACACTGGGTGAATACATTATTCAAAGCGGCGGCAAGCGATTAAGACCCCTCATATTGCTACTGAGTGCGCGGGCATTAAATTACACTGGGCAGCAACACATTAGCTTGGCGGCAGTGATTGAGTTCATTCATACTGCCACTTTACTGCATGACGACGTGGTAGATGCATCCACCATGCGCCGTGGCAATCAAACCGCCAATGATATTTGGGGCAATGAAGCCAGCGTTTTAGTGGGTGATTTTTTATACTCACGAGCGTTTGAAATGATGGTATCAGTCGATTCGATGCCCGTAATGGACGTGATGGCGCGTACCACTAACACCATTGCTGAAGGCGAAGTGATGCAATTACTTAATGCCCATGATGCCTATACCAGCGAACAAGCCTATTTAGAAACCATCTATCGTAAAACTGCTTGTTTGTTTGAATCAGCGGCTGAATTGGGCGGCTTGATCAGTGGCGCAGGAAAAGCTCAAATTGAAGCCTTACAAACTTACGGCAAAGCCTTAGGAAACGCGTTCCAAATTATGGATGATATGCTGGACTATCAGTCTGACAGCAGCGTGATGGGTAAAAATAGTGGTGACGATCTATCCGAAGGAAAAACCACCCTTCCCCTCATCGAAGCAATGAAACGCGGTAGTAATGAACAACAAGCCATTATTATAGACGCCATCGAAAATGGTAAACGTGAACAACTGGCAGCAATTTTGAAAATTGTAGGCGATACGGGTTCTCTAGATTATTCCTACCAAGTCGCACTCGGTGAGGTTAAAGCTGCTCAGCGAGCACTCGAGCTGTTGCCAGAAACACCTTATAGGAAAGCGTTATATGAATTGGCCGATTTTTCTATAAAGCGTAAGTATTAAATCTATCATCCTGCTATTTTTGTTTTAAGCATGAGCGTGCTCAAATGTTAAATTCCTTCACTTTGCTCGATATTCTTGCTCTCAGTTGGTTCTTTTCCGTTTGGTTTCTTTATAGCTACATCAGTAAAAAAACCATGTACCAAGGTGACCGTATTACCCTAAACGGCTTATCTAATTTCTACCGAGAGACATGGATGTTAAATATGGTTAATAGAGATAACCGTATTGTCGACTCCAATTTGTTGAATACTCTGCTTCGTGGAGTCTCATTCTTTTTGTCCGGCACCATCTTGGTTATCGCTGGCCTCTATGCGGCGCTGGGTTCTGCCAGTGATGTCATCGATATTACTTCCCACATTCCATTTGCCATTGCTAATACCATCGAAATGGTGAAAATAAAATTCCTCATCTTGATCAGCCTCTTCGTTTATGTTTTCTTCAAACTAGTTTGGTCATTGCGCTTGTATAACTATGGTATTGTGATGATGGGCGCAGCACCAGAGTGTAATCAAGGTGAAGAAGAAAAGCAGCGCTACGCTAAAAAAATGGGGGTTGTGATTTCTAAGGGCGGAATCTATTTTAACGAAGGTATGCGCGGTTTTGAATTTGGATTAGCCTATTTAGTCTGGCTAATTCATCCTATCGGCCTACTAATTAGCACTACAATTGTTTTAATGGTGATCTATCGACGCGAGTATCGATCAGCCACTTTGGCGGCGATGCAACGGTGGGATGAAGAAAAACTGAGCTAAGTTACCTTCCTACAGAGCTACACAATTAGTAACAACGCTTTCCAAACTAAATTTGAAAAGGCAGTGGGTTTATCTCTAAGGGTTTGATCTGTAAATGATGCAACTTCTTGAGCCAGTAATGAATGCGCTTTTCTCTTATTAAACAGGGCCATACAATAATAGACCCTGCGGGAGGATACAGTTTAATAGCAACGCGCAAGTTTTTGCCAATGTTCGGCTGTATACAGTTTGAGATTAAACACGGACTGAGCATTCAGCCGGAACCTATAGGCCACTATAGCCTTGGGTGCAAGCAACGGATTTAAGTTTATATCTCGGGTCAGCCATTAGTTTATCCGGCGCTAAACCTGACCGTATTAGAATTGAACTAATAATTTAAGCGCTTAACTTCAAGCGCTGAATCTTGCCCGATGGCCCTTTCGGCAATTCGTCACGGATAAAAACGTTTTTAGGTGTCTTGTACTTTCCCAAAGACTCAATACATAAAGCAAGCAACTCTTCCTCAGTAACCTCCATGCCGGGACACAGCGCAACGCAAGCCATAATTTCTTGACCATAATGTTCGTCATCGACGCCAAATGCTGCGGCTTCTAACACTGCTGGGTGTCGATACAAAACATCATCTATCTCTCTAGGGGCTACATTTTCACCGCCCTTGATGATCAACTCTTTAATACGACCGGTAATAAAGAAAAAGCCGTCTTCGTCACAATAACTTAGATCACCGGTATGTAGCCAACCTTCTGCGTTAATAGTTTCTGCGGTGACTTCGGGGTTCTTATAATAACCTTGCATAACGTTATCACCTCTTATCATCAACTCGCCGATCTCACCAACTGCTGCTGTTTGGCCTTTTTTATCTATCACCTTGGCTTCGTTACCCACCGCGATTCCGGGAGAGCCGTATTTGTTGTCGCCGGGGGTAATGGGGTTTGATAAAATTTGTGCTGCGGTTTCGCTCAGGCCCATGGTTTCCACGATACTAATACCAAAGCGCGTCTCAAATAGCTGGTGCTTGGCGGGCGACAAGGCGGCCGATGCTGAGCGACCGAATCGAACGCGTTCTTTAATGTGCGCCATTTGTTCGGTGGTAATGCCATCGGCATTGTTATCAATAAGATAAGAAATGATCGTCGGCACCACACTAAACCAAGTGCAATTATAATGCAGCATGTCATGCCAAAAGTGACTGGCGCTGAACTTAGCGCGCATGACTACCTGACTACCACTGACCAAAGGCGCCATCACGGTAACCATTTGTGCATTGATATGATAAAGCGGTAGCACACACATCGCGATGTCGTTTTGTTTTATGTCATGCGCTAAAGCGGTATATTGTCCGCCAGCAATGACGTTTTTATGCGTAAGCAATACCCCTTTCGGCATGCCTGTAGTGCCAGAGGTATAGATAAGCAAGGCGGTGTCATCACTTTCAATAGTTCTATTCGGCGTTTGCGGGTTATTGCTCAGCTCACACTCTAAACCTGTTATTTCACAGGTACTTAGCACCTCAATATCATGTGAATTATCAAGCACCTTCGCGTATTGCTTTCGATATCTATCATTAATAAATAATAATGAAGCGTCTGAATGACCAATGATGTAGCGCATTGCATCCTGGCCAGATACTGCATTTAGCGCCAGCACCACGCGCCCGCTATACATGACCCCTAGCAATAAGAGCGTTGTCCAATAACCGTTATCCAGTAAGAATGAGACAGTAGCACCACGTTCTATTTGTTTTTGGTCAAGTAAGCTGTTGATCTGACAGCTATGCATTTGTAACTGCGACCAGGTCAAGGTATCCCCAGTTTCAGCAATGGTTAAGAAGATTTTCTCTGGGTGATCTAAGGCCCCTTGATCGATTATTTGCTGTACAGATTGCATTGTGCTGCGTCGAATATAGGTTACATTGCTTGTGGTTGAATATCATGTGCTTGCCAATACTCGGCAAAAATATCCTCTACCGAAGGCTCATTAGGGGCGATGGTCCGTACTACGCGCGTTGTATTTAAATAGTGAGTGTAATTCATGTTGTCTGAAATACTGTTTTCGCCCCATGTGCCACACCCCATAGAAAGAGAAAAAGGCAGTGCATTATCGAAACTACCGCCTGTAGCGTAACAATGTATTTGATTCACAATGACTCTACAAATGGGCAAGTTCAAGCCCAGCTCCAACGGCCTCGTATCGTCATTGGTATGAATGCTTATAGAGTGGCCCTGGCCTTGGAACGCCATTATTTCAGACGCGATGGCTTTCGCTTCGTTAAAATCTTTGGCTTTATAAACCGTCAGTACTGGCGATAGTTTCTCGCCTGAATACGGGTGGCCTTTGCCAATGCCGGTAGTTTGGACTAACAATACCTTGGTGTTGTTATTAACCAATGCGCCCAAATTGGCCAATTCAGCCATTTCATAGGCCTTTTTGGCGATAAGCGATTGGTTCAATTTACCGTCTTGCCATAGTTGTGAGGCCAATTGTAGGCGATCAGTATCGTTTAACATCACTGCTCCGCTTTCAGACAGCGCACTCATCATGTCGTCGTATACTGATTCAACGACAACCAAGTTATTTTCAGATGAGCAACTAGTCGCATTATCGAATGATTTTGACGTAACAATTTTTTTTGCTGCAGCCCCTAAATCAGCTGTTTCATCAACGATAGATACGACGTTACCGGCCCCTACTCCAACCGCAGGGGTACCGCAGGAATAAGCCGCGCGAACGTTATTTTGTGAGCCTGTCGCAACGACCAAGTCGACTTCTTGCATCAACTGTAAAGTGCCAGCCTTACTAATAGGCGAAGGTAGCTTCTGCACCAAGTCAACGGGGGCACCGATGCGCTTTAGCTCTGCTTGCATCATTTCAACCAAGCGATCACAAGTATTAGCCCCTTTAGGCGACGGCGCCAATATCATGGCGTTGCCGCATTTCAGGGCGTTCAATGTTTTATTGGCTGGCGTTGCCGCAGGGTTGGTTGAGGGCACAATGGCGCCGACTACACCCACCGGCCTGGCAATCTCGATTAAGCCTTTCTCTGGGAACTCAGCGACGACACCGACTGTCTTAGCGCTTTTAAGATCACGTAGTAACCCCATGGTTTTACGTCTATTTTTTGTAATTTTGTCTTCTACATTGCCAAAACCAGTATCACTCACCGCCATAGTGGCAAGTTCAACATTGTTGGTGGGATTAATAATGCTCCATGCAACTGCAGTGACGACTTCATCAACTTGTGTCTGAGAATACTGGGCAAAAATCGCTTGTGCTGCTCTAGCTCGAGCAACCGTTTCGCTTACCGCTGTGCTTAGTTCACTGGACATAATAATGTATTAGATTAAAAGAATTCAGAATAAGAGGCTTATTGGCCCGTTATGCTGAAACCTCTTTGGGTTATAAAGGAGATTAAAAATGCCGACGTGCAAAACACGCCGGCATCAATTAGAGATTTGTTATTGTTATTGCCTCTGTTGTTTCCGCTTATTATTGTTTCAGGTCAGCCAATAACGCAGACAGTGCAACTTGACGCTCAGCCCACATCGCTAATACTTCATCACGTGTCATGATGTTCACTGGAGAGTTGGTTTGCTTCATTTTGCCGAGTGTCTTTTTGTCGTTGAACATGATTGGGACGGTTGCCGCTAGATGATCGATAACATTCTGAGGCGTACCCGCTGGAACCATTAATCCACGGAAGTTAACACTTGAGTTATCAACGTCAATACCCGACTCCTTTAAAGTAGGTACATCTGGTAAGAAAGCATGACGCTCTAGGTCAGCTACCGCAAGAATTTTGATCTCATCACCAGCCCGCGCGGCATCAGACAAGTTATTAAAACCCGCCATCGTATCGCCTGCCTTAACCAAAGTCATCGCTCCTACGCCGCCTTTACCTGGCACGTAAGTTAATTCCGCACCCGTTGCTTGAACAAGCTGAAGATGGGCAATGTGGTGGCCAACAAACTTACCTGCGCCGCTTACTGTGACTTTTCCTGGGTTGGCTTTTGCAAAAGCAACCAACTCTTCAGCCGTAGTGAACTGGCTGTCTTTGCCCACGATCAACACCGCAGGGTCAGCGCCCCAATTGCCCACTGGTTCTAAGTTATTGATGTTGTACTTGGTATCAAACACAATTGATTGAGCGATAAAATGAGGCACGTTATAAGCCGCCATCATGTAACCGTCTTTGGGTGCTTTATCAGCAAACCAGTTCCAACCTTTACGGCCACCAGCGCCAGGTTTATTGGTGACATAAATAGGTTGTCCTACTGATAACGGCACGTCATCTTTCATTTTGGCAGAAGCCAATGTGGCGATACGTGCTTGAAAATCAGTCGCGCCGCCAGGATTGTAAGCGACCATGACGCCGATTGGGCGATCAGGATAAGTTTCAGCGTTTACCGAGGTAGCGCCTAGCAATAGCATGCCAGCACTTAGCACGATGGTTAATTTAGATAATTTACGAGTAACAGGTTTCATATTTCTCCTCCGAGAGAGTGGGGTCTAGTTTAGGTTTAGGTTTAAATTTATTTACAAATAGGTGAACGTTTTAGAACTGCTAATTGACAGAGATACCATCATCGACTAGAACAACAAGCCGGTTGGCGTCCGCACATGTAGCAATTTCCAGAACAAGATATACAGCACCATCAAAAAGATGGCCGCAACACTAAACTTGTATAGCAACGCTCGGCCATCGAAAGTACTGCGTTTACCGTACAACATGGTAATTGCGCAAAATGCGATAAATGAGCTGGCGTAAAACCCAACATATTCAATGCAAATAATATAAATAACACCAACGATCAAGCCCGGCAATAATGCCTGCCAATCAAAGATTTGTTCACTGACTTGCTCAGCGGTAGGTGTTATTCGAATGTTAGTATAAACCAGCACCACGGCTAGAACTGCGATACACACTGCCGCTATCCGTGGGAATAAATAAACTTCAGCATCAGTGCCAATAAACGAACTAGCCAACAACAAAATAGCCGTAAGCATGGCCCATACCGCTGATAGTCTTTCTTTTGAATTCAACCAATTCATGCTACTCCTCCTACTTGTTTGCGCACCTTTGCGCCTGAGTACGCACTGTATCCGATAGAAACAATGCACAATATAATCAGTACTATGTTTATTGGGCCGTCGGTAAAGTAACTGAACACGCCGTCTTGACTACCTGCGATTAAGGAACCTTGCAAAAAGCTATCTTCGGCGATGGGGCCCAAAATAATGCCCAACACAACCGGCGCGGCACTAAAGCCAAACTTACTGGCAAAGAACATAAATAAGCCTAGAGCAGCCATTACTAACACATCCGAGTAGCTGGTTTGGATACTGTAGGTACCAAATACCGCCAAGGTTAATATCGCCGCGGCCATAAAGTGGTCAGGCACTTTCATTATCCAACCACTGTGCTGGCTTAAAAACAAGCCGATAACTAACATAAAGAACTGCGCAACGATTAGCGAGTTAATGAAGGTCCAAGTTGTTTCGGCGTGGATGGTAAATAGATCTGGCCCCGGGAATAGCCCATGAATGAGCAAACCACCTAACAACACGGCTGCTGTCGGACTACCGGGAATACTGAGTGTTAACAACGGCACTAGCGACGGGCCCACCATGCCGTTATTAGCAGATTCCGCCGCTATGACGCCATCGGGCTCACCTAAGCCAAACTTAGATGGATCCTTGCTAAGCTTCTTAACCTGATCATAAGCAACTAACCCCGCGATTTGACCACCTGCTCCGGGAATAATGCCAACAACAATGCCCACAATTGAACCCACTGTTAGGGCTTTAACACGGCTCAAGTTATACGCCACCGATTTCATCATCTTCGATTCACCCAAGGCGTAAATAGAAGAGTCTTTGTCTTTACGGGCCTGTTCAATCAATGAGAGCACTTGAGGAATCGCAAACAAACCGATTAGCGCTGCCACAATGTGAATGCCACTCTCCAAGTGTTCTGAATACACAAAGCGATCTTCACCGAGCATTGGATTGGCACCGATAGTCGATAGCGAAATACCAAACAAACCAGATAGCAGGCCCTTGACTACCGACTTGCTACCAATGGTACCGATGACCGTGATGCCTAAAATAGCAATCCAGAATAACTCAGACGGACCGAATTCGAGTGCCAGTTTAGCCAGTGGCGGCGTAAAGAAGATCAATACCAGAATACCCAATATGCCTCCCACGAAGGAACTGGTAAAACAATAATGTAAGGCTTCGGCTGCCCTGCCCTTGGCCGCAAGCTGATGACCGTCCATTGCCGTCGCAATATTGGCTGGGGCGCCAGGCACATTCACTAATATCGCACTAATTGCGCCACCAGCGACAGTGGAGGTGTACATTGCACCCAGTAGTATTAATCCGGAAGCCGGCTCCATGTGAAAAGTGAATGGAATCATCAACGCAACTGCCATGGTGGGACTTAACCCAGGCAGTGCACCCAGTATCAAACCAGCAAAAGTACCCCCAATTAACAGTGTCATATGGTATACAGTGAAAACGTTACCAAAATAGTTTAAAAACTCCAATCTTATGACCTCGGTGTTAATGGGCAGAAAAATTTTTGCCGTTGATTTATAATATATGTCATACAACTCATGTATATGAGTTGATAGTCGAATAATAACGCCGCCAAGGCAAACTTGTCAATAGACCTAAAAACAACCAATTAAGCCAGAGTGAACCAGATAGATAGCAACTTTAAGAATATGCAGCAAAGGAAAGTCGAACCGCTATATCAGATTGTAGAGAATTATATTCAAGAGCAAATTCAAACGGGAAAACTGGTTCCCGGTGACTTGGTGTTATCTGAACCACGGTTATCAAACTTACTCAATGTAAGCCAAGGTACGGTCAAAAAAGCCATTGAAAACCTCACTTGGCAAGGCGTCCTGTTTAGACATCAAGGTAAAGGTACCTTTGTTTCTCGCATTGATTTTAATAACAGTCTCTTTCGGTTTTTTTCCTACGGCGATGAAAAAGGCGGAGATGTACGTATTCGAAAGTCGACCCCCCATCGCCACGTCGAAGCAGGGTCAGCTGAGATCTGTGAGCGGTTACAAGTGCCCGCGGGAACGCCTTTGCTTTATATTGAGCGGCTAGGACTAGTCGACCAATTGCCGACGTTTGTTGAGTATTGTTGGTGGGTTGCCAGCACCGTGCCCGGTTTAGAAAAGGAAGATATCCATATACCTGATCTATTTTATGCACTGATTGTTGATCAGTACGACATTCCAATCGTCCGAGCAGAAGAAACACTCACCGCCGCGGCTTGCGGCGAACAAACAGCCGCCAAACTTGAAATAGAAGTTAATTCACCGTTGGTCGTGCTAAACCGAACCACCTACACAGTAAACGATAAAATAGTGGAAGTCAGAACAACCAAAGGACGTGCGGATCGGTTTAGCTATCGCCGCGAAATCCGTTGAGCGATTACAAGACGTATAGACCCACTAGCTAGACCAAGCATTTAATTGCGCTAGGCTAACACCCATGCCGCCGCAGACAACGACCAGTATATTGGCTTTATCCTGTAATTCGGTCACATCATCATAAATTGCGGCTAAGGCCGCGCCGCAGGATGGCTCAACCATCACTCTATGGTCGTCTAAAAATCGATAACAAGCGTTCAAAGCTTGTTTGTCACTGACGACCACACTGGAGACGTTAAATTCTTGACTGGCTTCAAATGCCGCCTCTGCAACGCGCTTTGCACCCAAGGTGTTGGCAATGGTGTCAATCGAATCCAATGTGACGAGTTCGCCTTTACGCATCGCGGCGTTCATCGATGCAGCGCCTGATGTTTCGACAGCAACAACTGGCACCGCTGCTAAATTATTCCGTTTAAGTCCTTGGGTTACGCCGCATAATAAACCGCCCCCTCCTACTGAATGTACTACGGCATCTGGAATGCAATTGGCAGCGACGACTTCATCAATCAATGTGGCATGCCCTGGCCAGATCAAAGGGTCATCGAATGGATGTATTAGGACATTGGTTTCATTCACCAGCTCTAAAGCCTTTTGATGGGCTTCTGGCCATAGCGCTCCATGGATTTGAACATCTGCACCGAAACGTCTCATGGCGGCGATAACCGTCTCAGGGGCATTCTTAGGGACCACGACAGAAACAGGTACGCCCAACATCATGCCGCAATATGCGGTTGCTATGCCAGCGTTACCGCCAGAAGAGCTAATCAAACGCTTTGCCCCGTTGGCTACATAATGCTGACAAGCAACACCGATGCCTCTATTTTTGAAAGATCCTGCGGGTTGTAAAGCCTCCATTTTTAGCCAAACATTTCTATCCTTGGTCGATAAGGGCGACGAAAGAATTAATGGCGTGTTGGTATGTAGTGGTTTAGTTGATTTATTCATTTGTCACACATCCTGCTCACAAAGCGTGGGTGAAAAGATTTCATAAGCACCATAGTCAGACATATAACCTTCAATATCGACTGATCGCAGGTAGTTAGGCTCAAGTGCAGCGCGCACGATATGTTTGTTGTGCGCGCCTACGTCAGGGCTGTCAAAATACTCGTCCAAACATAACCATTGGGCTTTACACAGCTCTATTTCGTCCATGACGATATCGAAGCTCAACGGTTCTAATCTGCAAACAGCATAAATATTAGACGTACGAAACTGTCCAACGTGATAATGACGAAAACAAACTACCCCTTCAAACTGCGTTTGAATGCCTGTCTCTTCAAATACTTCTCGCATTGCGCCATCCGCGATATGCTCACCTCTATCTAGCATACCACCGGGCAATTTGAAGTAATTAGGTTTGGTTTCGGCATTGCTGCGTTCCACCACGGCGAGTAACTTGCCTTCGTTAATGACCACGGCACCTGCGCCAATAGTGTGCGTGGCGTAGGGTGGGATAAGCGCAGCACTTTGCAAGCGTTTGGTCATCATCAGGGTATTGTTATCCGTATGATGATAGTTAAAGCCTTGTTGCAATGCGCAGCTAATGTAACTTGAAAACGCCGGCTTTATAGGCAGCCAAATCACTTTGAATTGCTGCTGTGCCCAATAGCTTATTGAGTCTGTTAAGCGTGATTCAAATGAGGTGAGATCTGTAGGAAGCGCATCACCATCCACCAAGACGCCTGCATAAGCATTGGTGGTAGATACAAGGACGTTAGCCATACTGAGCTTTGACTTATCGTAAGTGACTAACCTGTGGACGCCAACCTTTCAATTTGTTTTTGATCTAGATTCCGGTACTTGCCGAGACGTAAGTCACGTGGCAACGTAATAGGGCCATAGCGTAATCGCGTTAGCCGACTGACTTGGCACTCCATCGCTTCCCATAGTTTGCGTACTTCACGGTTACGGCCTTCGTTAAGCACCACATGCACCCAGGTATTACGTTTGTCTGATTCACCCTTTTGTAGCTGAATGCTTTCAAATTTCATTACGTGGCCATCTATTTCAACGCCAGCAATCAGTTGCTTCAATTTTTCTTTGGTCACTTCGCCATACACACGACATCGATACTCTCGTTCCATACCGCTGCTTGGGTGCATCAAACGATTTGCCAATGCACCGTTGGTGGTGAACAACAATAAACCGCTGGTATTTATATCCAAACGGCCAATGGATACCCAGCGCGCACCACGAATCTTGGGCAACTGTTTGAATACCGTCGGGCGTTTGCCGGGATCATGCTGTGTGCAAATTTCACCTTCAGGCTTGTGATACATCAACACGCGCGTGTCTTTGTCGATGCTTTTTTCTTGCAAGGTCTTGCCGTTGATCAAGATGCTATCTTCAGGGGTAACGCGATGGCCTAACTCGGCCAGGGCGCCGTTAACCATCACCCTGCCTTCTTTAATCCACCCTTCCATCTTTCGGCGAGAGCCGTAGCCTCTATCGGCTAGTAATTTTTGCACCCGGATTCCCACTCCTGGATTTATAGCAGCCTCGCCGTCTATATCCACCTCTTTCTCCACGGTTATTTCTGGCTCTAACGTTTCTTCTAGTAGATCAATGGTGGTCGGCTCTGGCGCCTTCAGTTCGCCAGTTTGCCAAACTGAGTGTTGAGACTCTTGTCGAATAGCAGCTTGTCTTCTGATGCCGCGAACGGAAGTAACCGCCTTGTCCTTATTGCGAGTGGTTTTAGCACGTAAAGGCCCCTTACGGCGCCCTGCTCTAGTATTGGCTCTGCTCACTCTTCTTCTCCTGTGTCGGTTTGAGTTGATTCGTCAACGGCTGAATCAAGTGGTGCTCGATTTGCTTCGTCGTCTAGTTTGTTTTGTTCTGCTGCCGTTGCCATCGGCGCCACTGCTTCCAATGACATATTCATTTCCTTGGCTATTTCATCCAATTGTCGGGGTTCTTTCAACTCTGGCAGGTCTTTTAATGACTCTAGATTGAAATAGGATAAAAACTCGTTAGTGGTGGCATAAATGCTGGGCCGCCCTGGTGTTTCACGTTCACCCACTCTTTTCACCCACTCGCGTTCTAATAGCCGTTGCATAATATCACTGCTGACTGATACGCCCCGTATTTCTTGTATATCCCCGCGCGTAACGGGTTGTCGATAAGCAATAATGGACAAGGTTTCCATCAAGGCGCGGGATAACTTGGGTGGTTTGGTTTGGTAGAGCCGCTCTATCCAAGGAGAGAATTGTGATCGGGTCTGAATACGATAGCCTTGGGCAACCTTGGCGAGCTCAACACCACGGCCTTCATAGCTTTTCTGTAATGAAGTGATAGCGGTTAAGATGGTCTCACGCTCTGGTTGGCCGTCCTCTGGGAACAGGTTGATCAGTTTAGTGATCGACAGCGGTTCTTCAGCGGCGTTTAGGATCGCCTCCAAAATAGGCTCTAATACGGAGTTGTTTGATTGCTTCATGAAGCCACGCTCACGTGAATGGGTGAGAAGTTTTCGTTCTGGATAATATCTAAAAGGCCGTCACGCACTAATTCCAATATGGCCATAAAGCTGACCACCACGCCTTCACGACCTTCTTCCAGCGTAAATAAATCTTCGAATAAAATACGCTTCCCTGGTTTTATTATCCCAAGAATTTCGTTCATTCTGTCTCTTAAACTGAGGCCTTCTGGTCTAATTTGGTAGCCGGCATTTTGTTGTGCCCTTTCCATCACGTTGCGAAACGCGACGGCTAAATCGTTTAGCGTGGCTTGTGGCAAGTTTTCAGCTGAGATATGTCGCTCGAAATGCACGTGAGTTAAATACAATTCCCGCTCTAAGCGCTCTCGGTCATCTAAGGTTTTAGCGGCTTTGGTAAATTGCTCGTATTGTTGTAATTGAGAAATCAGTGCCGTGCGCGGATCTATGTCGTCATCTTCATCATCGCCACTAACTTGACGGGGCAAGAGCATACGAGATTTTATTTGCGCCAACATGGCTGCCATTAACAAATATTCAGCGGCTAAATCTAAACGAATTTTACGCATCAATTCAACGTACTCCATGTACTGCTCAGTGATGGCCGCAATCGGAATATTGAGAATATCGATATTTTGCTTACGGATTAAATACAACAGTAAATCTAACGGGCCTTCAAATGAATCTAAAAAAATCTCTAACGCTTCGGGCGGAATAAATAGATCATCCGGCAGCTTAACCAGCGACTCGCCGTTGACCTTTATCTCTGCTTGAGCGGGTTGATTCATCGCCTAGTTCAACGTTTATAGGTCGTAATTGTAAACCGTGCCAACGGCTTCACGAACAACTTTAAGGGTTTCGTTGGCTACTTCCTGAGCCTGCGCATTGCCTCTGGCCATAACCGACTTTAACAACGCAGGGTTGTTTTCATAGGGCTCTGCTCGCTCTCTGATCACGGCTTGCTCTGCGAGCACAGCGTCGATTAGTGGTTGTTTGCAATCTACGCAACCTATGCCAGCTCTAGGGCATTCCAGTTGTATCCATTCATGGGTTTTAGCGTCGGTATACACCTGGTGCAAATCCCAAACAGGACACTTTTCGGGTGTGCCCGGATCATCACGGCGCACTCTTGCTGGGTCGGTAGGCATGCTGCGAAGCGCTTTCTCAACGCGCTTAGGGTCATCGCGTAAAGCGATGGTGTTGCCGTAGGATTTAGACATTTTTTGACCGTCTAATCCGGGCATTTTGGAGGCTTTAGTCAACAAGGATTTGGGCTCGGGCAGAATGATTCGACCCTTGCCTTCAATATTGCCTTCTAATAGTTCTCTTTCAAGCGCACTAATATTTTGCTGTGCTTCTAATAGCTGTAAAGCACCGCCTCTGGCTAGTTCATTGCCTTTCTCGAGGTAGTCTTTACGCATCCGCTTAAAGCTTTTAGCGGCTTTTTTGCCCATCTTGGTTAGAGCTTCATTGATTTGTAATTCGACCCCTTCACCGTTACCAAATATATGGTTAAATCGACGAGCAACCTCACGTGTTAGCTCTACGTGTGGCACTTGATCTTCACCTACAGGGACACTTTGCGCTCTATACATTAAAATGTCTGCCGACTGAAGCAAGGGGTAACCTAAGAAACCGTAGGTTGATAAATCTTTATCCTTGAGTTTCGCTTGTTGGTCTTTGAAACTAGGCACTCTTTCCAGCCAACTGAGGGGCGTAACCATAGACAACAATAAATGCAATTCGGCGTGTGCTGGCACAGCGGATTGCACAAACAACGTCGCTTTTTCCGGGTCAACGCCTGCTGCCAACCAATCAATGACCATCTCCCAAACGTGAGGGGCCAAGGTTTGCGGTGCATTGTAATGAGTGGTTAATGCATGCCAGTCCGCAACAAAGAAATAACTGTCGTGTTGCTCTTGGAGCTTTAACCAGTTGGTTAACACTCCGTGATAGTGACCTAAATGTAGCCGTCCAGTTGGACGCATTCCGGATAACACTCGTTGCGAATTAGCAGTACTCATTAGGACTATAGTGGGTGAATAGGGTAAGTAATAAGGTTTGGGTATTGTATGAATAAACTGGCCATAAACGTAGTTTAATTAAGGAAATTTTAGTTAGCCTAAACGTTTATTGTTTCGTTTGGCAGCGCCTTGGGAAGCCCGTTACAAAAATGAAATGTCTCCCTTTCCTTCCCTAGCGACATTAATCTGGCCGCTGTCCAATTCTAGAACAGTGGTGGGATTGATGTCGCAAGAACCGCCATCAATTACTAGGTCTATCTGATTACCGACTGCCGCTTCAATTTCGAAAGCATCATTTAATGGCAAAATAGCGCCGGGCAACAGTAGTGTTGAGCTCATTATAGGCTCACCCAATGTATCCAGCAAAGCCGTAACAATCGGGTAATCCGGCACTCTCAGGCCGATGGTTTTACGTTTAGGGTTTTGCAGTCGTCGTGGCACCTCCCGAGTTGCTGGCAATATAAAGGTATAAGGGCCCGGCGTTAGGCGTTTAATGGTTCGATAATCTTGATTATCAATTCGGGCATATTTGCCTAACTCAGATAAATCAGCGCAGACCAAGGTGAAATTATGTTCATCTCCTACCTGTCGTATGGCACGTATCTTATCCAAGGCTTTGGCATCGCCAATGTGACACCCTAAGGCGTAACTAGAGTCGGTCGGGTACGCAATAATGCCACCTGCTTTAATGATCTCAACCGCTGTGCGAATTAAGCGTAACTGCGGGTTGGCTGGGTGCAGCGTGAAAAATTGTGCCATGGCTAGTTTGCAGCGCTCGGTATCTAACTAGTCTGAGTTTGATTAGCACGATTCTTGTTAGGCTTGCGCCGCCGGCGATTATTTTTACCTTTTGGTTTCGGCAGCGCTTCGATTAGATCAAGGCGAGTTTGTTCGTTCACGTCTTGGATTTTTGTCCACCACTGGCAAATCTCCTCAGAAGCTTCACCAATTTTTTGTCTGAGCAACAAAAAATCATACGAAGCGCGAAAGCGTTTGTTTTCTAATACTTTAAGGATTTGATTAGGCCGTCGTTGCTCAAGTGTTTGTTGCATATCCCAAATTTCAGCCACGATACCCGATACCCTTTTAGGAATGGCGATAGTGGGAATTTGAGCTAGCATGATTTCGTCAGCCACGATGAAAGTAGCTTGTCGCCCTTTAGGTAAATCGTTACGGTTATTTCGTTTGAGCAAATAGCTGTGCCATAAAATAACGGCAAAGAAGAAAGCAGGAATCACTGGCTTGCCTTGCCCTACTCGTCTGTCAGTATTTTCCAGTGCAGTTTTAATAAAAGCATCCACGTTGCCGGGCTGCGCTTCTTGTTGATTGAGACTTTTGCTCGTCAAGGGGAACAATATCTCTATCAAGCCGTATTCACGTAGTTTGTTCCAGCTTTCTACGCCGTGAGCATGGTGGAATAGTTTAAATATTTCGTCATACATGCGCGCATTGGATACGTCACGCATCAGATTGATATTCTGCTTTATCAATTTAGCCAATTTGGGTGAAATGGTAAAACCCAGTTTCGCCATGAATCGTAGTGCACGCAACATTCGTACAGGGTCTTCTTCAAAGCGAGTTTTTGGGTCGCCTATAACCACCAATTCTTTATTTTTTATCGCTGCCAGGCCATCCGTAAAGTCCAGCACTGTAGTACTGATTGGGTCGTAATAAAGCGCGTTCGCACTAAAATCGCGTCGAGTAGCGTCTTCTTCTATGGTGCCGTATACGTTGTCTCGCACTAGGCGGCCTTTGTCATTTTGGCTATGCACAGCTTGAGAATGGGCATTCTCAGACTCTGGCGTCGCACGGAAAGTGGCTATTTCAATATATTCGCGGTAATTGAGGTAAATATGGACAATCTTAAACCGCCTACCGATGATACGTGAGCGTTTGAATAAACGCTTGACCTGCTCAGGTGTGGCATTAGTAGAAATATCAAAGTCTTTGGGTGACTTGCCCATTAACCAATCACGAATGCAGCCCCCTACCAAATAAGCATCATAGTTCGCCCCTTGCAGCGTTTTACATATATCCAATATCCCGCTGGGCAGTGATTTGGTATTTAAACCCAGTTCCTTGGCCGTATATGACTTAGACTCGGCTAGTTTGCCTTTGCTTCGTTTGGCCTTGTTAAATTTGAAAAAATTCATCATTGTTTTAATAAATGCTTTGCCTTGCGCATAACAAACATGGTGTACAAGAGTTGTACAACAAAAAATGGGATAAAGATAAACACGCGCTGACTGCCGGGAATATTCACCATCCACATCGCACCAAGGCCTTGTAAAAATGCCATGCAGTAGTGAATCAACGCGACTTCCCGATGGGTGAAGCCAATGCGGACCATTAGTTGGTATAAATGCCCTCGATGCCCTTCCATCACCTTTTCTCGCCTTAATAGACGGCGAATAAACGTGAAGGTAGTGTCGTATATCAAGTTGAACACCAGCAACGGCATCACCAGGAAAGAGGTATGCGAGGCGTCATAACGCGCTGCAATTATTGCCAGAGTCGCAAAGGTAAAGCCTAAGAAAGCGCTGCCTACATCCCCAAGGAATATTTTTGCGGGTTGAAAGTTTAGAAATAAGAAGCCCAAGGCGCCTGCCAAGATGGTATAGCAAGTGACATATACAAATGAGCTGCCGTTGTAATAGCTTATTATCATAAAGAACAAGCTAGCAATAACGGCGACACCGGCTACCAAACCATCTATACCATCCATGAAGTTAACCGCATTGGTTAAGCCCAGGATCCAGAAAAACGAGATCACATAACCCCATATACCGAGTGGCACATAACCTACCAAAGGTAAAGCTAAATGATCAACCACGATACCGGTTGCGAGCACGATAACTACCGCAAGCACGTGCGTGGCTAACTTGAAATTGGCCGTTTTCCCTTCTATGTCATCTATCAATGAAATAACGGCGATCAAAATGGCAGAGCCGACAAAGCCCCACATATATTTTTTATTGATGAGTGTGATGTCCCCAAAACTAATAATGAAGACCATGCCGAGTAAAAAAGTAATGACGATAGAAATACCCCCTGAACGCGGCAGCGGTCTCACGTGGGATGACCGTTGATTCGGGCTATCAATGATGCCGCCATAGCGCCGCATCAATTCTGTTCCCGCCAACGCAATTAGCGTTAGGGCGAGGCAAAACAGAACGTGGGTATAGAATGCGATATTAGTCATTAGTTAAACAAGTGTACTGCTAGCCATCACTCTAATCAGCGATAACGTTAGTAAACCAATGTGGTTCACGAATAGGGTTTTAAGTTTACGTTAAAAACGATACAAATACTGAAGTTGGTTCAACTGTTGCACTAATTGGTTCACAAAAAAGGCGCCGTGAGGCGCCTTCTCGTGAAGCTTCAGTGACACTGATATTAGGCTTCTTCCTATGCCTCTTCAGTAGGTGCTTCGACTTCAGCACGATCACTGTTTTCAAACTGTTGGATTTCACGTTCAGCTTGTAACTTGGCTTCGTCTTCCGCTGTGGCTTCAGCAGCGCTTTCGAAACCTTCTGGCATTTCACCTTCTTCGCCTTCTACATTGATAACCATATCAAATCGAACATCAGCGTGAAGGATGATTTCTGCAGCATATACGCCCACTTCTTTGAATGGACCGTCAACTAGATAAACCTCTGATTTTTCAATTGCTTGGCCTGCTTCTGTCATGGCTTCTGCCACGTCAGTGTTAGCAACTGAGCCAAATAAATGCCCTTCAGCGTTGGCTAAGCGAGTGATAGTCACTTCACGTACTGCGAGCTCAGCCTTGGCTTGTGCTACTTCAATACGCTTAGATTCTTCTTCCGCTAAACGGCGGCGAGCTTCTTCTACCTTCTCTTTGGCATCTTCAGAAGCGAAAACCGCTTTTTGCTGAGGCACCAAGTAGTTGCGTCCGTAACCTGGCTTCACATTAACCAATTCACCTAGATCACCTAAGTTTTGGATTCTTTCGAGTAGTATTACTTCCATCGTAATCTCCTAGTTTTTGTGGCTATCGGTGTAAGGCATCAACGCCAAGTAACGAGCACGCTTAATCGCGGTCGATAACTGACGCTGGAATTTAGCCTTAGTTCCGGTGTTACGAGCAGAAATGATTTTTCCACTTTCAATAATCAACGTCTTGAGCGTCTCTAAGTCTTTGTAGTCTGCTTCTGGAATGCGTTCAGCAGTGAACTTACAAATACGACGGCGAACAAAACGCGGGCGTTGATTACCCTTCTTCTTTTTGTCTTTCTTACGACCAGCCATTATTTTGCCTCCTCGTTAGATGTTTCAGTCGGTGCTTCAGCTTCTTTTGCTACTTCTTCAGTCTCAGTTTTAACTTCAGCTTCAACTGGCGCAGGCGCAGGTGCTGCTTCTTTTTCTGGCTCTTCAGCTCGCGCTAGGTGAGAAGGCTCAGTGATGGCCTTTTTCTTGCGTATTACTAAAGAACGAATGATGGCGTCATTAAATTGGAAGTTATTTTCAATTTCACGCAATGTTTCTAAACTAGCTTCAATATTCATCATGACATAATGTGCTTTATGCACGTCTTTAATCATATAAGCTAATTGGCGGCGGCCCCAATCTTCAGAGCGATGGATAGTTCCACCACCTGATGTAACCATACTCGAGTAACGCTCGATCATAGCAGGGACTTCAGGGCTTTGATCCGGATGGACCAAATAGACGATTTCATAGTGTCGCATTGTTTTCCTCTTGGTTGTTCCCCCTGACGCATATATATGTATAAAACGCAGTGGAGAAAGGAGATAAAAAATAGCCCATGAAAGTCATGGACCAGTAAGGCGCGCGATTCTAGTAATTTTGATCCTTGATAGCAAGATGTATATGAACCTAATTCAAATGGAGACAAAGCTGTATTTATAAGGCGACACCTAAAAATCGGAGTTTTCCGCCTCTAATTAAGCAAGTCTGCTACTGATTCGGCCAATTTCGGCGTGTTTTAGGCGATAATATGAACGAAAAGTTAAATAAGTATTACTTATGGTTAATAAGGCCTTGATGAAAATACCTCCAAGCAGTTACACTTCGAACCTGAAGTAAGCATATTAAATACCTATAGCACGCTTCTATTTATTGGTACTTCTCCAAATTAGAGTCTTTCAATTGCGGTAATAGTTAATTCGTTGGCTATTGCAGCAGGGCTCTAATTTTTATTTACATATCGAGGAAAATTATGAAATTCACTAAAATCGCGGCTATTGCTGCATCTATTACTTTTGCTGCTACTGGCGCACAAGCTGGTACGCTAGCTGATGTACAGGCACGTGGCGAATTAAACTGCGTTGTTTCTACTGGTGTTGCTGGTTTTGCAGCCCCTAACGACAGTGGTCGTTGGGAAGGTTTCGACATCGGCTTTTGCCGCGCTGTTGCTGCTGCTGTATTAGGTGACGGTGATAAAGTTAAGTTTGTACCTTCAACAGGTAAGACTCGCTTTACTCTTCTTAACTCTGGCGAAGGCGATATCCTTTTCCGTAACACAACAGAAACAATGAGCCGCGACGCGGATCTTAAGTTGTCTTTCTTACCTGTTAACTATTATGACGGTCAAGGCTTCCTTATTCGTAAGGCAATGGGCGTAAATTCTGCTAAGGATCTAGATGGTGCTTCAGTATGTATCCAAACGGGTACCACTACAGAATTAAACCTAGCTGACTACTTCCGTATTAATGGAATGAGCTATGAGCCAGTGAATATTGAAACTAACGCAGAAGGTATTACTAACTACGGCGCTAACCGTTGTGACGTTTATACAACTGATGCATCTGGTCTAGCTTCAACTCGTGCGGCATTAGATGCTCCTGATGACCACATGCTTTTACCTGAAATCATCTCTAAAGAGCCATTAGGCGGCGCTGTTCGTCACGGTGACGATGAGTGGTTTGATATCGGTAAGTGGGTTGTTAATGCTTTGATCAATGCTGAAGAGTTAGGTGTTACTTCTGCAAACGCTGGCGAGTTAGCCGCTGAAGCAGGTAATAACCCAAGCATCAACCGTCTTTTAGGTACTGAAGGCGATATGGGCGCAATGTTAGGTTTAGACGCACAGTGGGCACTTCGTGCTATCCAAGCTGGTGGTAACTACGCTGAGTTGTTTGAAAACAACATTGGCCCAGATACTCCATTAGGCTTAGCGCGTGGCTTAAACGCTTCTTGGAAAGACGGCGGAATCTTATACGCTGCCCCAGTTCGCTAGTCTAGTTTAGATTATCGAGTTATAAGAATAAGTTGGGGCGCCTTAGGCGCCCCAATTTTATATCTACATCTCAAACACTTTACTAATCCATCAAGACAATCCAAAATTATCTTTTAGGGTCAAGGGGCCTTAAAACATACTTTTTGAAAACGCTTTTTTGGGTCTTTACCTTGGTAAAGAAAACTCTCGTTCACAAAATATAAAAATTATGAGTGATACAACCAAAACCCCGAGCGCGCTGGCACAGCGCAATGCGATTTCAAGAATTTGGAATGACAGCGAAAGCCGGTCAGTGATAGTTCAGATTATTGCCGCCGTGTTGGTCTTCGCCTTCTTTGCTTATGTCGTTCGCAATGCGATGGTAAACCTAGAAGCGCTGGGTAAAAGCTTTAGCTTTAGTTTTTTATCGCAGGCATCAAGCTACGACATTAACCAACATTTAATAGAATACACTTCTCGCTCTAGCCATTTTCGAGCAATGCAAGTGGGTATTCTGAATACCTTACTGGTGGCGGTATCAGGCATTATTTTAGCCACTATCTTAGGCTTCACGCTCGGCGTGCTGCGCCTATCTAAGAACTGGTTAACCAATAAGTTAGCGTACGTCTATATAGAGTACGTTAGGAACGTACCGCTTTTATTGCACATCTTATTGGTGCACGGCGTGCTAGTACATACTTTACCCATCCCCAAAAAAGCGATAGTAGTAGGCGAAGGTGCTTTTTTAACCAATCGCGGCTTTTTCCTGCCTAAGCCAGAATATGAACCGTTATTTTGGATCGTGGCTGCTCTAATTGTCGCAGGCATTATCTTCGCGTATTTCTTCAAGAAGCATGCCACCCAAGTTCAAGAGCAAACGGGTAAAATTTACCCTGTCTTTTGGATCTGCCTAGCCGCTATTGTTGGCGTTCCTTTTCTTGTCTACTTTTTATTAGGCAGCCCGATCACCTGGAACATACCAGAACTAAAGGGCTTCAATTACAAAGGCGGCATGGTTGTGCGGCCCGAGTTCATCGCCTTATGGTTCGCCTTGTCACTCTACACCGCCGCCTTTATTGGAGAGATTGTACGAGCAGGCATCACGGCAGTCAGTTACGGTCAATCTGAAGCGTCTGCAGCCTTAGGTATTAACCGCAGTCGTACGCTTAGTTTGGTGGTTATTCCTCAGGCATTACGCATCATCATTCCCCCGCTAACCAGTCAATACCTCAATTTAGCGAAGAACTCCTCGTTGGCAGTTGCCATTGGTTACATGGATATTGTGGCCACTATTGGTGGAATATCTTTGAATCAGACGGGCCGCGAAATGGAGTGTATGAGCATCGTTTTGCTACTCTATTTAACGATGTCATTAACGATATCTTCGGCGATGAACTGGTATAACAGTCGTATGAAATTAGTAGAGCGATAGGTGAATAATATGAATAATACAAACCACAAAGTCGGCGAACATCCTGATTTAGCACCGCCTTCGAACACCGTAGGTCCCATTGCATGGGTACGTGACAATTTATTTTCCACGCCAGCCAATGCGATCATGACTATATTAGTTGCTTGGTTGTTATATACAATCATTCCGCCCATGATTAACTGGGGTATTACGGATGCCGCTTTCTCTGGTGAAGATAGAAATGCCTGTAAAGCAGTGGCAGATGGTGCTTGTTGGGCATTTATAAAACAACGTTTAGCCCTATTTACATACGGCTTTTACCCTATAGAGAACCGCTGGAGAGTAAATTTATCTTTCATTTTACTTATACTCGCTGTTGTACCTATCTTGTTCGATAAAATACCGTTTAGGAAGATGTGTCTTTATTTTTCAATGGCATTCCCATTTATTGCGGGTTGGT
Organism: Gammaproteobacteria bacterium; assembly: GCA_047639475.1. Classification (GTDB taxonomy): domain Bacteria; phylum Pseudomonadota; class Gammaproteobacteria; order Arenicellales; family Poriferihabitantaceae; genus JAAELZ01. Next base: position 32,638 of record JBLIOD010000016.1, read on the forward strand.
TATTACTAGGTGGGTTAGGTCTAGAGCCTGTTTCTACTGATAAATTTGGTGGTTTTATGCTGACATTAGTTATTGGCATAACGGGCATCGCAGCTTCTTTACCTATCGGTATCTGCTTGGCATTAGGCCGTCAATCTCAATTGCCTATCATCCGCATTTTCTGCATCGGGTTTATCGAGTTTATTCGGGGCGTACCACTCATTACCTTGTTATTTGTGGCCTCAACTATGTTGAGTTATTTCTTGCCACCGGGTACCAACTTCGACTTGTTACTACGAGTCTTAATTATGGTAACTTTGTTTGCTGCAGCCTACATGGCAGAAGTAATACGTGGCGGCTTACAAGCCATACCCAACGGTCAAACCGAAGCGGCTGACTCTATGGGCCTAAAGTATTGGGCATCGATGCGATTGATCGTGTTACCACAAGCTTTAAAGATTTCGATTCCAGGTATCGTAAATACCTTTATCGGTTTATACAAAGACACCACTTTGGTATTAATCATCGGTTTACTTGATCCTTTGGGTATCGGCCAAGCTTCACTGGCAGATACGAAATGGACAGGCCTCTCTACCGAAGTTTATTTATTTGTGGCCCTATTCTTCTTTATCTCATGTTTCTCCATGGCAAGATATTCTCTGTATTTAGAGAACAAGCTAGAAACTGGACATAGAAATTAAGAACATAGCAAAGATTACTAAGAGAACTAATTATGAATGACCGAACACAAGCCGCTGCAGCTCAAGCAGAACTCGCAATTCAAATTAACGCTATGCACAAATGGTATGGTGACTTTCACGTACTTAAAGACATCAACCTTGATGTGCAACGCGGCGAAAAAATTGTTATCTGCGGCCCATCTGGCTCGGGAAAATCAACGATGATTCGTTGCATAAACCGCCTTGAAGAACACCAACAAGGTGACATTATAGTAGATGGAACCGAGTTGACTAATGATCTAAAGAACATCGAAGCGGTGCGCCGTGAAGTGGGCATGGTGTTTCAACACTTTAACCTTTTCCCTCACCTAACGATTCTAGAGAACTGTACACTGGCGCCAATTTGGGTACGCAAAACACCCAAGGCTGAAGCTGAAGAGATTGCGATGCAGTTTCTAGAGCGAGTTAAAATCCCTGAACAAGCCAATAAGTATCCTGGCCAACTTTCAGGCGGACAACAGCAGCGCGTAGCAATTGCTCGCAGCCTATGTATGAAGCCACGCATTATGCTTTTTGACGAGCCAACCTCAGCACTTGACCCAGAAATGATCAAAGAGGTATTAGATACCATGATCGAACTGGCCAGTGAGGGCATCACCATGTTGTGTGTTACGCACGAAATGGGCTTTGCCAAAACAGTAGCTGATCGCGTTATCTTTATGGATAATGGAGAAATAATTGAAGAGAATGTGCCTACCAAGTTCTTTGATAACCCTCAGCATGAACGTACTCAGTTGTTCTTAAGTCAAATTTTAGCCCACTAGTTTCAAAGGTACATAGTTGTAATAAAACCACTGCACTGCAGTGGTTTTTTTTGGTTAACTGCAACCAAAAGGTAAGTGTACAAGAGATAGTTTCATTGATAACCTTTGTTTAGACCCCAGTAATATTACTAATCCAAAAATAGTTATAATGGCCTTTACATGAGGCCACTGATCCAGATGAAAATACTCATTATTGAGGACGATAAAAAAACCGCTGAGTTTATTGAAGCAGGGTTAAGTAAGCATGGTTATGAAACCACCTTAAGCCATTCGGGGGGTGACGGCTTTGCATTAGCTTTACAAGGTGCTTATGACGTGTTGGTCGTCGACAGGATGCTGCCCATTATGGATGGACTGTCAATTGTTGAGAAATTACGTGCTGCAGAAGTGGCCATCCCAATATTGTTTTTAAGCGCTTTGGGTGAAGTAGATGACCGTGTGGACGGTTTGAAGGCGGGTGCTGACGATTACCTGCCCAAACCCTTTGCAATGCCCGAACTTATTGCACGAGTAGATGCGCTCGTACGTCGTAGTCAAAGCGAACAGGCAGCTAATATCTTAAAAGTCGGTGACCTAGAAATGCAGTTACTTAGTCGTGACGTCAGCAGAGACGGAGAAGACATCGATTTAAAGCCGCGTGAGTTCCGCTTATTAAAGTATTTAATGCGTAATAGTAACCAAGTGATCACGCGCATGATGCTGCTTGAAAAGGTGTGGGACTACCACTTCGATCCACAAACCAATGTGATTGACGTTCATGTCAGTCGACTTCGCAGTAAAATAGACAAGCCTTTCGAAGGCCCACCCATGCTAGAAACTGTGCGTGGCACAGGATACATGCTGCGTGGTTAAACGCCCTGCTCTTGCTACATAACAGCTTTTCCTTTCGATTAGGCTTACTGTATTTGCTACTGTTTATTGTTTCGAGCTTTATCTTGTTTAGCTTTATCTATTTTGCCAGCACGCGTAGCTTAGAGCAGCAGTTGACGACAAGCCTCGAAACCGAAGCCAGAATTTTCGATGAACGATATGCTCAATTTGGTATCAATGGCGTTATACGATTATTAGCATTTCGGGCTCAAAGCCAAGCTAAGCTGGGCGTCTATGCGTTGAGTGACAGCAATAATGACATTCTTGCCGGCACTGTGGACCGCTGGCCCCATATAAAGCAAGACACTCAATCAACGGAGCTAACACTGTCTTTTGGAGAAGACAAGCCAGCACAAGTGTTTGTATCTATCGTCAGCATCTTAGATTCGAGCTATAAATTACTAATAGGAAAATCAAAGGAAGACATCAAACGAATACAAAGACGTTTGATTAACACTTTCTTAAGTGCCTCGTTAATCACGTTGGCGCTGGGACTCTTAGGCGGAATTTGGTTATCTAAACGCGCAGTGCGCAGGATAGAGAAGATTAATAGTTTAGTTAATACCACGATTCAAGGAGATCTAACGCAACGCCTAAGTGTGCCTGAGCCTATAGATGATCTTGATCACCTCTCAGTCAACATTAACGCCATGCTTGATCGGATCCAGACGTTGATGGCGGATGTAGCTGGCGTCACCAATAACATCGCACATGATTTACGTACGCCCTTATCACACCTCAGATTACAGTTAGAACAACTACAAGAAACCGAACTCAGTACTGAACAAAGTAAAGAACAAATCGCGCTGGCCCTCAATTCTACTGACCATATTTTGGATACATTCAATGCCTTATTAAGAATTTCAAAAATAGAGTCTACTAAACGTAGAGAGTCTTTTACGCAGGTACACTTACCGAGTCTGGTTGGTGATGTGATTGAATTGTATGAACCACTCGCAGAAGACCGACAACAACCACTAACTGTTTCACATTGCGACGATGTCACATTGCACGCTGATCGCAATTTGTTGTTTCAAGCCTTATCCAATTTGGTCGATAACGCCATCAAACACACCGCTACGCAAACCCAAATCAGTGTTTCTTTGAGTAGCCACTCTAAAAACACCATACTCACCGTATGCGATCACGGTGAGGGCGTGGATGACAGCGAAAAGGTTCAGCTTAGCAGGCGTTTCTATCGTACAGATAAAAGCCGGTCTACTGGGGGCAACGGCCTCGGGCTTAGTTTAGTTGCAGCGGTCGCTAAATTGCACAATGCAGAGTTAAGATTCGCTGATAACCGCCCGGGCTTATGCGTTAGTTTGCATTTTAAGGCGCCAATAACTGATTAAATGAGGTGTTACAAACTCGCTCCTAAATCAGCAATAATATCCTCAACGGCTTCCAAGCCCACTGAGAATCTGATTAAGGAGTCAGTGATACCGCATCGCGCCCGTTCTTCATCGGTTAAACGTACGTGAGTCGTGCTAGCAGGGTGGGTAATAATAGACCTAGAGTCGCCCAAATTAACGGATATTGAAATTAGTTTACACTGATTAATGAGCTTCCACGCCGCAGACTTGCCTCCTTTCACTGTGAACGATACCATGCCGCCAAAACCGGCCTGTTGTCTAATCGCCAATTCGTGTTGTGGGTGTGAAATTAAACCTGGATAGAACACCCGTTCAATCTTCGATTGCTGCTCCAACCATTGAGCTAGCACCATGGCGTTCTCACAATGCTGCTTCATTCTCAAATTAAGGGTATGCAAGCCTTGGTTCATAACCCATGCATTCATTGGGCTTAAGCATGCTCCAGCCGTTCTTAGGATTGAAAACACCTCGTCATAAATTTCTATTTTATTGATACAAATAGCACCTGCCATTAACCTGCCCTGCCCATCGATATACTTGGTGCCTGAGTGCACTGCAATATCAGCCCCCAACAGTAATGGCGTTTGTAATACTGGAGTGCAATAAGTGTTGTCCACTACCAATAAAGCTTCATGCTGGTGTGCGATTTTCGCTATAGCTTTGATATCCGCCAATTGACACAAAGGATTAGTCGGTGTTTCAACGAAAAATAACTTGGTATTCGAATTGGCTGCGTCGTTCCAGGCTGTTTCATCACCAAGGTCTACGTAACTCGTGGTTATGCCGAACCTAGAGAGTATTTTTTCAAATAGCTGAATAGTAGCGCCGAATAATGAACTGGATGCCACAACATGATCACCCTGAGACAATAAGCCCGTCATAATGGCATTAATTGCCGCCATACCCGTTGCAGTGGCGATACAGTACTCTGCGTGCTCTAAAGCCGCCAAGCGCCGTTCAAACGATTGCACGCTTGGATTAGTGATACGGCCATACATTGGGCCGTCCTCGTCACCATTGAAGCGTGCTGCCGCCTCTTCTGCGTTTTCAAATACATAACCCGAGGTCATATATAGAGGCTCGCTATGCTCACCAAACTGGGTTCTGGTTTGTCCACCGCGTATAGCCAGCGTTTCAGGGAGATATTCTTTTTGGCTCATTGTTTTAATTACATGTTAGTACAACAAAAAAAACCACTTAAGCTTAGCGCTAAAGTGGGTTTTGAATAAATTCGAGCCGCATCTTTAGCAGTATTTATGAAGCGCCCGCAAGCCGGGGGGTCAAATCGGCGCTGTGTAATGGTTGAATTATGGGCAGCTTAACCATGGTTGTCAACTTGTAGGTACCTTAAATTTCCGAACGACAAAACGCTTGTTCATTTGTTTTACTACAAAGCGGTATCAACTGAGGTTAGGGGTTTTGCATACGCAGGTGAATATCTCTATCAGTTTAAACGTCCGTAAAAGGTCATTCGAGCTGATTCTGATAGCTCGATATCAGGTTTTGAATTATAGGCCAATACCGCTAACATACGCGTTACGTCTCCTTCGTTAGATGCAACGCGATGCAAGGCATTGCGCCCTCTAAAAAGTACCAACGTACCCGGTTGCATCGAGATGGTTTTAAAGTCTAGGTGCTCATCCAGCACTGCTTTTACAGTATCAAACCCCATTTCATTTTTGTCAGCATCTCGTACATTGCTAACATATTCAAATTGGCCCCCTTTCACTGGCTCTTGAATCATTAAAGTGATCGCAAACGAAGAGTTATCAAAATGCCAACCCAGTTCTTGCCCAGTCTTTGCGTAATGCAAATTAATGGAAGAAAGTGGGTCTGCATACGGGTGCAGTTGCTGTTCTCCTAAAATGGCGCATAAAAACGACTTAAATTCTTCTGAATCGTAAAGTGTCCGCAGTGGTGACTCTTTCGGTACACAGTCATCAGTAATACAGCCCTTAGAAGAAGTCACCAATCTATTGCGACTGTGGTCTGATGGGTAAGAGGCATCCTCCCCGGTAAGGTAAATATTATGTTGTTCAGTTTTGAAATAAGCTTTATGAATATTCGATTCGCCTTCCAGCTTTATCTGGGCTATCGCGGCGGCTTGAATAAAGTTTGGCATCACCAAGGCACCTTGCTGTGCCAACGTGGAGAGTGAATCGACCCTGAAGGCGTCATCCTGAATCGGATAATCCCTTAGGTTCACAATTTTGCTAAGATCAGGGGGTGTCATATGGCTATTTTATAACATGTTTATAACATTGTGAACTTAACCATTTTTATTGCGTCTGTATAGCTAAGTCAGGAGATATAATCGTTGTATCCATTCAAATTACTGGCATAAGTCGGCGATCTTTTTGTCAATGTTAATTAGTTAATTTAGGAATAGTCGTTATGCAAAGCATCAAACAGTTTTTTTCAGCCCTTTTCGTACTCTTGGCCTTATCGACCAACGCGTTGGCAGGCAAAGACCTTGTCTACACGTCCTATTTTTCTAACAATGGCGCGGGTGGCTACGATGTGACGGCTTACTTTAGTGAAAACAAAGCTGTGGAAGGCAGTAAACAATATTCTACTGAATATGCAGGCGCTGATTGGTTGTTTGCTTCGCAAGCGAATTTAGATAAATTTCTAGCGGCTCCTGATACTTACGCCCCTCAATATGGCGGTTATTGCGCTTGGGCCGCTTCTCAAGGCTACACTGCCTCAGGTGATCCAGAACAATGGTCCATTCACGGTGACAAGCTTTATCTAAATTACGATAAAACCATTAAAGACCGCTGGGAAGGTGACAAAGAAACCTTCATTACACAGGCTGATGGACATTGGCCAAACCCATTAAAATAGCCGACAATCCATCATCGTTAAAGGCCTGAGAAAATTCTGAGGCCTTTAACGCATACAACACTAGAAGAACTTCAGGTAACGCTCCCTTTCCCAATCGGAAACGTGGTTAATGTAACTCAACCACTCTTCACGTTTGAATTCGACCCACGCTTTAAACATTTCTTCACCAAATACCTGCTTGCTCAGTGGATCTGCTTCAAAGGCATCGACCGCTTCGTTTAGCGTTCTTGGTAGCCAATCTACTCCCATTGAAGCGCGCTCTTCATCGGTTTTGTAGTACAGGTTCTCCAAATGGGGCTCACCAGGGTCTATCTTGTTTTTAATGCCTTCCAATCCGGCAGCGACCATCATGGCAATGCCTAAATAAGGATTACAAGCGCTGTCTGCTGACCTTAGTTCTACACGCCCACCACCACCCGGAATGCGCACCGTATTGGTGCGATTATTATTACCATACGACACAAAGCACGGCGCCCAGGTATAACCTGAAGTACTGCCCTTAACAATTAGACGCTTGTAGCTGTTTACCATTGGCGCGCTAGCCGCTTGTATGGCTGGCATATGCTTCAATACGCCGCCGATAAAGTGATAACCAATCTCAGATAACCCACAGTTACGGGGATCTGTACCGGCTGCCACTTCGAATAAGTTCTTACCATCCGGACCAGCAAGCGATACGTTATAGTGCGCTCCGTTGCCCGCCTTGTCGCCTAAAGGTTTAGGCATGAAACTTGAATACGCGCCGTGCTTACGCGCCATTTCATTGGTTAACACCCGCAAAAACACAAATCGATCGGCCATCGTTAACGCATCAGCGTAATCAAAATCGATTTCAAACTGCCCTGTCCCGTCTTCATGATCAAAAGAATACACGTCCCAGCCTAAGCCATTCATGGCATCAACGGTTTCACCCAGCCATACGTCCAAGTTATCCATCAATCGCACAGCATCATAAGCTGGCTTTTCTAGGTTAGGCAGTGGACTCAGTGGTCTACGGCCATCTTCATCATCGTCAAAAACGTAAAACTCTGCTTCAATGCCGCAATTAACGGTAAAACCCATTTCAGCCGCTTCGGCGAGAACGTTCTTTAGAATGCCTCTGTTACACGGCTCAAAGGGTTTGCCTTCTGTCCATAAATCACTGGCAAACCAAGCACAGTCATCACGCCAAGGCACGATCATGCATGAATCAATGTCAGGGTGGGCACCAATCTCTTCGTCGGAGACGTCCTGAGGTACGCCGTCCAAAGCTGCGCCGGTAAATAACTCCGAGCCTTTGAGCATTTTTTCTAGATGCGCAATCGGTACCATTTTGGTTTTCGGAACGCCATGCATATCTACATAGCTGGGTATAAGATACTTGATGTTGTTATCTTCTAGGTGTTTGCGTAGCTGCGCTACGGTGGTACCCTTTTTATTAGGCTCAGTTTTTATTGTCATTTTCACTCCTCGTTTTTATACACATTATTCTCTTAACGCGTTTAATTCTACCAGAGGTCTTAGTAGAACGTTAAGTGCGAAGAACAGTTCGGCAAAAGCGAATTAATAAGCGCAGTTGATATTAATCATTGAGTAGTGCTTACTCGCTTTTCACCACAACTTTTCGAGCGCAGTAGTTATGCTGTGATCTCTTTAAAGTTTATAATTGTGTAATGTCTGCACTTAATCCATTTAACATTCCTATAATCCGCCACAGGCCGAAGCAAGGGCGAGTGCGATGGAAGCGATTATTAAAATGGGTTGTGATAGCCGTGGTGACATCTACTGTGGCGCTATTGCTGCCTTTACGCTGGATAGATCCACCCACGTCAAGTTATATAATGCGCTACGAAAAGGCGGCCAAACGAACCGCTCGACACCAGTGGGTTGATTTGGAAAAGATGGCTTGGTCCATGCCTTTGGCAGCTATTGCCGCTGAAGACCAACGTTTTCCTAGCCACTGGGGCTTAGATGTACGCCAAATTCATTACGCACTTAAAAATAACACCTCCCGAAGAATACCATTGGGGGCCAGTACCATTACTCAGCAAACTATCAAAAACTTATACCTATGGCCTAGTCGCAGCTTGTTTCGCAAAGGGTTAGAAGCGTGGTTATCCGTTTGGCTGGAGATACTGCTTCCCAAAAAAAGAATTATTGAAATTTATTTAAATATCGCGCAATTCGGCAAATCTGTTTTTGGCGTAGGCGTCGCTAGTCAGCATTACTTTGGTAAAGATGTCAGTGAACTTACCGCGTATCAAGCTAGCTTACTTGCCGCTTCCTTGCCTACGCCTTCCAGTTCAAACCCGGCTAAGCCCTCGGCTTATCTAAAAACCCGCGGCAGAGCTCTACTTAAGCAAATGCGACAACTGGGTTGGCGCAATGTCATTATTAAGCTTTAAAGATATTTACGGATAGTACTCAGATAAGGGAAAGTCATCGCTGATTTCGTGCCAATGGGCTTTTGAATCAGCATAAATATGGTATTTTTTGGCGCACTTAAATTCGGTGTCTATCGAGCCAATTCGTAACCGTTTTATATGCGGCTTATTACTCAATGCGCTGTATAAGGGACTGCCGCAATGCAGACAAAACGCGCGCACTTTAAGGTCATTAGATTGGAATTCCTTAATATTTTCAACACCCTGAAACGTTAATCTAGAATTGTCCAAAGGACTGTTGGTAGCAAATGCGCCACCCTGGGCTTTTCGACACTGAGAACAGTGACACATCGCGATCTCTTCTATATGGCCAGCATAGGTATAAGAAACCTTACCGCAAAGACAGCCGCCCTTAATCATCGTTTTGGATCATCGTTTTGGATCATCGTTTTGGTTCATCCTTAAGCGTTCGGCGTCAGGCTACAAAACACCTTTTTAACGTAAACTTCACTGACCCATTGATAGCCCATCCCGACTGGCACCGCAAAAACATCGCCAGCCGTGAAATCAAACGAGATACCATCGCCATTGATGATGCTGCCATGTCCTTCTAAGATGATCATTAATTCGCTGCGGTTGATGGCACTCGGCACCCGTTTCATTTGATTGCAGTCCCACACGCCCACTTCGAATTGACTCGTTACATCTTTATATGCCGATCCGATGGCCATCTCAGGGATATCACCTTCAAAACCGCTGGTGCTTAACCCACCCATAGCGATTAATGGCATATTGCTATCAATTCGCAATGAGCTTGATCTATATGCCGAGTTGTCGACATGGCTTGCATCTTCAAAAATAACGTAGAACTTCTTAATCGTTTCAGTTTGCTTCCAAATGCAATTATGGCCTTTGGGAATAACAAAATTCTCACCTGCTGAGTATGTTCGTTGCTTGCCTGATTCATCGATAATGGTGACCGAACCTTCCAGTATATGCATGAACTCGTCAACGGGGTAACCATCTAGCTTGGCTTCAAACGGCGTACATTCCCATAAGCCCATGGTTAAATTGCCGTTGTGCTCGCTGAAATATTCTTTGCCTTTTTGTACTGGTACAGCGGAAGTTAACTCATCCTGGGGCATAGCTTCCCATTGGTCCATTGCGTCATTGGCGTTAAATTTGATTACGGTTTTGTCAGTCATATTAATCTGCTCTGGTATACATATTACGCTAAGGCTATTTGAAACCACTGCAAATCTCAAGCTAAGCCGAAAAAAAATGAAAAGCAGTTTAATCTATTTCTCAGCTGTCTCAATCAGAGGCTGTGCCTCCAATAATTTTTGCATGGCGTCAGAATTTTGATCAGCGGCTTTTATCCCATTGGGAGACAACTGATACCACCCTCTGCTCACCCTCTCAAACCAGCGGTAGTGATCTTTTTGCATGATACTTTGGACTTTAGTCACTTCTGTTTGCTCTCGTATAGTAGAAAGCTTCAATGGTCCGTGCTTTAATGCCGCTACACAGCGCAAAACGTCTTGGCGATACGCTGTCATGATAACGGTGCGGTTTACGCCGCCTTTGTTTGGGTCACCTACCCGTTTTTCAAACTCGCTTAACAAGCGATGTGTTCTAGTCGTATTGCCGCGAGGCTGATACGACTTTGGGTCTAGACGCACGCTTACTTTTAAGGCCTTGCCGTCCAAGGTGATGATACCCACCCCTAAACGCTGGCATAAGCCGCGTACACGTTTCCAATGGCGCTTCCATTGCGGTGTTGCCTTAGGGAAAGCAATATATACAGAGGGGCTCAGCTTTAGCCTGTCTGCGGCCTGCAGAATCAACTCGATGTTGAGTGTGGTTTTTAATTCTACGATTACAGGCGGCTCGTCTCCTCTAACGGCCACCACGTCACAGTCTTTTACCTCACCCTTTACCTCGTAACCCTGCTCAACAAGATACGTTTTAATTGGCGCGTATAAATCAGTTTCTTTGATTACGACACCTTTAGAGGTTGGGCAAGTTGTAGGTGCTTAACCGATCTTTTAGAAAGGTGTAATTATCGCGAGCGTTTAGCAACACTTGCTTATGCAATTCAAGTCGCATGAACTGCTCTTCATGATGATCGAATTCAACTGCTGCATTCTTTTCGTCTATCCACGGTTCACAAAATAAAGATTGGCCGTAATGAGTCCCTGCCCGATTTAAACTAAGAAGATAAACCTGGTTCTCCATCGCGCGTGTTTTAGCAAATGGGTGCCAAGTCTCGAACGATTCATCACGATAATATGCGCCGCAATGCAATATGAAGTCGACGTTATGATCAACCGTCAAGGTGCGAGCCAATTCAGAAATGCGAATGTCGTAACAAATAATCGGCGCGATATTGAAGCCGCCTAGCTGAAAAATAAAAATATGTTTACCGCGCTGAAAGTAACCCTTTTCCATCGATGCGCCATATTGGGCGAGATGCAGCTTATTGTAATGGTCCAACAGTTCACCCTCATCATCTACTACCGCGATACAAATGTAGGTTTCGTTGCCATCACGATACGGAAAGCTGTAAACGATATAGGCTTGGTGCTGCTTGGCCACCTTGCTCCAGCATTGAAATGACGGGCCATCCAATGCCTCTGCCAAGTCATTCAGCTGGTCAAACGCTTCACGGGAATAGTCAATGCTCGATAGTTCTGGCAGCACAACTAATTGCGCTGTTTGATCAGTCAAAGCTTGGTTCACTTTATGCGCGGAAGAAATCAGATGGGCATCTCGTTGCGCCACGTTAATGGTAACAGGCACAGCAATTTGGCATGCTAAAACAGATAGTGAGGTTTTTTCACTCATACCATTATTGAGCAAATCGAATTAGGTCTCGGTTACGTTGTAGCGCTAGTGCATCAAAGGCAATGCCTTGCCAACCATGGCGCATAAACGTTCTGATGTTGGCATGATCACTGCCCTGGGGATTGTCGAGTACATCGCTACGATAATAATCACCAAAACAGACCAATGTTTGCTGTTCGGTCAACGCTTGGTCTAAACCAAAAGCAAAGATTCGACAAGAACCTTCATTGGTGCCCGCTTCGTTAATCACTTTATCATCGCCTAAACCATTACTGAATCGTACGGGTGTGTAATCATATAACTCAGCAATCAAACTGGTGACATCAGAAAACTGTACCTGATCTGGCGCAGTATTTATCTGTTGGATAAGTTCTTTTATATTCATGCATAGATGCTCATAAAAAAAGGCGCCCTACGACGCCCTTTAGAATAAAAAGACAAACAGTCTATTAATTAGTCAGTACGGCTCGTCACTTCTAGCAAGTGATAACCAAATTGAGTTTTAACAGGGCCATGTACCACGTTTAGCTCGTCGTTAAATACCACGGTATCAAACTCTGGCACCATCTGGCCTTTGCCAAAGTTACCTAACTCACCGCCGCTTTGGCCTGAGGGACAGCTAGAGTTTGCCTTGGCAACATCGCCAAATGCGGCGCCGCCTTCGATTTCAGTTTTTAAAGCTAAACATTTTTCTTCAGAGTCAACGAGGATGTGACGTGCGCTTGCAGTAGACATAGTAAGGTTCAAATAGTGATTTAAAGTAGAAAGCCAATGATAATGTGGCCAGAGCCAAGGTTCAAGGCAGTTGCTTAAGAAAAGCTGAAATTTGATGGACGCTACTTAGCTTTCAGCACTGTTGAAATGGGTTGTAATAATCAAGTTAAAATGCCCGCTATTGGCCCAAGTACGAAACCGCTCGCGCGGTAGTCCCATAGATACCGAGCAGCCTATCTTGTAGTTCATAATATTGCCCAGCAGGGTCTTGTGCGTGTTGCAGTTAAAGTTCTAATACTTTTAACTACATTACATAGGAGGCAGACCCATGACCCTGTCTAACAAATCTATCAGCCCTTTACGCCAACGTATGCTTGATGACCTAGCAACGCGCAAGCTCAATCCCGCCACTCAAAAGTGTTACATCCGAGCCGTCGTTAAGCTTGGTGAATATCTTAAACATTCGCCCGATAAAGCTACTTCCGAGCAACTGCGAGAGTTCCAATTGCACATGGTAAACGAGGGCATTTCTCCCGGAACTATCAATCGCACTATCACGGGCATTCGCTTTTTCTTTGCAACGACTTTAGATTGTCCGCAGCGCGTCAGAAAGATGCGCCATGTGCACGAACCACGTAGGCCTCCAGAAATATTAAGCATTGAAGAAGTCACCAAGATTATTCAAGCTGCGGGCAGCCACAAATACCAAGCTGCGCTCAGCGTAGGTTATGGTGCGGGATTGCGAATAAGTGAAATCACCCATCTCAAAGTTTCTGATATCGATAGTGAAAGCATGATATTGCGCGTCGAACAGAGCAAAGGGTCACGAGACCGACATGCCATGCTCTCGCCTCAGTTACTTGCCATTCTAGGGGCTTGGTACCGTGCAGGGCAAAGTGAACGCAAGATGTTACCTAGTGGGCTCGTCGGTTAATTCAATTTGAAACTGGTTTTCGTTCAAATTGCGGTTCATTTGTTCAATAAATTATTTTTTTGTACCATAAACCGTCTATTGATGGTGATTTCACCACCAATAGACAGATTTATCCCTAGGCAGGTAGCAATTCGACTCTATCTACCTTCAATACCATTAACCGTTTAAGATTGAAACATAAGGC
>JBLIOD010000017.1:0-45647 GCA_047639475.1 Gammaproteobacteria bacterium
ACCTGTAGTAGATGGGTATATTGACGACAGTAGCAGTTCTATTTCACTCCAATCCAATCCAATAGCGCTTCTGTATCGTCAAGGCAGTGTAGAACTGGATGATCTAAATCCGAGGTAGAAACCAATAGGTCTCGTTGAGTAGTGAATGGCTTTTGCATACGTGATTTTAACAAATTAGGGAATCGCTCGATGAGTTATGCTGTGGTCTCTCCGTAAGATATAAAGCTGCCATCTTCGGTTTTTCAACCATTGGGATATGGCCCGTCTTTTCAATTACCACCTTCTTGCAATCGTTTAACTCACTACAAAAACCATCTGCATTATCGACATGCAGTACTTTGTCCTCAGCACCCCAAATCACCAATGAAGGTGATTTAAGTTTTGGCAGTATAGAAGTTAAATTGCCATCACTTTCTGAATCTTCCAGTATTTTATTATTCAACGCCCTTTTGTCTTTCATATTTTCTACTAAGACATCCTGCATAAACCCTGGAATAAAGGGAGGCTTCACCATGGCCAGTAACAACATGTTTTTGTAATCTTCTTTGTTGTCGATTTCCAGCACGGGGTTATGCCCCGTTTCCTTAACCAGCTTTTGTATATAACTGGGTGTTTTTACTACATCATAGCTATCGATCAAAATAAGTGACGACACCAGCTCTGGCTGTATGTAGGCGAGCTTCGTTACTACTGCACCGCCGATAGAGCTGCCTATAAAATGTGCACTATTTATATTTAGACTTTTCAGTAGCTCACATACGTGCTGAGCTTGCGCGTCAACACTATAATTAATGGAAAGGCCTTGAATACTTTCGCCATGGCCCGGTAGGTCTGGCGCAACTATTCTATATTTCTAGGGCAGATGCTTTATCAGCTGAAGCCAAGTATCTTTGTCCGCTCCAAGACTATGAATTAGTACCAGCGTTTCCTCGCCGTTATTCGATTGCTTCGCATTGTCCAAAAAGGCCACATGGCCCACACCCAGAGAAGCTTGTTTAACTTCCAGGTTTGCAGATTTTCTGAGCGAGCTCATTAGCATATCAAATGCCATCTTCTTAATTTTCTTGCTGATTTGATTCAAGACTATAGTAAATAATTTCTTCGTGAGAGAAAGTAAAAATGAAGAGATTAGAAAGCGCAGCGACTGATGAATCGATTGGTTAAGTATTTCAGTGCCGGATGTAGCATAGTTGTATTCCAGTCTTTCAATTTTCGCAGCTCAGATATTTAGACAGAACTCTTTACTACCGAAAGGCACACCGTTGATTAAGATTTCAAGGCTATGAACGCCCGGATAATAAACGCGCGTTGTGATTTTTTGCATTGAATGTTTGCGTTCACTGGTGAGTGTTTTTAGCGGCTCTAGCGTTATCGTCTTCCATTTGAAAACTTTGGGAGAGGTCGTGCCGTTGGCCTTACGATGATGAATGGCATAGTCGATGATTAACGGCTGTGAAGTATCGGATGTAGATTCCAAAGCCAATTCAAACGAAAGTGCGTTACCGAGCGTTACTTGCGGGGTCAGTATCTTCAGGTGATTAAGTTTGGCAGAGGGTGCGCGGTAGCCTAATGCCGCTAACGTTGCTTTGTGCCCCTGTTTGATTAGAGTTCGACACGCGTGACGAACCAATCGTTGACGATTCTTCGATGCCCCTTTCAACCAGTCTCCAGCAATACGCGCAACAACGTCTGGATGGTCTTTGGCAATGTCGTTTAGGTTATTGGCAACGGAGCGCCGCACGTATTCTTCGTCATCATCTTTTAGCGCGTCGAGCAGAGGAATTAACGGGCTGGGGTCTTCAATAAACATCGGCAGCCTCATCGCCCATGGAAGACGCGGGCGCGACCCTTCTGATGCCAACCGTCGTACGTGCTGATTCGGGTCTTGAGTCCATTCCTGTAAAACAGATAAGGTACGCTGCGGTGAATCTAGCAGAAAGGTGCGAATGTCGAATTCCGAACTGGATCTTTTGGTCATCTCCTTTAAGAGCATCATCGACAGATCGAAATGGTTAAGGCCATGACGGCTGACGTAGTGTGTTAGGGGCATTATCGCCCAACCGGCGAGGCCGTTATCATAGACGGTCGAGTTGAATGCATCACAATCTTCGGCGGGTGCAAGACTTGCGAGTAGTATCGTTGCTGACTTTTCGTAATCACTCGGTAAGAATGTAGTGAGCGCATCAGAGATCTGTGCGGAGCGTTGTTTAAGCTCCAAAGTGTCCAAATTCTTTGAGGCGGCGGCGTTAAAACCGGTAGCGTCAAAAGGGGACCATGCTTTGCTTATATTCTCACCAATTCCGATGATTAGCTTTGAGTTGAATAGGTTTTTAAAGGGTTCGGGCAAAGTCGATCTCTACGGTTAGTTTGGTTAGCTAGTATGGTGAAATTAGCACTGTGGAATTGACACCCAGATAGGGTCAGCTAAGCAGCATCAGAAGGAATAATCAATTGTAACAAATCGCCTGCGCTGGGTTCTGAGCGAATCCAATAAGCCGTGTGCCCCAAGCCTTGTAGTCGGTAGATAATTAACCTATGTCTTTGAATTAGGAGGAAACGATTACTTCACTCTTCATTAACAGATGAATACACTTTTATATCTGTGCGCTTTTCGCACCCTCTGCTTGACCAACATTTCTTGGCCAACACATTTTCGCTGAGAACGTAAATTTGAGACCTGAAAATACCTTCTCGTTTTAACCCTTGAATACAGCGTGACAGTAAAGCCGTCGCAATCCCTGTTTGTCGCCAATCAGAAGAAATGGCTAAGTGTTGTATATTGCACCGCCGTCCATCGTGACCAGACATAATCGTACCAACAATCTGATCGCCTTTCTCAGCGACTAAACAGGCTACAAAACTTAGGCCGAGATTACGTTTCAAACACTTTTCAACGCCTTCTCGGGAATCCGTGCACCGTAGTCGAACCCCCTCAGTTTCTTGCCAGAGGGCAATGACGTTTTCGTAATCTGATATTTCCATCTCTCAGTATTGCATAATCTTAAACCCTTATTTATGTAGAAAAACGTTCATGTGTTTAATTCTAAATGCCTTAATATCACTTTATTCGGTCTATATACATAGAATGATCACCTTGAATAAGTAGCCGTTTGCTCTCTAGTAAATCCTGTAGAAAGTCTTTACACGCCCTGACTCTAGCAGTTGCTCGCAAATCGATGTGGTTAAGCATCCATATCCCCCATGTCGAAACACCAATATCTACGTCGAGTCGTCGTAGAGTGGGTTCGGTATCTCCAATTAGACAAGGCATTTTTGAAATGCCAAGGCCGCTCTTGGTTGCCACGGCCATGGAACTGACGTCATCAACCCGTAACACAACATTAACATTTTTGAAGTGATCTGTTACCCAACTTGGGTGATCCACCTCATCTCGAAACAGTATGACGTTGACGGCATCAGAGAGCTTGTTGAATGCGCCTTCAGTTCCATAAATTCCATGTCGCAACTTCATTAATTCACGCCCAACTAAATATTCGGGCGGACTGGGCGTCATGCGAATAGCGATATCTGCTTCACGGGCAGCGAGGTCGATCAGTCCCGTAGTCATCAGTAGTTGTAATTCTATTTTTGGATAAGCATTAATAAACTTTCCGATCTCGGGAACAATCAACCGGTTGGCTAGGTCGTGAGCCACGGTGAGTTTAACTACCCCAGCGAGCGCCGCATCTTGGTCAGAGCTTTTGTGATCGACCTGCTGAACTTTCTCTTCCAGCTTTAAGACATCGTCAAACAGGTTCTCGGCGGCTTGGGTCATGGAATAGCCGCTTCGAGTTCGATCAAACAAGCGCGTTCCCATGTGCTGCTCAAGCGCCTGAATGCGGCGCGCTACCGTTGTGTGCTTTACTCCCAATGCTCTTCCCGCACCGCTCACGGAGCCCTCCCGCGACAAGGCCAAAAAGAATTTCAAGTCATCCCAATTCATCATCTATATGTGCATATATTAGCAGTTAATGTGCATTTTAAACTATTTATTAGCTTTTATGCACAGCCTATAGTCGCTAAATCATAAACCACTTAACAAGAGACATACTCATGAATACAGGCACACTAAATCGCCTCGCAGCATTTACCCATACCCCTGAAGGAGGCAATCCAGCGGGAGTTTGGATTGGAGATACGCTTCCGGAATCCGATGAAATGCAACGAATTGCTGCTGAAGTCGGCTATTCTGAAACTGCTTTTATTGCACCTCGCGTCGGGGCAAATCGCAGCGTTCGATATTACAGCCCTGAAGCAGAGGTTCCATTTTGCGGGCACGCAACCATCGCCAGCGGTGTTGCACTTGGCGAAGCGAATGGCGACGACACATACTTGTTAGCAACCGCTGTGGGTGAAATCCCTGTGGTAGTGCGATCAGTAAATAATACTAAAGTGGCTTCGCTAACTTCCGTTCCGCCCAAATATGAACTTGCTTCGGAAGCACTGGTTAATAAGGCACTTGGCCTACTTGGATGGGCCGCAGAGGACCTAGATAACTCAATACCACCTGCACGGGCATTTGCAGGTAACTGGCATTTGGTGCTGGCTGTTTCAAGCAAGGGCCGTCTAGATGAACTGCAGTATGATTTTGAAAAACTCAAGTTACTCATGATCGGCGATGATCTTACGACATTGCAATTGGTGTGGCGTGAGAGCGGCGATGTATTTCACTCACGCAACCCCTTTCCTGTGGGTGGTGTCATCGAGGACCCAGCGACAGGCGCGGCTGCTGCTGCATTAGGGGGTTATCTACGAGAAGCCAATCTCGTATCGACACCGAATACGCTCACCATTCATCAAGGCGTCGCCATGGGCCGACCTAGTCGAATAGAGGTAACCATTCCTATTATTGGGGGCATTGTGGTAACCGGCTCTGCAGTGCGGATATGAGAATGAGGCGCAGATTTTATTGCTACTCGTATCGTGTAACCAAATGAGCTCAGCCGGCATCAAAGCAGTAAGAATCAATTTTATATTTTATCCAACAAAGCGCTTCATGGATCAATTCATCATGAAAAATTCAAACTTAATAAGCGCCTTAAGTCGTTTTGAGACAAAACAATGACGACGAATACACTTTTTAACCCGCTTAATATGGGAGACCTGGAATTAGCCAACCGAATTGTTATGTCCGCACTTACGCGTAGTCGGGCGACACATGACGGCGATGTGCCGAACGATCTCAATGCGCAATATTATGAACAGCGCGCCAGTGCGGGTTTGATCATTAGTGATGGAACAAAAATATCAACCGAGAGAAAAGGTTACGCTTGGACACCCGGTATATATAGTGATGATCAGGTAAAGGGTTGGCGACGAGTGACTGATGCGGTTCATGCCAAGGGCGGACGTATCTTTGTGCAACTATGGCATGTAGGCCGGGTTTCACATACTTCATTGCAGATTGATAACCAGTCGCCTGTTGCTCCTTCAGCGTTGGCCGCGCAGGTAAAAACCTTCGATGGAGAGGGATTTGTAGACACCTCCGTACCTTGTTCGCTGGAAGCTTCAGAAATGAAAAGAGTAGTGAATGACTATCGTACTGCTGCGCTTAATGCAAAGGCAGCCGGATTTGACGGCATCGAACTGCATGCGGCCAATGGCTATTTGATAGACCAGTTTTTACGCGATAGCTCTAACCGGCGTACTGACGCTTATGGCGGGTCAATTGAGAACCGCACTCGGCTACTAATCGAGGTGTTGGACGCCATCACAGAAGTTTGGCCTGCTGCTAGAGTCGGTATTCGCTTAAGTCCATTTTCAAGCGCCAATGACATCAGCGACCCGATGGCGTTATTTTCTCACGTCATCGCAAAAATAAACGACTACGGATTGGCTTACCTTAACATGATAGAAGGTGAAACAGGCGGGACTAGAGACTTGCCAACTGGCGCCAACATTAAAGATTTACGCAGTTTGTTCGATGGCATTTATATGGCCAATCATGGCTACGAAAAAGGATTAGCTAGTGATGCCATTAAAAATGACCACGTTGACCTTGTAGCGTTTGGAAGGGCGTTTATTGCCAACCCCGATTTGGTCGAACGGTTCGCCGAGAATGCGCCGCTGAACGAATTGGACGCGGATACCTTGTATGGCGGCGATGCGGCTGGTTATACAGACTATCCCACTTTGCAACATTCAGCTGCTGCTTAACCATTCAACTGCGAAATAGAAGAGGCATTATTATGAAACTCTATAGCGCTTGGTATTGCCCATTCGCACAGCGCGCATGGCATGCTTTACTGCAACAATGCATCGGCTTCGAGCAGATCGAAGTCGACCCACACAACAAGAGGGAGCAGTGGTTGAGTATTTCAAGGCAGACCGGACAAGTGCCGGTGGTGAATTTAGCTGATGCTGATGGTTCTGATTTAACCGTAGTAGATTCAAACCGGATAGTTGAGTTTTTGGATAATGCTTATCCGCGTGATATCCCGCTGTTTTCCAGTAGTGCGTCAGATCAAGTCGAGCAGAAATACTGGATTGATACCGTTGGCAGCCAAATAATTCCTTACTTCTATCGATTCTTAAAAACGTCAGAACTGGGTGATTATCAAGATCAATCAAGGGATAAGATGATTCAAGGCACGATGGCTTTCACTCGCGCAATGAGTCCTGATGGGCCTTATTTTTCAGGCGAACATTTTGGGGCTGTAGATATCGCGTTCATCCATTCGCTTACCGAATGAAGTTGTTATTGAAACACTACAGGGGTTTTAGTATTCCGGCCGAAGGTGAACTTTGGGCGCGCTATCAGACGTGGTATCAAAGCTGCATCGAGTTACCTGCTTTTAAAGCCACCATGACACGTGACGATGAACAGCTGATTGCCTTTTACTTGATTTACAGTCAGGGCGGAGGACAGGAAGATGTAACTAACATTTAGCCAAATCCATACCCATTTCCACCAAGCTAGGGCAGTTACCGCTGCCCTTAGTTTCGTGCCACTTAAGTAATCCGTCATTTTCTATTAACCGAGCGTAAGCCTCCATACAAAAGCACTCCGCTGCGCGCGCAAATCCACTCGAATTAAAACAATGAATATCGAACAAATTTTCCTCATGCAATTTGGATTAAGCCTTCTTGCCATCGGCTTACTTACCAAATGGTATATCGCACCCCCGTTGTCACAAAAGCCGTTACAGCTGGCGTTAATGCTGTTACTTATCCCTCACGCATTCAGACATATTGGGATGAGCTTTGTGGTGCCTACATTGAACCACCCCGGCATGCCTGCCGATTTTGCTACCGCTGCGGCTTATGGCGACTTGCTAAGTGGTTTGCTAGCCCTTGTGTGTCTTATCGCATTGAATAGCCGGTGGTCTGTTGCCGTTCCACTTGTTTGGATTTTTAACATAGTGGGAACGATAGACCTCACTCACGCGTTGGGCAAGACCGAGGCGATTTCCTACATGGGCCCTACGTGGTTTATTCCCACATTTTTAGTGCCGGTGCTTTTGATCACCCATATCATGATATTTGCCCGATTGATCAAACATGCGAGAAGCAACTAAATCATTTATCTCAAGTCAGAATTTGCACGCAACCTTTCTGCCACGAGGTCAATAAAACTGCGAATTTTTGATGATGAATACCGACCTTCTCTGTGAATAATATGTACGGGGTATTTTGTTTCGTCGTGGTTCTGGAGCACTATTTTCAGTTCTCCAGCAGCCACAAACGGAGCGACTTGATATGACAACACTCTGGTTATGCCAAACCCTTCTCTGGCCGCTTCGATCGCAGCGCTATTAGTTGAAACTACCAATCGTGGGTCAATTTTAAATGACTGCGTTTGCTTTTCTGATTTAAACTGCCAATCGATAAAATGATTTGCCGTACTGGAGATAATGGTCGAATGGTCGGTCAAATCTTTTGGCGAATCTGGCTCCCCGTATTTTTTTAAATATGTTGGAGACGCCACACAAACTTGACCGACCTGACCCACCTTCAACGCACGCATACTTGAATCTGGCAATTCACCGATCCTTACGCCTACGTCAATCCCCTCTTCTAACATGTTCACTATCCTGTCAAAGAACATGGCTCTAACCTGTGTTTCTGGGTAACGGCTTAGATAATCAACAATGCCCGGCGTTACGTGCATTTGGCCGAACAATACTGGCGCCGTCACTACCAAACCGCCTTTGGGCGCGGCATTAACACCCGCGGCTGCTTCGTCGGCGATATCTACTTCATCAAGAATACGGCGCGCGTCTTCTACATAGCGCAAGCCCGCCTCTGTGGCGCGGACATACCGGGTGGTTCGGTTTAATAGCTTTACGCTCAACCGTTTTTCAAGCTCTGCAACCGCGCGGGTTACTACAGGTGGTGAGAGATTTAAGCGCCGAGCAGCAGCAGAAAAACTCTCTTCTTCAGCCACCGCAACGAATACCGACATGGTTTGTAGGCGATCCATAGTTTATTCCACTTTTGACAATAGTAAATTATAAATCAAGGATATTCTTAATGTACGCGTAATTAACTACATTACGTTCCTGAACTGAATCCAGCACACAAGTGCCACCTTAAAACTTTTAGAGAACACCATCATGAAAAACAAAACATCTAACCTCCTAGTCTCTGCAGTCGTATTGTCTGCGGTCGCTGGGATCACACCGCTGTCCATTCAAGCAGCTTCTGAAGCATCGCAATCAATTGCCAGTGATAACCGTATTACTGATACCCGATTTCGCAGTATGGAAATTCAAGGTATCGATATTGCCTACCGTGAAGCGGGAGACCCGTCAAATCCTTCGCTTGTGTTGTTGCACGGTTTCCCCACTTCAAGCCACATGTATCGTGAACTGATGCCACAACTGGCGGATAAGTATCACGTAATCGCACCTGATTACCCAGGGTTTGGCGCGAGTGCAATGCCAGCATTGGGTGAGTTTGACTATTCATTTGCCAACTTTGCCAATGTCGTCAATGAATTACTTGAAAAGAAGTCTGTTGATAAGTACGCCATGTACTTAATGGATTATGGCGCACCCGTGGGCTTTCGCTTATTTGCCAAGCACCCAGAACGTGTCACGGGATTTATCATTCAAAATGGCAATGCCTATGACGAAGGACTAGAAACCTTTTGGGACCCGATCAAAACCTATTGGGCAGATGCCTCAACTAAGAACCGCGAAACACTACGTGATGCTTTACTGACTATTGATGCGACCAAATGGCAATGGACCCACGGTATTCCTGAAAGCAACTTGGAATTAGTGAGCCCAGATAACTGGCACCATGACCAATACCTTCTAGAACGACCGGGCAACAAAGACATTCAACTTGCGATGTTCCTAAGCTATGCCACCAACGTTACGGAATACCCAAACTGGCAAGAATTGTTTCGTGCGCATCAGCCACCAGCACTGATTGTTTGGGGTAAAGGCGACTACATCTTCCCTGAGTCGGGTGCGCATCCTTATGAGAGAGACCTTAAAACAGTAGAAAAGCACATTCTCGATGCAGGCCATTTCGCTTTAGAAACGCACTTGGAATTCATTAGCGAAAGAATGGACGCCTTTATGAAGCGGGTAAATTAATCGCCAACTTAAAGTAAGACTTTGCTTTTTGGTTTTGTGTAGCCGGGCCTAATCTCGTCGGGTTCGGTTACTCACTTCCACCACCCTGTTAAATGGAATCTATTGTGTATACAAACAACAAAACCGCTGATCAAAGCCCTAAGACCGTTTTCATAAGGGATTTAAAATCTGGAAATGCCGACCGCTTCGAAACACTAGTAAGAGACAATGGCGGGCGCATGCTAGCGGTCGCACGGCGTTATCTACGCAATGAAGCGGATGCGCAAGATTGTGTGCAGGACGCGTTTATTCAAGCCTATAAAAACATTAAAAACTTCGAACAACGATCGTCGGTTGAAACCTGGCTACACCGTATTGTCGTCAACACCGCCTTGATGAAAATTCGTTCTACAAAGCGGCGCCCAGAGGATTTGATTGAAGATAAAGCCGAGCTATTTGACGACAATGGTATGCGCCTAGAGATGGAAGCAGAGATTAGCCTTTCAGTAGAAGAGGTGGTGGTTACAGAAGAAACACGAACGACCATACGACAGCATATCAACCAGTTACCAGAGACCCCATGTAAGCTATTATTGCTTCGTGATATTGAGGGCTATAACACTGAAGAAACCGCGAATTTATTAGGTATGACCGTGGGTAATGTAAAGACCGGGCTTCACCGAGCTCGTTTGTTACTTAAGAAAAGCTTACTAGAATTATCGAGTTTAGGTTTACAAGAGACTGCCGCATAAGGTTGCGAGGAAAGGCTATGCATAAATCACACTGCCATGCTGTAACCTTTTTAAACCAACGGCATCTAACCAACTAATAGCACTGTACCCATTAGCCCTTATGAGCACTACAAATAGATCAAAGCCCAGCCCAATAGACAGCGTGGCCGAATACCAACAAACTACATTGAACTGCGAGCAGTTAGAAACTTTTATTGCAGATTACCTCGACGGAGAACTTAAACCCGAAACAAACAAAACGTTTGAGCAGCATCTTAATCGGTGTCCACCTTGCAAGGTTTATGTAGATAATACCCTTAAAGCTATACAACTATCTAAAGCCGCGCTCGTAACTGAACCTTCTAGGGAACACATGCCCGAAGCACTGATTCAAGCCATTCTCGCTGCGCAACTAAAGTAGTTACAGGTTCAAAACCTAATTTAGCGCATTCGCCACTCCTTAAACTACCGCCTACACTTTCAAAGTAAAGCCAGCAAGTTTGCTGGCTTTTCGGTTTGCCGCTTAATGCGTTTATTTTATTTAAAGAAGTTTTCCGTTTCGTGTAACCAATTTAGACCTAGCGACATCAAAGTAGTAACACAACCGTTATGTGTTTTATTTAAATACTCCTACTTAATTGAACCTTTAATCATGAAAAACTCAAACTTAACAAATACATTAATTGGCCTAACTGTACTGGCTTCCAGCGCGATCGCAACAAACGCTTATGCCGAAACCGGCCTTTATCTTGGCGCCTCTGCTTCACAAGCGTTTGTCAATGAACGCGGCCTTGACGATGACGATACCGGTGGAAAGGTTTTTGCCGGTTATAACTTCAACAACTATGTTGGAATCGAAGGTTCATACTACGACTTCGGCGAAATCAGCAACGGCAATAGTGAACTAGCTATCGATGGCGTCAGTCTTGCGGTAGTCGGATCGCTACCGCTTTCAGCAAGGGTTTCTTTATTCGGTAAAGTAGGCGCTCACGACTGGGATACTGAAGCGACTGGTCCGATTGCAAGTCAATTGACTACTGATGGTGACACAGATGCTTTCTACGGAATCGGTGTTAACTATAAGCTTAATAGCAATTGGGATATCCGCGGCGAAGTTGAACGTTACGAAGTGCAAGATATCGATATGGACGTAGTTTCACTAGGCGTTTCATACAACTTCTAACCCAGATGTCTAAAAGAATGTTGCTCGCAGTGTACTAGGTACTGCGAGCCAATTTTCTTCAGACCAGATAGCCTCTTTAACAATACACATATTCTCAGAGTGACAGGAGCCGCATCATGACACATAAATTCGCAGAGATAGCTTTTACCGATGCCGTAAAGGACATTCAGCAAACCCAAGGCAGTCGCAGAGCTTATGCAAAAATGGAAGCACGCGCGGATTCCAACCATATTCTAGGTGAAGCTGAAAGTAGCTTCATTGCTGACAGAGACAGTTTTTATATGTCGAGTGTCAGCGAAACGGGTTGGCCCTACTTACAACACCGAGGCGGGCCAGCTGGGTTTATGAAAGTAATAGACTCCCACACACTCGGCTTTGCCGACTTCACCGGCAACCGTCAGTACGTTAGCACCGGCAACTTTGTAAATAATAACCGTGTTGCCCTATTTTTCATGGACTACTTGAACAAGCGGCGTCTTAAGCTGCTCGGACGCGTTAAGGTAATCGGCGCAGAGGACAGCGCAAATTTAGACAAGTTAACTCCCGAAGATTATGAAGCGCGAATTGAACGAGGCTCCTTAATCAAAGTCGAAGCCTTCGATTGGAATTGCCCACAACACATCACGCCACGCTATACACAAAGCCAGGTAGAAGAAGTGATTGCCTCCTTACAGGCCGAAATCAAAACCCTTAAGAGCAACCAACTACCCAAACAATTATGAGCACTCCTATTGAAACCAAACCCCCTTTCCCACCTTTTAACTTAGAGACAGCTAGCCAAAAAGTACGGCTGGCAGAAGATGGCTGGAATGGCCAAAATCCGGAAAAAATAGCACTGGCCTATACGATAGATAGTCGCTGGCGAAACCGCGCTGGGTTTCCCGCAGGCCGAGCACAAATCATTGAGTTTCTCACCCTCAAATGGCAACGAGAGCAAGACTATCGGTTAATCAAAGAGCACTGGCTTTAGCGGGCAACCGCATCGCCGTGCGCTTTGCCTATGAATGGCAAGATGCCTCTGCAAACTGGTTTCGCTCCTACGGTAACGAAAACTGGGAGTTCAATCCACAAGGGCTGATGCAAGTTCGCTATGCCAGCATTAATGACTTGCAGATAAAAGAAGCAGATCGGCTTTTTCGTTGGCCACAAGGCCGACGACCTGATGATCACCCAGGGCTTAGCGGCCTAGGACTGTAATTAAAACAAATCCATTTAGAAGGAACACCCATGAAAACTAGAAACGTTGATGTCGCCATAATTGGTGCTGGCTCTGCTGGCATGAATGCCCGCCGTGAAGTTGAAAAAGCAGGATTTGAACCACTTATGATTGAATCTGGTCATTACGGTACAACCTGTGCCAGAGTGGGGTGCATGCCTTCTAAATTACTGATCGCAGCTAGTGATATTGCTCACGAGATTAAAAGTGCACCCCTATTCGGCATAGAGTCCGGAGACGGGGTAAAAATAAATGGCACCGCTGTACTAGAACGCGTTCGCAGAGAACGAGATCGGTTTGTCAGTTTTGTGGTTGAAGATATCGAAGCACTACCCTATCAGCAAAGACTCTTAGGGTCTGCTCGATTCACTGGCCCTACCTCGCTGATGGTAGGTGAGCATACCGAACTTAAAGCTAACTCTATCGTCATAGCCACGGGTAGTTCCCCCGTCATCCCTCCACCGTTTAATACTTTGCAAGAGCATGTATTGGTTAATGACGATATTTTCGAACTAGAAGATATTCCAAAATCAATCGCCGTCATCGGAACAGGCATCATCGGGCTTGAGCTAGGGCAAGCACTAAACCGCTTGGGCGCGGATGTCACTTTGTTCAATCCGGGTAATAGCGTCGGGCCACTTAGCGACCCAGAGGTTGAAAAAGTCGCACGCGAAATTCTGCAAGCTGAACTAAGCATTCAACTCGGTGTAAAAGTAATTTCAGCGACCGCTGTCAATGGCGGTGTAAAAATTGATTGGCTTGATCAACAAGGTAAAAGACAACAAGTGGTATTTGAAAAAGTATTGATAGCCGCTGGTAGAAAGCCGAATCTCAGCAGTCTAGATCTCAACAAGGCTGGTGTTAACGTGAACGATCGCGGCCAACCAGAATGGGACCCAAGAACTGCGCAAGTAGTCAATTCAGCCATTTTTATGGCGGGCGATGTCACCAATCATAACCCACTTCTACACGAAGCCGCCGACGAAGGCAGAATAGCGGGTATGAACAGCGCGCAATATCCTAACGTAAATGCGCATGTGCGGCGCACGCCACTCTCCATCGCTTTTACCGACCCACAAATTGCCATGGTGGGAACACATTATAAATATTTGGATTTACAGAGCGTTGAAATTGGCGAAGTTTCATTTAGTAATCAAGGCCGGTCCCGCGTAATGGGGAAAAACCAAGGTTTGCTACGCGTCTATGCTACTCGTCAATGCTGCACTATTCTCGGTGCGGAAGTCGTTGGCCCCAGAGCCGAGCACCTCGCACACCTTCTAGCAGTCATGGTTCAAGAACGAATGAGCGTTCACCGTGCACTGCAACTTCCTTTCTATCATCCGGTGATTGAGGAAGGATTACGCACAGCTCTGAGGGACTTGGCCAACCAACTGAAAATTACTGGTGATTGTCGCAATCAAGACTTCGCCATGATGCCAGGCAATTAAATTTTAAGTAACTTAGCACCATCGTATAACCTAAAGTTTAGAATATAAATATGACGAACTCAACTAATGGTATTCACCACCTAGGACTCACGGTACCAAGTCTCAGCGCCGCGCGTGATTTCTTTGTCGATGCGCTAGGTTTTAAACAAGTAGGTAAAACCCCAGCCTATCCTGCAGTGATTGTTTCTGACGGGTCGGTTACGATTTCATTGTGGCAAGTTGAAGACAAACTCAAGGCAGTGCAATTTGATCGAAAATCCAATATTGGCCTTCATCACTTTGCCCTAAAAGTAAATGATTTAAATGATTTGGCAGTTAAGCTTAAGAATCGTAACGACGTTGAAATCGAATTCGAAAGCATTTATGTCTGACCCGAATGGCACTAAGTTAAGCCCGTTTTGCATGATATATCAGGCGCTTAAAAGTGGTTAAATTGGTATAATTTGCAATGCAAAATACTACTCCATTGTTCCCTGGGTTTCACTTACCAACACTCCGAAGAACACCTCGCTCAGCCCGTCAAAAAGCGGTCGATGAGGTGGCTAAAATCAAGCAAAAATCATTCAGCGAAATGGCTGAACATCTCGCTCATATTGTTCCAACAGCAACCCTGATAAGGTCAACGACTGGTGCTATTAGCCGAAATAGGATTTTCAGCAAAGAAAATACTTTTTGGGCCTTTTTTCACAGATCCTAGACGCCGACGGAGGGTGCCAAGAGGTTGTTCGAAAGCTTCAGGCGGTTGCGGTGCAATGTACGCCAAACCGATGCCCTCATCA
The DNA here is from genome assembly GCA_047639475.1 of Gammaproteobacteria bacterium. Classification (GTDB taxonomy): domain Bacteria; phylum Pseudomonadota; class Gammaproteobacteria; order Arenicellales; family Poriferihabitantaceae; genus JAAELZ01. Next base: position 14,885 of record JBLIOD010000017.1, read on the forward strand.
TCAACCTCTGGGTACTTGCCAAGCATGTAAGAACTTATCGTTAACTGAGCTCGAGACGATACAGTCACAGATGTCCAAAAGGCGACTCGGTAAGGCACTAAGTCAATTGTAAGAACGCCGAGTTATCGTTGCCGATGGGACAGGCCTCAGCATGGCGGATAGTGCCGCCAATCAGGAAATCTGGCCACAACAATTAAACCAGAAGCCTGGTTGTGGATTTGCACAAGCACGCCTTTGTGCTTGTTTTGATTTGCAGTCTGGGATGCTTTCAAGTTATGAGCTGGGGAATAAGAAAAGTAGTGAAATTCCCTTGCTGCGCAGGCAATGGAAGCACTTCAACGACGGTGATATTTTCTTAGGAGATAAGGGTTTTTGTGGCTATTATGACATCTCGAACCTTGCTGACCAAGGTGTTGACTCGGTAGTGACGGTTGCGAGAAGGAAGCCAGTGACGGCCGCTCAAGTGGATTGAGTTCTTGGTGAGGACGACCTACTTATCCATTGGAAGAAACCTGTATTGAATAAAAGATCTAGTTATACCAAAGCTCAATGGGGGGCGTTACCATAGCGGCTCTGCATTCGACAAATCAGGGTAATCGTGGCGCAAAAAGGCTTTCGTACTACTCACTTTTATATTGCCACAACACTATTAGATGCTGAACTCTATCCAGCCGATGAGATCGCTGATCTGTACCTTCAACGGTGGGTTGTAGAGCTTTCGTTGCGTGATATAAAGACAACCATGGGCATGGATATCTTGCGCTGCAAGACACCGGATATGGTGCGCAAGGAAATCGTAATGCGTATGATTGTTTATAACTGCATTCACCAGCTAATGTTTGAGTCAGCGCAACCGCTCGGCGCTGAATTAAGGCGCGTGAGTTTCAAGTGAAGTGTGCAAGCGATTAGGCAGTGGGAACCGCACCTAAATCGAGCTCGGTCGGGCCCTGAGGAGCGCCAGTGATTGTTGAATAACCTATATAAGCTGATAGCCGCACTATTCGTTCTGCATCGGCCTGGTAGAAGAGAGCCTAGAGCCGTAAAACGACGACCCAAACCCTATCAGTTAATGACCGCCCCTCGACACATAATGCTGGAGACTTATCATCGTGGGGAAAAGCCAGCTAAGCAGGCTTAACTTGGTGCCATTCGGTTATACACCGAACAATTGGATGATGACTGGGTCGTTGAGAGACAGCTAGAGCACTGGAAGCATAGCAAGCTAAAGGATGACCAATTGCGGGAGGTCACTCGGTTAATTGCTCAATCAGCAAGCTTGAAAAAGCACAATGAGGAAAGTCTAGTCCTTGCTCAAACCATCGAACATGGAACTATAGACAAGATTATGGCTATGGATGATTAGAGCTTGGGATGGCTGTGCTATCAGGGAAAATGAAAGCGCCCTAAACATTCTGATGAATAAAGCCAGCCTTAGCGTATATTTACGAACGAATGTGCACAGTACCCTTAATTCGATCTGTCTAAAATATGAATTCTGCTTTTGATTCCACCTGTGACGTTGTTTCACCAAAGCGCGGGATGACGGTGTCCAGCACCGAATCGGCGACGATTTTGCCATTTTCTTGGTGATAACAAAATAACTCCATCGTGTCTCCACCTCCAACGACCGCAACGCAGCGCCCACTTTGACTTAGTTGCTTGCATAACTGACTTGGCATCACAGCCATTGAGCTTCGAACAAACACTCTGTCTACTTCTCCGCACGCAGGCCAGCCATCATTGGCATCACCGCACTCGAACTGCACGTTACTGATACCTGCCATAGCTAATTTTTGTTTTGCCCCTTCTACCAATTCTGCATTCGGCTCAACACAAATGACCGAATGAGCACATTGAGATAATAACGCCGCCACATATCCAGTACCGACCCCTACTATCAACACTCTATCGGTGCTGCCCGCGTCTAAGCTTTGCAACATACGAGCCACCAGCTTTGGTTCAAGCATCGCGCCCGTATCCAAAGGAATGGCTATATCCATAAACGCCATATCTCGATGCGCTTCAGGCACAAAGTCCTCTCGCCTTATGTGCCGCATTGCATCTAACACTCTGCTGTCGTTAACGTTCCAAGGCTTTATTTGCTGCTCAATCATATTGAATCGAGCTTGATCTGTTTTTTTCTGCATCATTACTTTCTAATCTATGTACTCAAGTGCCTGCATTTCCCGTTTACAAGCCTTGATAATCTTATCTTGTAGTGGCTTGCTCAATTCGGTCTTCCACCGTTGCGTTTCACCCTTGTGAAAGAATTGTTTCCCCACCCCCTCTCTAAAGCCATCTTGTTGCTCTTGTTTTTGAAAACTTTCAAATCGGCAAGATTCAACTGCCTTATGCGCTATGATGGCATCATAATCCAGTTTTAGGAATTTAACGACTTCTTCGAGTATCTCGTAAGGCTTAGACATTAAGTCTTCGTAGCGCAAGGTATAAACTGGGTAGGGTAGATCACGCAGCCACGAAGCGACGCTGATTGGCCATGATAATTGTGCCACAAACAAACCTTTGTTTGGGAACCGGGTAAAAGCGTTGCCATCCAGTAACTTGTCTACCGCTTCTTCGTAACTACTCAAACCATAATGGTTATAAAAAGAAAGCGCCACATCTCTTGGGTCACGAGCAATGTAAATACCGCAGCGCGTTATGTCGTGAGGTATCTGAGAGACACCTGAAATATCGACATTGCAATCATGGGTTTTTAACATCAAATTGCCCGCCGCGTCTTCTAGCATTCGAAACATAGCCGCTGGTTTGATTAACGCTTGGTCAGACACCGTCCATTCATTTATCGGTGCTTTAACTATGTCGTTATAATATACGGGGTCTTTGTCTCCCGTTTGCATTATTTCATTGATGCCAATGTTACCGCCGTTAATGTAGGCTGAAATAAGTGCTCGAAGCCAAGTGTTTCCACTGCGAGGAAAACTAGCTAACCAGGTTAACTTATGTGCATTTTGCATACTGATCTCGAATATTTAGCAATTATAATAGACGAGCTAGTTTACTAAAACCAAGCAACATTAGTATTGCCGAAGTCGGGTTTACCCGCACTTTAAATCAGTTGCTTTTCCATCAGTTGCAATGAAACCGGAAAATTGTTCGAGAAATCTCTAAGTATCAGTGAAAGTGTCTATTTGACAGCGCCTAACGAACAGCCAAAGGCAATCTAATTAAGCGCAAATTGGCCCGCTTATCTATCGCGTCAACAGCAAGGCAGTAAATCGATTAGCAGAATCAACCAAGCAAATCCCATTTTGTTGCATTTGCGCAACATAATGACCTCAATCAACCACACTATTGTGACATTTGTGTTGCATCTAGCTCACAAAAGCTTAAAGTACAGGCCGCTTTTGGGAAACCTTAGCAAAAAAACTAAATTTAAATTTATTATTATTAAGAGAGTTCAATTATGAAAATTTTAGCAAAAAGTGCATTAGCACTAGCGATTGCAGCAACTACTTCAGTTCCTACATTCGCAGCAATGGGCGACGCGCCTGACGTAACTGGTGTAACTGGTCGTTTCCGTACACTTGTTTTATGTAACGACGACACATGTAACGAGACAAACATCGCTGGTCGTTTCCGTATGGCTGCCGAGCAAGACATGGGTAATGGTAACTCTGTATTCGGTAAGTTCGAGTTCGCAGTAGCTCAAGCTAACGGCGTACAACCTACTACACGCCTTTCTTATGTTGGCGTTAAAGGTGACTTCGGTTCACTTTCTTTAGGTACTCGTTGGTCTCCATTCTACAACGTTGTTGTTAGCCCAGTTGATTGGTCTAAAGCTTTCGGTGGTACTTGGAACTCTCCAGGAACTGGCTACAGCAGCAACTTCCGTGTATCTGACGCTGTATTCTTCAGCACAGGTGGTCTACAAACTATGATCCAGATGACTGGTGATGATGCTAACGAAGACATCGATCAAATCGAAGTTGGTTATAGCATGGCTCTAGGCGCTGCTACTGTTGGTATCGCATTAAACGATTCTGAGACAGCTGCTGACACACGTGTTGGTATCTCTGCTGCCGGCAACGCTGGTTCAGTACGTCTAGCTGCTTCTTACTACGATCAAGGTGCTAACTCTGGTCTCTTAGCTCAAGTAATGGCTCCAATGGGTGGCGGTACTGTATCTTTGAGCTTAGGTCAAAACATGCGTGACGCAGGAGCAGAAGCTTCTATGGTTGCTGTAGAATTTGATAAGCCACTAGGCGCTAGCTCTTCTTGGTTTGTTGGTGTTGAGCAAAATGACGATGACGCTGGTTCAGATACTACTGTCTACGGCGCAGGTTTACACTATAACTTCAACTAAGATTGAGTTAATGTAAACGAAACACTTTATGTGTTTAAAAGAGCGCCTTTTAGGCGCTCTTTTTTTGTTTACAGGTTTTGACATTTATTAATTGTCACATCAAAGCCCTCGTAGCTGAATGCCCGAACTAAAGGCGGCAATTTAGTCGCTTTGCGCTTACCCGTAACCAGAAGCTTGGTATAATGGCCTATATTGAAAAGTTGCATACATAGCTTAACGTAATGAAAAAAATAGTATTACTGCTCACGCTCGTATTTGGACTGTCGCTAATTAGTGGCTGTGCCACCCAATCAGATAGCCTCACTCTTCCTGGCTATCGCACTGCAAGAGTTCAGTCTAACTTGGAGCTGCCACCCGATTTAATCAACACCAGCAACGAAGCTATAAAGCGTCGTAGCGAAAAAGCAACCAGCGAACAAGTACTTCCCACCATCGTTGGTATAGAAATGAAACGCAACGAAGGCGGCGAGCGTTGGTTAGCCATCTTTGCCAGCGCCGATGATACATGGGCAAAACTGGTTGACTACACGTTAAGCTCGGGCCTACCCATACTGATTCAAAGCAAACAAAAAGCAATTATTGAGACCGATTGGATTGGTGACGAAAGCGTGAGCTCGGGCGCTAATAAACTCCTGAGCTTTTTTTCGTCAGGTCGAGGCCGATCCTCTCTTAACGACAAATTTACATTTTGGTTAGAACGTGTAGCAGAAAATGAAACTGCGCTGTTTGTTACCCACAAACGTTTAAGACAAGTGGCTAAAAATCGCTCAAAGCGCGGCGGAGTAGTTGAAATGGCTTGGCTGGAGGAACCTGGTGATGGTTTTCAAGCCTTAGAAATCTTACGGGATATAAAAGCCTATTACGGCGGAGGTCGAGCAGAAGACATTTCCGATGTAGTGGTTTTAGTCACGACTGATAATCCACACATCGTTTTACGTGAAGACTCAGAATCAGCAAAAAGTATAATCCGTAAGGTGCTTGTTGCGGCAAATTATGAACTGGTTTCTGAAAATGCTAAAAAGAACTTATTCGTCATTCGTGAACATCGTAAAGAAGGAGGGCTGTTTTCTAAGCTGTCACTACGCCAAAAATTCGGAGTGAAAGTCGAGCCTTTTGGTAATGACGAAAAAACGAAAATTACTATCACCACTTCTAAAGGCTCAACGGTACAAAGTAAAGACAGTTTACCGTTGCTCTACAGAATTGCTGGCGAACTTAGAAAGTAGAATTACTGGTTAGTGCAAACCAGAATTAGTGGCTTTTAGGAAGCCTCTAATTCGTTGAGCCTACAACGCTCGCTACATATTCCGGCTGTGGTGAATGAGATTGTGGATAATGGGACCAAAAATTATTTCCATTGCCATTCCCATCTTTCCGCCTGGCACCACAATGGTATTGCGGCGTGACATGAAAGAGTCATGTATCATCATTTGCAAGTACCCAAAATCTACATCAAATCGCGAGTAATCCCTAAAGCGTATCACTACAAAGCTTTCGTCTAAAGTTGGAATATCCCTAGCAACAAAAGGGTTTGAGGTATCAACAGTGGCCACTCGTTGAAAGTTAATGTCTGTTTTACTAAACTGCGGGGTTATGTGGTTGACGTAATCTGGCATCCTACGCAATATAGTATCTATAATCTCTTCTTGAGTGTAGCCGCGCTCTACTCCATCGCGGTGGCTTTTTTGAATCCATTCTAAGTTCACTATCGGTACGACGCCCACGCCTAAGTCTACGTGACTCGCTACATCATAATTTTCACCTACAACCAATCCGTGCAAGCCCTCGTAAAAAAGTAAATCAGTATTAGCTGGTATTTCTTCCCACGGCGTAAAGTCTCCTGCTTGGCAAGTGGACTTTCTTCCTAATCTCTCATCATGAAGTTGTGCTTCGTCTTCATCATGTAGATAAAAGCGCTGTTTGCCTGACCCTGTATCACCATAACTTTTAAACAGACGTTCTAGTGCCAGAAAGTCATTGGCTTCCGGCCCAAAGTGGCTAAACGTTTTGTTTCCCGCTGCCTCCTCTGCTTGAACGTGTTCGATAAACTCGTCACGTTTCCATTTATGAAAGCTGTCTCCTTCAATAACCGCAGCCGTCAAGCTTTCACGATGTAAAATATGTTCAAAGGCCTTTTTAAAGGTGGACGTGCCAGCGCCAGAGGATCCAGTTACCGCAACAATGGGATGTTTTATAGACATGAGATTTAAATTATCTACCTTAGAATTTGCGGCTATATTACGCCAGCCAACTGGAAATCACACTCAATATTTAAAACAATAATATAGCTATAAGTTTGATAAATAATCTTGTCCCAGACGATTATTATTTTGGCACTGTAAATACACTACATATAAAGGTTGATATAGGCCGAATAGTGTCTACACTCGGGCCTCACAAAATTAACTCAATGCCGCGAAAATGCAAAACCCTGATTTAAGTAATTTAATTATCAGTGCCCTCGAAAATAGCAAAGCAAAAAACATAGAAACTTTAGATGTTACGCAGTTAACTGATACTACTGACAAAATGATCATTTGCAGCGGCACATCAGGGCGTCATGTCGCTTCCATCGCCAAGGGTGTACAAGATGAGCTGAGTGAGCAAGGAATACATCCTTTGAGTAGCGAAGGGGAAAGCACAAAGGAATGGATACTGATCGATTACGTCCACGTCGTGGTGCATTTAATGAAAAGCGAAACGCGTAGTTACTACGACTTGGAAAGTTTGTGGGATACAAGACTAGCCAAAGCGAGACCTAAGGCTGATGAATACACAAATGATGAAGAGAAATTACCACAATTGAATGTCTAACTTCTTAACGTGTTTTTCGTGATTTAAGCTTTACCTTCCGGCACGTTTAAAAATCAACATCGCTGTTTTCACTAGAATGGCAAAGTCTAGTTGAATAGAATGGTTTTTGATATAGTATAAATCGTACTCTAGCTTTCTCCTGGCATCTTCTACAGAAGAACCATAGCGATACATTACTTGCGCCCAACCTGTGATGCCTGGTGGGACAAAATGGCGTAAGTCATAGTAGGAGATATCAGACTTAAGCTTTTCTACAAATTCTGGTCGCTCAGGTCGTGGGCCTATTAAACTCATCTCACCCTTAAACACATTCCAAAGCTGCGGCCATTCATCCAACCGAGATTGACGCAAGAATTGTCCAAATGGGGTGATACGTTCATCATCTACGCTAGCCCACACTGCCCCATCTATTTCGGCATTATCTACCATCGTTCTAAGTTTATATATGGTAAACGGCGCACCATATAGACCTACCCTGGTTTGCGAATAAAACACTTTGCCCTTTGAGCCTACTCGAATAAATATACCCAAAATGGTGAGAATCGGGAAAAACAGCACCAAACCTAATGATGAAGCCACAATATCGACAATTCGTTGAAAGCGCAAACCAACCTGGTCGTGAATACGGGTAAAGCCATTGGCTTGCGCGAACCAGCCATCCTTTAGATACAACACCGGAACCCGGGACCAATAGGTTTCCGAAAACTGGCTAAGCGTCATCACTTTTACGCCCGAAAAACGCAACTTCATAATTCGGCTGGCAATGGCGTCGTTCAACTTATCTTGTGTTCCGATTACAATGCCTCGATGACTCGAGTCGTTCTCATCGACACCCCAATCTAATTTATGCGCTTCAAGCTTCGTAACATCAATAACTACGTTGACGTTAACATTATCAGTACCGAACTCCTCGAGTGTGGGCGAAATCAGCTCATCTGTGGATAACAACGTCCATTGCATGCTCGGCTGGTAGCGTTGATTTAACCAAGTTAACAACCACCGCCAACCCGCCGCCCAGAAACTAAATAATAAAAAAGCGGTGGGCATAACGCCACGACCAAATATTGGCATAAATGCACTAATGCCCAGGGCATAAACAAATAGCGTGGTAAGTATTGCCGCGACAGGCACTGCCAAAAAGGTTTTCAATGGCAAACGTGCCCTAGTGATGGGCTCTTCGGTTCTGTATACATCCATCACGTACAAAGTGATGAGGGCGATAAGGATAATGACCCAAATTGGGCCATTTAGTATCGAAATAGACGTTCCTACGCGTAGTTCATGCATCGTCTTGAACATCAAAACAAGACCGACAACATCAGTCACCAACAAACAAAGTTTACTGGCAAATCCGGACGTTAGCTTTTGAAGAAGTGAAGACATTACCGTTATTCTATAGCCGTTCGCTAAATAATGCCTTACTCATTATAACAAGTGAAGCACTATCCCCTTTACGCAGTTTTACAGGAAGCTGTTAGCTAAGCATCGTCGTTGTTTCGGCCCTTCTTAGCAGCCAATCTCAAACGAAGCGCATTGAGTTTAATAAACCCTTCGGCATCTGCTTGATTATAAGCACCTGCATCGTCTTCAAAAGTCGCAATGGCTTCATCAAATAGAGAATCTTCCGAACGTCGGCCACACACAATCACATTACCCTTGTATAACTTAATGCGCACATCACCATTTACTGTTACCTGCGATGCGTCGATCATGGCTTGTAACATTTTGCGCTCTGGAGCAAACCAAAAACCGTTATAAATCAGTTTGGCATAACGCGGCATCAGTTCATCCTTAAGATGAGTCACTTCTCTATCTAAGGTAATTGACTCAATCGCACGATGCGCCTTAAGCATGATCGTCCCAGCGGGGGTTTCATAACAACCTCGTGACTTCATCCCTACAAAGCGATTTTCGACCAAATCTGCACGACCAATCCCATGCTTCGCACCCAGGGCATTTAGCTTCTCCATTACTTGGTTTGGAGTACAAGCTAGCCCATCGATCGCGATAATATCACCGCAACGGTAGCTTAAAGTGAGTTCTTCCGCCTGATCAGGCGCATCCATTGGTGAAGTTGTCCAGTCCCACATAACTTCATGAGGGGTACTCCAAGGGTCTTCTAATTCACCGCCTTCATATGAAATGTGTAGCGAGTTAGCATCCATTGAATACGGTGATCCCCCGTCCTTTTTCTTGACGATTTCGATATCATGCTGTTTGGCATAGCTCATGAGTTTTTCACGAGAATTTAAATCCCACTCACGCCATGGCGCGATAATTCTGATGTCAGGGTTGAGTGCATAAGCGCCTATCTCAAACCTAACTTGGTCATTTCCTTTGCCCGTTGCACCGTGCGACACAGCATCTGCACCGGTTTCTTTAGCAATTCTAACCAAGTGCTTAGCGATCAACGGCCTAGCAATAGAGGTACCCAGCAGGTACTCTCCTTCGTATATAGTATTGGCACGAAACATTGGAAACACATAATCTCGCGCAAACTCTTCGCGTAAGTCTTCAACATAAATCTCTTTAATGCCGAATGCCTCAGCTTTCGCGCGCGCTGGTTCTAGTTCTTCGCCTTGTCCAACGTCAGCGGTAAAAGTAACCACTTCGCAGTCATAAACATCCTGCAACCATTTTAAAATTATTGAAGTATCTAAACCACCGGAATAGGCCAGTACTGCTTTTTTTACGTCCGACATTGGGTACACTCTATTAAAAGGAATATTAGCCAGCGAAGACTAATTAATGCGCACTTGTAATTCAAGTACTGTGTTGTTTAAAATCACTCCTCGAGAGCACTCGATTTTTTATCAGGGTGCTTTTTTTGTTATACGAACCATAGAACATAAACCATTATGCGTACGCGTCATTTTTTATCTTTGATGGACTTAAGCAAAGCAGAGTTGCTCAAGCTGCTTGATCGAGCTCAAGAACTTAAAGCACAGAGAGTAGCTGGTGACATAAACACACCACTAAAAGGGAAAACCATGGCAATGGTTTTCGAGAAGTCTTCTACTCGAACTCGCACCTCTTTCGAAATTGGCATGGCGCAATTAGGCGGCACGGCAATGTTTTTGTCTCCGACTGATTCTCAAATCAATCGCGGCGAACCTATCAAAGACACCGCGCGGGTTTTGTCCAGGATGGTAGACGTCATCGTCATGCGTACTACTTCCCATGTGCGCGTTAAAAGTATGGCAGACTACTCTAGCGTGCCGGTGGTAAACGCCTTGTGCGACACTTATCACCCCTGTCAGATATTGGCTGATCTACAAACCTATATAGAACACCGTGGGGATATTACCGGCGCCAACATCACTTGGGTCGGTGACGGAAACAACGTGTGCCACTCCTGGATGAACGCAGCCCGGTTATTGGGCTTCACGCTCACAGTCGCTACACCCACGGGTTTCGAACCTAGCACCGAAATGCTAGCGCAGTGCAGCGATTCGGTGATACTCACAACCGACCCCATGTCAGCTTGTCATCAAGCCGACTGCGTTATTACTGATACCTGGGCCAGCATGGGCCAAGAAGATGAAAAACAAATTCGCACTCAGGCTTTCAAGAACTTCTGTGTCAATGAGACGATGATGAAACAGGCCAAATCAAAGGCGCTGTTCATGCATTGCTTGCCTGCTTATCGCGAGCATGAAGTCACTGAAGCCGTGCTTGAAGGACCACAAAGTGTGATTTGGGACGAAGCAGAAAACCGTTTACACGCCCAAAAGGCGTTACTAGAATTTTTACTGAAATAACTAACTATGATTATCGACATGGGCGCACTTAGCCCAAGCAAAGTTTATTTTACGCTGACTCAAACTATTATTCCTAGACCCATTGCTTGGATCATGACAGAGAATAGCAACCAGAGCCTAAATCTAGCACCCTATTCTTATTTCAACGCGGTTTGCTCAGACCCTGCATTAATCATGGTTTCTTTAGGGATAAAACAAGATGGCTCGCAAAAAGACAGTTTGATTAACATACTCGAGAACAAACATTGCGTAGTACATATCGGTGATTTGGCTTCCATTGATGCAATGAATGAAAGTTCACGAGAGCTGAATTATGGTGAATCTGAAGTCAGTAAAATCGGCTTAGCTACTACCGAATTTGATGACTTCACCCTGCCCAGACTTAGCGCCGCGCCGATTGCTATGGGATGTACCTTTTATCAACACGATGTCATTGGTGACAGCAAACAAAATATACTGTACCTAAAAGTAGACAAAATTTACTACCGCGATGACGTAATCCATTTTCAGGAAGAACCGTTTCGCCTTAAAGTCGACGCGCTTAAAGTTGATCCCTTGTGCCGATTAGGTAGCGGTGATTACGCCAATCTAGAGACAACCCATGTGCGTAAACGGCCAAGCTAAAAGGCATTCGTGAAAAAGTTACAGCTAAAAATACCACCTCCAATAATTTTAGCGACCACCGGCGCATTAATGTGGGGAATTGATCTACTACTTCCTCAACAACTTTTTATAGGTAGCGCCTACTCGATACTGACGACACTCGCTATAGCACTAGGCTTAATTATAGATCTAAGTTCATTAGTTCATTTTTTCGCGATAAAAACTACGCCCAACCCATTAAGCCCGCATAAAACCAAACACTTGGTGGTAACAGGTTGGTATCGCTTCAGTAGAAACCCAATGTATCTAGGCATGTTATTTCTACTGATAGGTTGGGGCTTAACCTTAGGCAACAGCTTCGCTCTAATGTTGATACCGGCTTTTGTTTTCCTACTAACAAATTTGCAAATCAAACCTGAAGAAGCCGTGCTTAGAGAATTATTTGACGACGAATTTGAACAATATTGCCAACGCGTTCGTCGTTGGATTTAATATCAAAAGGAAACCTTTTAAGCTTACCGATTGGATTCAGAGGTTTTGTATTTTTCTTCAGGGTTCGACTTGATACCAAACCATTGGTTAATCCACTTTCCTAGCTTCGGCGCCAAATCACACTGCACATTATCAACCGGCGCATAACCGGCAATAAATGGCCGAGATACGGTGTTCTGAGTACATCCTGCCACCATAACCCCTCCATTATCTTGGTCAACTTGAGCCCACTCTACCGAGCTTGGTATTGCAGCGCTAACAGATTGAATATCTACCTCATTCATCACTTCTGCCCATACTCGTAATGCACCGCTAGAACCGGTTAATCCAGTGGGTTTATTGTCGTCGTTGCCGACCCAAACAATGCCCAAATAGTTACCCCCAAAACCGGCAAACCAACTGTCTCGGTAGTCGTTGGTCGTCCCCGTTTTGCCGGCTAAGCTCACATTAGGCATCAGCCTTTTTAAGGCTTTAGCCGTTCCATTTTGAGTGACATTTTGCAATGCGGCATTCAATAAATAAACTGCTGCCTGATTAATCGTCTGGTCTCCGGGTGTTTCATGTTGCGTTAGCAGTTCACCGGTTCGATTGGCTACAACCCGCAAGGTGCGCAATGCTTGGAATTTCCCTTGATTTGCAATGGTCTGATACATTTGTGCCATTTCATACACGCTCAAATTGGCCGCACCCAGCATTAGCGAAGGGTACGCGGGGAGCTTGGTTGCTATGCCTAAGCGACTCAGCGTCGTCAACACCGCTTCAATGCCTACATCCAAGCCGACATTCACCGCGGGGACATTGTATGAGCGAGATAAGGATTCGTAAACGCTCGGTCTGCCGTGGTATTTATTGTCGTAATTTTTCGGCTGCCATGTCTCACCATTGTCTAGCGGCACACTGAGAGGCTCGTCCAATATAGGGGTTGTTAGCCCATAGCGTTTCGGATTCTGTAATGCCGTCAAATACACCGCAGGTTTAATTAAAGAACCCACGGGCCTTTTCGCATGCAATGCCCGATTGAACCCAGATACCTGATTATCTGTGCTGCCAATAATGACGACAATCTCGCCTGTTTTGGGTTTGATGATCATCATCGCACCTTGCAAAAAACCACTGCTTAAGCTGTTCTTTTGCTCTAGAGAAGTCAAAGCTGTTTTAAACGCTTTCTCTGCGCCGCGCTGCATTTCCACGTCCAAGGTTGTATATAAATCTAAACCCGCCGAGGATAAAAAACCGGCATCAAATGTCGCTTCTAACTGCTCATCAAGTAAATCGATAAACACAGGGTAGCGGCTATGTTGAGCGATCTCTTTGGCCCCCACCACTAACTCTTTGGCTCGGTATAACTGAGACTGTGAAGGCGTTATAAACCCATTTTTAGCCAGCGTGCCCAGGACCAAATTACGTCTCTTCTTGGCGCGCTCAGGGTGCCGTATAGGGTTATAGGCGGAAGGGGCTGGTATCATGCCAACCAGCATCGATAACTGCCCAGCATCGATGTCTGAAAGCGCTCGCCCGAAGTAATACTGCGAGGCCAATGCAAAGCCATGAATCGCTCGGTTGCCCGACTGCCCTAAAAACAGCGTGTTAACGTAACGCGCCAAAATTTGCGATTTATTGAAATTCCGTTCAACCAGCAAAGCCATAATCGCCTCTTTAACTTTTCGCTTTAGCGTACGAGCGGGATTTAGATAAACATTCTTTACCAATTGTTGCGTTAAGGTGCTGCCACCTTGTCGTCTAGCACCCGGCTTTATATGGCTAAACAACGCCCGAGCAATGCCAAACAAATCCACGCCCGGGTGCTCCATAAAGCGCCGATCTTCCATCGTTAGTACGGCGTCCAACAGTAACTCAGGCGCTTCGTGTAGTTGTATCTCAATTCTGTCTTCTACAGGGCCAGAATCCAGGTTACCCAATAACACTGGCGCTAAAGAGAGTCTTTCAATTTCAATGCCTGAGCTATGGTCCATTAGGCTTTTAACTAACTCCCCGTCAAAAGTAATGCGCACTGCTTGAGGGGTCTCATCTTGTCGCCAAGCTACCTTTCCTTGCGTAAATACATCTATCACGCCCGCTCGAAAGGCATACTGCAGCGGCGTTTCAATTTGCTTTACACGATTAAAGCCCCGTTCTTTGAGTACATCTATGACCTGATTAACGGTTTTTCTATCATTGACTGCTATCTGATACGGCCGTGAGTAAAGATGAGTAGGCACTTGCTCACGTGAAAGCTCGAAGCCATTGACCACTGTTCGATTCAGCATCCATATCCAGGCCGCCAATAAGATGCTGCTGAGCAGAAACAAAACACCTATAACCTTAAGAGAAACCCTCAGCAGAGATTGTTTCTTATTTGTTTTCGCCCTTCGTCGTGCGGGGCGCCGCTTACGCGCTGTTGCAGGTGACCGCCTAGGCCGGCGTGTAGAAGGTGACGCCCTTTTTGTTGGGGCTTTTCTGGCCGGCTTTTTAACGGGCGTCTTTCGCTGAACCATACTGTTAGTTAAGGTTAGCGTGGCAAGACCAACAAAGCTCAAAATTGGCTGGATTAGATTCTGTGCAGTGTGGGCAAATTATCGACTCTTCTCCTCGTTGTTTTAACTGCACTTCAAAACGAGTAATAAACTGTCGGGCCTTCATTTCATCTTGGTCTCGCATTATCCAGACTTCGGGGAAACTGGTGGGTAATTCGCCTAAGCCGCTAGAAGCATGTTCATTGAATAGCTTAGATGGCACACCTAAATAGCTCAACTCATTTTGAATAAGTTTAGCTTGAATCAAATCGAGCGCTGAATATACGAGTTTCATACTTACGCGATCTTAAACCACGCTATCCCATAGTTCATTGGATAAAACGACTTTGTCAGCTTACAGAAAGCTAAAACAAACGCTGAGCCAGATATCGAACAAGCCACAGAGAGTAACCATCAGGAAGCCGGAACTTAGTCTTGGATACTCGAACGTTATTACTCATTTACCCACTGCGCAATTTGCTCAGCAAAGTAAGTTAAAACCCCGTCACAGCCAGCCCGTTTAAACCCTATCATCGCTTCAAGAACCGCTTGCTTCTCCTCTAACCAACCATTTTGACTCGCCGCCTTTATCATGGCGTACTCACCGCTTACTTGGTAAGCAAACGTCGGCACGCCGTAGGTCTGCTTGGTGCGCCAAACGATATCCAAATAAGGCATGCCAGGCTTAACCATCACCATATCGGCGCCTTCTGCTATGTCCATTGCCACCTCATGCATCGCTTCGTCCCCATTAGCAGGATCAATTTGATAACTGTATTTGTTGCTGCCCCCTAAACTTGCTGCTGCGCCGACTGCTTCTCGAAATGGGCCGTAATAACAAGAGGCGTACTTAGCGGCATAAGACATGATCTGCGTATTCACAAAGCCGCCAGCTTCCAAGGCATCACGAATAGAACCAATTCGGCCATCCATCATATCTGAAGGCCCTACTACATCCGCTCCGGCTTGTGCGTGGCTTAAGGCTTGTTCTACTAACACATCAACGGTTCTATCATTGGTGACGTAACCATTGTCATCAAGTAACCCGTCTTGTCCGTGAACAGTGAACGGGTCTAAAGCGACATCTGTAATTACCCCCATTTCAGGTACGGCATCTTTTACCGTTTTGATAGCACGCTGCGCTAAACCATTTGGATCGTAAGCTTGCTCAGCATATTGGGTTTTAACCGAATCCGGTGTCACCGGGAAAATAACGATAGCCGGAATGCCTAAGCCGTGCCAACGCTTAGCCGCCGCGACAAGGACGTCGATGCTCATGCGTTCAACGCCCGGCATCGCGACAATTTGTTCGTTAATGCCTTTACCCTCAATAACAAAAACAGGGTGAATTAAATCATGAGGTGTTATCGCATTTTCTCTAACTAGATTGCGGCTGAATTCACTGGCACGTGAACGCCGAAGTCGAGTTGAGGGAAACGTTCTTCTAAAGTCATTCATAGGGAAGTAGGCTACTAAAGTGTTTTAAATTGCAGAGAGAAATCAACCGCGGTGATGTGTTTGGTAAGTGCTCCCACTGAAATATAGTCTACTCCCGTTTCAGCAATGTCTCGTAAGGTGGCTATCGTCACGTTGCCTGATGCTTCCAATACCGCTTGACCTTTATTTTGTTTCACCGCCTCAGCTAGTTGCTCAGTATTAAAGTTATCCAGTAGTATTCGTTTCGCCCCAGCTTCAATCGCTTCGTGCATACCTTCAATACTCTCTACTTCGACCTCTACCATTATTCCATCTGGGGTACTAGCCAGTGCTTGCTTAACCGCATTAGTGATCGAGCCCGCCGAACGAATATGATTCTCCTTGATTAAAACACCATCAAATAGACCAATTCGATGGTTTTCGGCTCCACCTACTTTAGCCGCATACTTTTGCTCTAATCGAAGCCCCGGCAAGGTTTTCCGAGTATCCAATACCTTGGTGTGTAAGCCATTCAGTTCCCGAGCGTATCGATTCGCCTCGCTCGCTGTACCTGACAGGGTTTGCAGCAAATTTATCGCAGAACGCTCTGCGGTCAAAATACTGCGTGCATTACCAAAGGCTTTAAATACTATTTGATCAGGAACCAGTGCATCACCATCCTTGGCCTTCCACTCAACTACGATGTCTTTATCAATCTGTCTGAATACCTCATTGGCCCAATCAACACCACATAAAATGGCCTCTTCACGGCAAATCAATCGAGCCTCAGCCTCAACCTCAGCGCCTATCAGACTCGCGGTTAGGTCGCCCGCACCTACGTCCTCAGTTAAGGCTATAGTGACCAGGTTTTGTATTTGGGTGGGAGTCGGTTTAACGAATTTTTCGTTCACAGTCATTATTCAATTTATTAATGATGATACTGTAACAAACGCGCCCCAATCTGGGAATAGCGTAAAGGCAATTGTAAAGTGATAAGCGCTAGAGTGATCTGCGGCAACAGCATAATTAGCGCCAATCTAGAGTTTCAATAGTGATCACCCAGTTGGCTGAATTTTAGCCTTTGTAGGATCACGATTGCTGACCTAAATAAGAGCTTATTTATTATCCGAATTAGTATCACTTGATTGGCTGCCTTTTTTCTTTTTACGCTTTGGCTCTACCCATTCAGAAGCGAACTCTAAAGGAGCTGCCGCTTTGGTAGATTCAATGGCATCACCTCTAGAAACTTGACTGGCTTTAATGGACTCACCTTGTGCTATAGAAAACTTCTCTTTCACCGTAGTTACCCGAATAGTACCCATTAGCTCTGTCTCACCACCTAGCGAAATGCCAGTATCTGGGTCAATCAGCTCTTCTCCCTTTTTCAACACATTAAGAATATCGCCTTGCTCAACGCTACCCTGTCCCATGTTCAAGTAGATTTTGCCGTCACTAGATTTAACCACTGAACCACTGGCACTCTTAGCGCCTATTTGCTTTATCAGCTCAAACACCGATTTATTTGCTGCTGCAATAACTGCTTGGCCTATTGGGGTTTTAGAATAGTTTGAGACGAAGCCACCCATCGCATCGTTGGAAATTCCGATACCGCCACCAAATGTCATCCCCGAAGAACTTAAGTCCACTTCCGCTTGGTTACTAAAAACGATCTCACTCGTTTCAGAATCAATTAGGCGAATATTCATTCCCACTACACCTTTGCTTTTACTGGTACCGAAGCCGCCTAGCAACGAGCCTGCAGCACCACCCACTACACCGCCCAATATGCCACCAATAGTGCTTTTGGATTTTTGCACCCCTTCCTCATAATTGGTAATCACCCCTTGGAGTAAATATTGCGCCCCTAATACTTTTCCCACCTTAGCTGCTGAGGGAGCGCTCAACCTCCCCGTAGCGCCTAAGTCTTGCTCTGCCAGCGCTTCGCTCAGCACTGTTCTTTCCAGCAATCTAAAGCGCCCTGTCGTATTCATTACGTCAATGAGTATCGCTTCAATGCCTTGAACGGGAACACCACCCGCAGAGAAATCGTAATTGATACTGCCAGACGGACCGAACAACCGAACTGAGTTAGCGGCTGAGTTATTTTCAACTGGCAGCACGCCAATTCTAGATTTCGCT
This sequence comes from Gammaproteobacteria bacterium, assembly GCA_047639475.1. Taxonomy (GTDB): domain Bacteria; phylum Pseudomonadota; class Gammaproteobacteria; order Arenicellales; family Poriferihabitantaceae; genus JAAELZ01. The sequence continues at coordinate 32,950 of JBLIOD010000017.1, forward strand.
CCTTGATAACTTCCCCACTCAATATTGACCAAAGACTCTGCAGCAACGTTATCTAAACGTTCAGGTAACGGCTTTTTACCTCCTTCTAACATTGAATAGGCCACAAAATCGGCCTGCACGTTTGCAGATAACAATAAAACAGCACCCGCTAATATTAAATTCTTCATTCCGTAAATTCCTACTTTAGCTAATTTGAGCTTCCATTATATCCTCAAAATTAAGCTGAGTTAAGACACTCCCTTAAAGGGTTATTTAGGAACCACGATTAAATATCATCTAACACCTGCACCACTCTGGGACATCTTGCTCAGGCGCACTCTTTTGGTGCGGCCCACTCCCATCCAAACAGGCTTTCAATCAAGCTAACCGCCATTGAACACCGCATTATGTTCTTGGCACGATTTTTGCTTAGTGAGTAATCAACAACTATTTATTTTACAACCACTGCAAATCAAGAGGACCCAATATGAAAATGATTACAGCAATTATTAAACCATTTTTGCTAGACACAGTACGAGATGCGCTATCCGAAGTAGGAGTAACTGGCATGACTTTGACTGAAGTCAAAGGGTTTGGTCGACAAAAAGGCCATACCGAGCTGTATCGCGGAGCCGAGTACTCTGTCGATTTCTTACCCAAACTAAAACTTGAAATAGCAAGCAAAAACCAAGATGCAGATCGCATTATTGCTGTCATTACCGAGGTAGCAAATACGGGAAAGGTGGGCGATGGCAAAATTTTTGTCACTGAAATTATTAAATCGATTCGAATTCGCACAGGTGAACTCGATCAAGACGCAATTTAACTGAGGAATAACAATGGAAACACAAATATTTGAACTTCAATACGCCATAGATACATTTTACTTTTTAGTCTGCGGCGCACTAGTGATGTGGATGGCAGCCGGATTCTCGATGTTAGAAGCGGGAATGGTTCGCTCTAAAAATACCACAGAGATACTCACCAAGAACATTGTCTTGTACGCTATTTCATGCACTTGCTATTTAATTGTGGGCTACGATCTGATGTACGAAGGGGGGATTCTGCTAAGCGGCATTGAATTTGACGGCGCTGATTCTGCCGAATCTATGCTCAGCGGAATTATCGCAGATTCTACTGAAGCAGGCTTTGCCGGAGGCGCCGTTTATTCAAACGCTTCCGATTTCTTTTTCCAAGTTGTTTTTGTGGCTACCACTATGTCAATCGTCTCTGGCGCGGTAGCTGAGCGTATGAAGCTTTGGTCGTTTTTCATTTTTACTATCGTGTTGACTGCGTTTATTTACCCCCTAGAAGGCTCTTGGACATGGGGAGGAAAATCCGTATTTGGGTTATTCTCTCTAAGCGATTACGGCTTTAGCGACTTTGCCGGATCGGGAATAGTGCACCTTGCAGGCGCCAGTGCCGCTTTAGCAGGGGTTTTATTATTGGGGCCACGTAAGGGTAAATATCAAACGAATGGCTCAATTAGTGCCATCCCTGGTGCCAATCTGCCTTTAGCCGCCCTTGGCACCCTTATCTTGTGGCTGGGTTGGTTTGGTTTTAATGGGGGATCGGTGTTGAAGCTAAGCGATGCGACAAGTGCAAACGCAGTAGCAATGGTATTTTTGAATACCAACGCCGCCGCAGCGGGCGGCGTCATCGTTTCATTAATCACATCAAGAATCTTATTCGGCAAAGCAGATTTAACGATGATTTTAAGTGGTGCGCTCGCTGGGTTAGTAGCCATTACTGCAGAACCGTCAACCCCAACACCCTTGGTCGCTACCCTGATAGGCGGCGTGGGTGGGTTGTTGGTTATCGTGTCGATTATCGGTTTAGATAAACTAAAAATTGACGACCCAGTTGGTGCTATTTCTGTTCACGGTGTTGTAGGCCTATGGGGCTTATTGGCCGTGCCGCTAACCAATGAAAGCGCCACGTTTACAGGCCAAATTTTGGGAGCAGGGGTGATATTTACTTGGGTTTTTGGTACCAGCTTTTGTGTCTGGTGGATAATTAAAAAGACACTCGGTATAAGGGTAAGCGATCAGGAAGAATATGAAGGCTTAGATCAGAGTGAATGCGGTGTGGAGGCCTATCCAGAATTCACGCGTTAGGTTAAAGCATTCGGTAACCCATGTAAATGGGTTACTTTTTTAGCCTACTAATAACTAAACCATACCTAATGAGTCTTTATTTTGCTTGGCCTGATCATAGTAGTAACAATTTATTCGAGGCTAGATGAATGTACGATTTTCATGTGCTTGACGTTGCAGCTTGCATGTTCTTATTTACTGCGTGGCCGCTCTATACATGGTACGCAGACTATAGTCGGTGGTCGACAAAGGGACTACCTTACGTCGTGAACCAACTCAGAGAGCAATGGATGCTAAGAATGCTTAAACGTGACCCACGGATGACGGATATTTTAATACAGGGAAATATGGACCGCGGGATAACATTCTTTGCATCTACTTCCATTCTTATTCTCGGAGGAATCGTAGCGGCACTAGGGGCTACTGATAGGGCAACTGCTTCGCTATCCCATTTTCCATTTACTCCCCAATCTGGCTACGCAGCAATCGACTGCAAACTACTAGTGCTTCTTGTAATGTTCATTTATGCATTCGTAAAGTTTGTATGGGCATTTAGATTGGCCAACTATTCCTCTGTTCTCATAGGTGCTGCGCCAGAAATAACTGATAACCCTTCCAATAACATCGAGTACGCAACTCAAGCGGGGCGTATTTCTAGTATTGCAGGGCGACATTTTAATCAGGGACTAAGGTCAAATATATTTGCTACAGCTGTACTTGGGTGGTTTTTCCATCCAGCAGTATTTTTATTGATGACCGCATGGGTGCTCATGTTGATATATCGTCGAGAGTTTCATTCTGCCTCTCTTGACGCGTTGAAAAAAATACGTACTTTAGACGAATAATTTTGCTGAATTTCAACATAGAACCATCAATAACCTAAGCTTGGATTTATGGGGTTCAATAGCGAATTGTTCTCTAGAAACAACCCCATATTTTGAAAGAATAAATTCAGCGTCATCGGCACATAAGCATCGCCGTCATCAGCGGAAATATGCGGCGTGATAATTAAGTTTTTAGTATGCCAAAGACGTGAGCAAGTCTCTATAGGTTCTGGATCGAAAACATCCAAAATGGCGCCTGCCAAACTGCCCTCCTCAAGTTTGTCACATAGCGCATCGTAATCCATCACCGCCTCTCGACCAATATTCACAATGCCGGCACTGGGCTTAAGCAAATCCAAACGTCGTTTATCTAACAGGCCTCGTGTTTGAGGGGTATCGGGCGTAGCGACAAAAAGGTAGTCTGCTCTTGGCAACACATCGTCTAATTGCTCGGTGGTGACGACCTCGTTACAACCCTCAACTGCTTCACCATTACGATTTACGCCAATCACGTGAACGCCTAAGGTTTGTACTTGTTTGGCCGCAGAGCCACCTAAACACCCCGTGCCCAGCACCACCATAGTTTTACCCGCTATAGGCGAAGCGTAAAGTGAATCGTATACTTTGTTTTTTTGATTGGTCACCACTGCAGGTATATGCGAGTGCAACATCAACACACTCATTAAGCCAAACTCGCCTGCCTTGGCGGCATGCACCCCTTTATTATTGGTCAACACCACGCCTTCGGGAATCCAATCCATGGGCAACATATGCTCAACACCAGCACCGATACAATGTATCCATTTTAAATTTGGCGCTATCTCAGCCAGGTTCTCCATGGGCAGATTCCACGTAAGCAACACCTCAGCATTGGCCATCGACTTTTCCCAGTTATCCACATCCCAGTCTACAAAGGTATTCAGGTTTCCTTGTACTGCAGGGAAATTAGCTAACTCGTCATCGAAACGCTGCTGCGTTATGGTGAACACGTCTTCACCTTCTGGCGTATTGGGGAACGAACCTTTAGCCCAGCGGTTGTTTTTAATATGTACGTTTATTGTCATTATTCTATGCTTGAACCTAGTTACTTAGGCGATTTACTTAGCTTGGGATAAGGCTGATATTTGTAAAAGGATAGCGCTGTCACGCGCTTCGCCTTTCATTTCATCACCCGCAAATACGATATCCATGACAGCATCATTAGTTTGCTTCAATGTCGTGCTTTCGTCAGCTGTTTTATGAATGGTTAATACCGTATCGCTACCGTGTGTAGGAATAACCCCTTCTGATAACTCGGTCGGTTGCGGCGGCCGTTTGCCCTTTTGTAACTTACGGATGAACTTGCGCATCTGGTTACGGTAAATTGCCACACCTTGATCACCCGCGACAAGATACTCTTTATCGTGATCCGATATGGTGCCCATGCCTTCAACGGCTTCTACATCTCCTGGGCTTGCTTGCTTTTGTTCGTAGCTGCGGTCTAATAATTCACCCTGTTCTATCAGTTGCATGCCCTCATCGTTGTTGTACTCATGCGGGTCACCACGCTCACCAAAATTTCCCCATGCAAATGCAATGCAGTTTTCATCATCAACCGGCACTACCCAACGGGTAAACGCGCTGCGGCCAAAGAATCGTTCTTCTGTGCCATCGGCGCCAAAGGCGGCACCAGATTGGGTAAAGTTAGGCAGTATCAACTCGTTCACCCTCACCCAAATATTATCGCCAACTCGTCTAGAGGCTGTGCCTAAAACGCGCTGCGTTTGTCGTTGATAGAATTTGACTTCGCCCATCATGCCAAAGCCATCCGAGAATTGCGACTGGTGTAAGAACGCCGTATGTACTGGGTCTACAATGGCATCTAGTACCTGAATCCAGTTGCAGGCAAAAGGCGCCGCGTACGGCGTCATGGTTATACCGGGCGTTTCGAACGCATCGTACAAAGGAAATTCTGGCAACTCATCTTGAGGGCCTAAGTACGCGAACAATAGCCCCTTAAATTCTTTGACTGGGTAGGCTCCCAAGCGCACTTCATTTTTGACGTTGATCGCCAAGATTGAATCTTCAGGCTCACCGGGGATTTCAAGCACCGTACCATCTACGTCAAATAACCAACCGTGATAACAACAACGGATGCCTTTGTCTTCACAGTGTCCGTACTCCAAGGAGGCACGCCGATGAGGACAGCGTTTATGTACTAAGCCAAATTGACCGCTTTTATCCCGGAACAGCACCAATTCCTCGCTCAATATTTTGATCAGCTTAGGCCGCTCTTCTAGGTCTTTGGTGATACCCACTGGGTGCCAATAGCGCCGCAGATAATCACCACAAGGCGTTCCAGGCCCAGTTTGGGTTAGTTCATCAATTGAACCACCCTGCCAATTTTGGTGGTAGCCACAAAAGGCGTCGAAGTTATCTTTATTGGGCGTTTGTGCTTCACTCATTTTCTGATTCTTTAATAATATCTAAGCAATTAATTCGTTAATGGCACTGTCTAAATAATCGGCAAAAGGGGTGCCGTTCCCCGGTGAGGCAACGCAATGCCCCCAAGGCGATTCGAAAACTCGTAACTCACCTTTTTTCAACCACTTAGCTTCTAGCGCATTGTCAGCTGGTTGAAAATACAAATCATTATCACAGGCGATGACTATCGTATTCGCCGTTATCGCTTGCAGCGCTTTTACAAAATTTCCGTCGTAAAGAGGATTATTACTGATATCGCCTGCTTGCCAAGTAGCGAGCTTAGCTAATAGGTTATTGGCATCCCAGTTCAAGTGATCTTGCTCCCAATCTACCAGCAAATCTTCTGCGGTTTCGAATCCCATCTCACGATGCAGCTTCTCCCGATAGAACGTTTGCGAGAAAGCCCAACCTGCGTATACCCGTCCAAATGCCATTAAGCCCTTATTAGGTTGTTTAGTATAGAAGCCACCCGCAAAATCGCCGTCCGCTAGCAAAGCCGCTTTCACCCCTTCTAGAAAGACGATATTATGCGGTGAAGTCTTGGCAGAGGCGCAAAATGGTATACAGTTTTGTACCCGGTCCGGAAACTGCGCTGCCCATTGATAGGCTTGGCAACCTGCCATGGACCAACCCATCACCAACAACAATTGCTCTACGCCTAGGGCTTCACTTAGTAAGCGTTGTTGACAAGCAATGTTGTCCCATAAAGTGACTAAAGGAAAGTGCCCTTTGTCTGCTGGCGAGGCGGTATTACTCGGCGAAGACGAATAACCATTGCCAAATAAATTGACTGAAACAATGAAATGCTTAGTCGGATCTATCGCACGATCTTCTCCAAAAAAGCCTTCACTGCGGTCATGCCAACCCGTGTAAAACGTCGGCAGCAGCACCGCGTTGTTACGCGCCGCATTGAGTGTGCCGTAAGTTTTATAGGTCAGTTGCGCATCGGGTAGAACTGCACCCGATTGCAAGATCACATCGCCTAAGCGAAAGGTTTGATAATCCGCCATAGTTTTTGAAAAGCTCTAGTAGAGGCGCAAGTATTCTTGTACTTCCCAATCGGTCACCGTTTGGTGATAACGCTCCCACTCATCCACTTTATATTGAAGGAATGAGTTGAGTAAAATAGGTCCCAACACATCTTTGGCTAAGTCACTTTGTGACAAGTATTCGGTTGCCTCTAATAAGTTACGAGGTAACGGCGTTAGTTCGCGCTGTTGTTTCTCTTCATCGCCCATCACATATAAATCTTCGTCTAAAGATTGACCCGGATCGACCTTATTAACAATACCATCTACCTGTGCGGCCAACATCATGCCCAAGCCCAAGTAAAAGTTCATACACATATCCGCCGCGCGGTTTTCAATGGCAAATCGGCTTTGCGGTAAGCGCAGCATCGCGCTTCGGTTGTTCTTGCCGTAAGCCATATGCGTAGGCGCCCAAGTGTAAGTGCCGCCCTCAAAACCGCCTACTTTAGGTACTAAGCCATTGTATGAGTTAACCGTACAGCAGGCCACAGCGGTAATCGCACCACCATGTTTTAGTACGCCACCCACAGCATTCAACGCTTCTTTTGACCAACCGCCTTCGCCATTATCATAAATATTTTCACCTGGCTTATCGACCATCTGCATCGAGCAATTCATGTGCGCGCCAGAGCGCCAATCGCCGGTTGTAGGCTTGGGCATATAGGTCACGAAAATACCGTGTTTCTTCGCCACTTCCTTTAGCAACACCCGCAAGAAGGTCATGCGGTCTGCCATTGTCAGTACATCGGCATAATGAAAGTCTAATTCAAACTGCGAATACGCGCCTTCTGCTACCACGTCGTGAACGTTCCAGCCTAGGCCTTCCAAAATATCAATCAGCTCACCCAAGAATTCCATTGAATCTAGCGAGTACTCGACATCATAACCAAAGGCTTGGCGACGCGGACGTAGGCCTTTACCAGGCATCGGGTCATCGTCAAATGCTTTTACGGGCTGATTATTATCATCCCAGCGCATGGTGATGAACTCAGGCTCAACACCCGCGTACATTGCATAACCCTGTTTTGCTGCTTCGTGAATTTGGCGCTTCATCGCCTGTCGCGGGCATAGGTTATAAGGCTTATCTTCCCACCATAAGTCAGAGAATACCCACGCAATGGTTTCATCCCAAGGGCAGATCACAATGGTATCGATATCCGGAAGCGGGACTTGGTCAGAATCAGCCGGGCCAAGCTCAGGCACAAACGAGATAGAGTGCACGGCAAACTGCGGGCCTTTACCCATACAAAGCAATTCAAAATCACTGATTGGCACGGGCTTAGTTTTTGGTATACCAAACATGTCTATCCAACAAGACAAAATATATTTAACACCCGCGTCTTCCAGTTTTTTCTTTTCTTCTTTTAAACGCTTCGGATCGGGTAGTGCATCTTTAAAATGCTCATAATAAGTATTGCTCATGGTTTTCTCCTCTTGGTTTTATCTCTAAAATTTATTGAGACCTCTCCAGAATGTAGCGAGCAACGAAAAAACTAGGCAAAAGTAAGCGAAAAAGTGCAGTGTGTGTTTACACATGAGCATTTTAAGCGAGCTTTTAACGACGCCTATTAATATCCTTGGTCTAGCGCAGTAGTTATGCCCCCTAGAAATGGGGCAAAACCAGCGGTTCTGGTGGAGTCTCATACGGATTGGCGTTTCAAAAGAAACTGATTCTTAAACATCTCAATCGCCGTCATTATTTCAAATTGATCGATATCATCTTGGTTAAAGCAGTGGCCCTCTAAAAAGCTTTGGAAGTCCTCGCTGGTTTCGCACACTATTTCTATCATTAAATCAAAGCGACCCGAAACCCAAACCACATACACCACTTCGGAATGGGCAGACAAACGCTGCGCTACTTTACTGGGGCTAGAGCTGTTAGATACCTTTATGCCTATCATCGCATCAGCTTGATAGCGGATGGCCATTGGGTCAGCCAAGGCCACAATCTTTAATACGCCTGCTTCCTTCATCCATTGCACGCGGTTACGGATAGTCCCTTCCGATACGTCTAAAGCAATCGCAATATCCTTAAACGACATACGGCCATCTTCTTGCAAGAAACTGATGATTTTTTTATTTAGTTCGTCATAAGCTGATGACTTAGCATTGGCTTTGCCAAAACTATCTACGCCTTGATTCTTTTTTATTCGCTTTAATACAGCCATGCGATTTTCTAATTAATTTTATGTGCAACTATTTTGCTTATTAAATAGAGTTTAGTCAACTTTATTATATATAAATTACGTAAATCGTAATTAACTCCGTACATTATACGAATACCATATTTTGCAGTTACAACAACGTTACACAACTTACCAGCAAGTAGACACAGCTATGCCTTAGAAAGGGCGAAAAATATTTTACAAAAGAGTGGCTATCAGCCGCGAACAACACGAACTGTAAACTAAGCTAAAGAATCAGCACTAACATCCAAGATCGAATTTAGCCCCATTTGAGCCAAGGCAATATCTACTTCTTTAGTGAGTATATCCGTATAGGTCTGCAAGCCACGCTCTCCATCGGCGGCTACTGCGAACAACATAGGGCGGCCCATCATGACAAAGTCCGCTCCGCAGGCATAGGCTTTGATAATATCCTCGCCATTGCGTAAACCCGAGTCGAAATACAGCGCAAACTCTTCTCCTACCGCTGCCCTAATTTGTTTCAAGGCTTCTATCGGTGGAGGTACGCTCTCTAATTGTCGCCCACCATGGCTTGAAACTTGAATGGCATCCACGCCAATACTCTGGAGCTTTTTAGCATCGTTGGCATTGAGTACACCCTTGATGACCATCTTGCCTTGCCATTGCTCTCGCAACCGATCTAAAAAGTCCCAATCCGCGCCAGCGCGGCTTTTAGTTCTGTCGAAATGCCCAGTGTCACCCCCAAAGTTAGCTAAATCAGGTGGGCCTTTTAGTAAGGTATTTATCGACCACTTAGGGTGCATGGCAAAATCGAAGAATTGACTCGGGCCAATGTTAAAGGGCATTTTAAAACCACGACGCAATTCGCGCGGGCGGCGCCCCACCTCAGGCACATCGACGGTTAGCATCAACACAGGGAACTCCGCCGCCTTTGCCCTATTAACAAGAGACTGACTGACCTGCTCATCACCGCCGTAATAAAGCTGGAACCAGGCATTGCCTTGCGCTTCTTTGATCATTGCCTCTAATGAAGTAGAAGCCGCAGTTGAAACACAAACGGGCGTGTTGTGTTTTGCGGCCAAACGCGCCAGCATCAAATCTGTTCCTGGAGCAGACAAGTTACACATGCCCATCGGCGCAATGCCAAACGGCAGTTTTGTCTCCACGCCTAATACCGAACTGGCGACTGATCGCTGCTCGACATTTCGTAGCACTCGCGTTTTTAAGCGTAAGTGGCGTATAGCTTCTTGATTTAATGAGTCGCCTAAACCTTCACCTGCCGCGCCATCAAAGTAATCAAACACCATCCAAGGAAGCTTGCGCTTGGCAATCCGCCGAGCATCTTCAAAAGTATGGATTTGGTTTGTCACTGGACGAAGCCTACAGCACTACTGCGTAACGGCAACCAATGCGTCAGCAAAGGTGTTTAATTGCACTTCATCTTGTATGCCTGCGATGTTCACCCTGCCGCCTGCTACAGCATAAACCGCGTAATCATTTCGCAAACTATCGACTTGTTCATCACTTAGCATCAATAAGGAGAACATACCGCGATGGCGGGCTATAAAATCCCAGGCATCAGAGCCAGATTTTTCTCGCAAGGAATCCGCTAGTTTCTGCCTTAAATCTAATAGACGGCCTCGCATGTCTGTTAACTCGGTATCCCACGACGACTTCAAACCGTCATCTGTGAGGATCTGCGAAACGATCGCCGCACCGTGATCGGGCGGCATGGAATAAGAGCTACGTGCTGTACTCAATATTTGGCCTCGGGCTACATCTGTTTCTTGGGCATTTTTGCCAATCAACATTGCACTGCCCACCCGGTCTCGATACAAGCCAAAGTTTTTAGAGCATGAAGCAGCCAGCACCATTGATTCCACTGTTTCGGCTAACTTTCTGGCGCCGTAAGCATCTGATTCAAGTGAATCACCAAAACCTTGATACGCTAAATCAACATAAGGAAAGAAGCCATTCTTTACCGCTAATTCAGCGATGGCATCCCAATGTGCTGGTTGTAATTCTGCCCCTGTCGGGTTGTGGCAACAACCATGCAAAATAACAATATCCTTCTGACCTAAAGTGGCTAATTTAGACATCATCGCGTCCACGTTCACCGTTTTATTATCACGGTTCAAATAAGGATAAGCTTTCACCTCAAAACCGCTGCCTTGCATGATAGGGTAATGATTGCCCCAAGTTGGGTCCGTTACCCATACTGTGCGATCGCTGGCCACCTTATAAAGCATGTCCGATAACATTCTTAATGCACCGCAACCACCCGGGGTTTGAATCGCACGGGTACGGTCAGCTTGTAATGAATCACCAAACACCAGTTTGGCCATTTCAGTGTTAAATACTTCATCACCCGCTGGGCCGACATAAGCTTTAGTGGTTTGCTTATCATGTAAGCGGCCTTCGGATACGCGTACAGCATCCATAATAGGTGTATTACCACTGGCATCGCGAAACACCCCCACGCCCAAATCAATTTTGTTTTCTCGTGGGTCTTCTTTGTACAAACCTATCAATTTTAAAATAGGGTCTACTGGAGCGGGGTCAAATCTTTCAAACATAGGTCTGGCCTTACTAGAGGCGGTAATGATTAATGTAATGGAGCTGAACCAAGGAGTATAGTAAATATTAGGCTTACGTTACCTAATTACTTTCCTAATAAGCAGTGGCTTTGTTAATAGGTGACAAAAAATAACCAATTGAAAGTATTGAGCAAGCAATGTAAATGTAAGCAATCCCAGCTAAGTCCATTAATAATGAAAAACGGCGATTATCAAGTTTTTGAAAACGAGACCATCCTATTAAAAGATGGCCGCGAACAATCAATCTATTGTGTCCGCCATCAACGGTCCGTGGATTCATTAGTCCCCCCATTTTGCCTAGCCACGGCCTCGTATGGATTTTCATAAAGAGGCGATTAGCTGGTGGGATTGCTGGTTAAAAGGAAATGAAAACAAAGCCAGAAACCTACCTGCTTATAGAGCCTATATTCGTGAAAATTTGCGACCGGGTGGTTACCGCAATTTTGCAGCAGGCCACTGGGTAGCCGAACCCAACTGGCCATCAAATAACATCAAGGAAAGTGTCTTATTTCACAGTGAACAAAAAACGCTGACCACTAAAAACACCGGCGACGGACAACTAAGCATATGTTCCCCGCAAGATTCCGGCGTCGCTTACGGAGAAATATTCAGTTTAAAGCCTGATTCATAATTATCTGGTGACCAACGCATTGATGACGCCGGGTCACTGGTTTTTGAAACTGCTGTGTTAGACACTCCTGTTACTATTTTAGGGCGGCCTACCATAAATTGGCGGTATCAATTGATCGAACACTGGGCAACATCGCAGTACGATTGATTGATGTTCACCCCGATGGCACCAGTCACCAGGTGAGTTGGGGCGCACTTAATCTAGCGCATAGGCACGATAACGAGAACCTCAGCGAAATGACGCCCGGTAACTCTGAGAACGTCGCGATTACTTTAGATGAGTGTGGCTACAAATTCTTAGCGGGGCATCGTATTCGCCTGTCTATCTCTACAGCTTATTGGCCGATGATCATGCCGTCGCCGGAATTGGTTACCGCCATTATTACGCTCGGGCAGCACAGCACCCTAAGCCTACCAATCAGACAGATAGACGACGCCATCACCATCGAGGAGCCTGAGGACTTAAACCCCTTACCAGGTTATGTTAGCCATCAGCAAGCTAGCCATAATCGAGAGGTTAAATATGACCTACAACAGGGGCTAACTCACTACAAGGTATTTGATGATACCGGTGAACATGAAGAGCCCGAGCATGGCATGCGATCTCGGCATACCTACAAAGGGCATTGGAGTATCAACCCGAACGACCCATTGAGTTCAGTGGCACATAATGTCTATACCTGCTATTTATCGCGTGGTGATTGGTGTATCCACACTGAATCCGAGAGCGGCATGCGTTGCGACCAAGATAATTACTACATAAAAGCAGCGATCACCGCTTATAAAAATGACTCAGTCGTTAACGTGCGTAACTGGGAAAGCACATCAAACGCGACTTTAGCTAGGGCAGCTGAGAATACGCGCGCTAGTTCTTGATGATTAGTAACAGCCCTTAGAGTTAGCCGCTTCGTCCAGACTAGGATATAACTTATCG
>JBLIOD010000018.1:0-45041 GCA_047639475.1 Gammaproteobacteria bacterium
TGTACCAAATGGGGATGTTAGCACCATTGCCGATCCCGATGGGACTGAAGTTATGGGCAGTGTTACCGCTGGCACCACAGTGGCGCTGGGTGCAGACTCATCTGCAGAGGGTGACGTAGAATCACTTAGGTCGTCGGTAACACTGGGTTTGAAAGCGCATGTCAAGGGAAAAACAAAAGCGGCTTCGACGGTAACACTGGGTGCCAGTGCATATACGTGTAGCGACATCCATGCATCCTCAGCAGCGACACTGAGTGCTGGTTCGTTCGTGAAAGGAAATCTGAATGCAGTAACATTGACAGTGGCCGCCGGTGCGTTCGTGACTGAGAATATTCAAAATGATGCTAACAACCCTACCCATTATGCTACGACGGCAACGTTGGGTGCTAATGCGTGTTACGGTGTCGAATTAAAGGCGACCACGCAAACGCTAGGCGCAGGTGCTGGACAATGTGACCCCTCTCCCTCTGTCCCCCTTAATTCTTGCCCATAATAAATATACGTAACTAAAGGACAGGCACTCTTCAATTGCTAGGTGCTTAGAAATTAGATGATAGAAGTAACTTGAAGAGGATTACAGATTAAGCTCTGTGATCCTCTTTTTTTTGTCTAAAAAGAAATGTAACTGCTCAGCGTAAAAACCAAAGAAGTGCATATAACAAAACTAAAAACGTAACTACTCAGCGTAATTTAGTCAGTTCAATCAGAAACATTGAGCAGAGCCGGTAACTCACCCTCAAACACCCGTCTCATTGCCTCGGAAGCATTTATATTCTGCTTTCGACAACTGGATAAATACCCACGCACTCGGCAGAATACTTTAGTTCCTTCAATGCTGCGCAAACAGCCAGATACTTTCTGATGTACTTTGGTCATGCGAATATCATTTTCGCCGCGATTATTGGTAAATGGCACTAAAGCATTATCCATAAAGCGTAACACATCACTCTCATAGTTGATTAAACGCTCCAACAGGTTTCTCGCTTTGCTGCGTTTGAGCCTTCTTCTTTTGGCTTTTCCAGGCGGCCTTTGCGGCGGCGGACATTCGATTTGGCCTTTCTCCAATACACCTCGATACTGTAATCGGTAAATCTCTGCGGTTTCTTGGCAAAGTTTCCCGCCTGCATCAGCAACGGCTATATTGATTGCCCCGAGCAACTGTTCCATTTCTGGTGCCCAAGCTTATTTTTCTTGCTCCCATGCGCGCGTCAGCTCTCTAAGGTGATGTGCGTTACATAAAGCATGACTGCCGTCGTAACGGTAATATGGTTTCCAATGATCGTGATATAACACCCTTTTGAAACGGGGCAAGATATCCACTTTCTCAGCCGCTATCCGGCTCATCGAGAATGATGAGAGCGATATCGATGGTGACCTGGTGTCGGATTCTTTAGATAATTGCCCCTACTGCACCCAATCCAGCTCAATTGAACTTGGGTCTCTATAGACTGGCAGGCGACTTGATGGGGGATATGTGTGATGACGGTGACGATGCTGATGGAATACTAGATGGCGTCAATAATTGCCCAATGGACTACAACCCTGCTCAAACTAACGTCTGTGAAATCTGTTTTCCAATTGAATCTGCTTACGGAAAATTTATTTTAATTTGTGTCTAGAGTTTATCTATCCTACCCAAGTAATTGATAGAATTGGTCTTCAATCTTAGAGGTCCAACATGCAATCTACTCTCGATCCAAGCTATATCGCTTTCGCTAACGAACTGGCAGATGCGGCCAGATTAGTGACTTTAAAATACTTTCGTCAACCTTTGCAAATTCACAGCAAAGATGACCGTTCACCCGTCACGATCGCTGACCAAGAAACTGAGGCGAAGATGAAGTCGATGATCGTTGGTCGTTACCCTGATCATGGCTTCTATGGAGAGGAGAGTGAGCGTATTGAATCGAATTCAAAATGGATGTGGGTGATTGATCCCATTGATGGCACCACCAGCTTCTCAACAGGTAAGCCCACGTTTGGCACCCTGATTGCTTTACTCTATGAAGAAAAACCTGTGTTGGGCATCATTGATCATGCGGTGACCGATGATCGCTGGATAGGCGTTAAAGGCCAAGCTACCACATTTAACGGCGAGCCAGTAAGTTGCAATGAAGTCGATGACCTGGCAGGTGCCTCGGCGTTTACCACCACCACACGCATGTTTAACGAAAGCAACATGCCGCGTTATCAGCGCTTGGTTGACGAATGTAAGTTTGGAGTGTTTGGCGCTGATTGTATGGGGTATGGGTTGCTGGCTTCTGGCTTTACTGAAATTGTGGTTGAGGCTTCGTTACAACCCTATGATTTCTTGGCGGTAACACCGGTGGTAGAAGGTGCTGGCGGCGTTATTACCGATTGGCAAGGCAACGCTATCACCTTGCAAACAAGCGATGAAATCTTGGCAAGCGCTAACCGCAGCTTGCACGACAAGGCCTTGCAATATTTGAAAGCTTAGCGCAATCCAGTTCGTCTTTTACCAAAAGACGAATTGGCGGGTTTGTAACGCAGGTCTGTTACAATCAAATTGTATTCGAAATCTAAAAACAACAGCACATGACAGAGCAAACTAACATCCTCATTGGCGGCGCAGAAGGCAAGCCTATCTACATGAATGCCAGTATGGCCAATCGCCATGGCATGATCGCAGGCGCAACCGGTACTGGTAAAACGGTGACGATGCAGATAATGGCGGAAGGCTTTTCACGTGCAGGCGTGCCCGTGTTTATGGCGGATGTGAAGGGGGATGTGTCAGGTTTGGCGGTCGCGGGTAAACCACACCCTAAAATTGACGAACGTATTGAAGCCATTGGCATAGATGACTTTGCCTTGCGTGGTAACCCAGTGGTGTTTTGGGATATGTACGGGGTCAAAGGTCACCCGGTGCGAACCACGATTACTGAACTCGGGCCCTTGTTGATTGCTAACTTGATGGAGCTAAACGAAACCCAAGAAGGCGTGTTATACGCGGCTTTTAAATTAGCCGATGTCGAAGGTTTGGCATTGCTTGACTTGGAAGACTTACAGGCGCTGCTCATCTGGATGTCTGAAAATCGCAAAGAGTTAATCGGCGAATACGGCAATTTCACCTCAGCCAGTATCGGTGCTATTCAGCGCTCACTGTTGGTGCTTGAAGAGCAAGATGGAGAAAAATTATTGGGTGAGCCTGCGCTAGATTTCAACGACTTCATGAACATTGATTTTTCCGGCAACGGCGTGATCAATATTATGGATGTCACTACTATTTTGTCAAAAGGCCCGAAGTTGTACTCCACCTTTTTACTTTGGTTGTTGTCGGAGTTATTTGAAAACTTGCCCGAAGTCGGTGATGCTGATAAGCCCAAATTCGTATTATTCTTTGACGAAGCGCATTTACTGTTTGATGATGCGCCAAAAGCGCTATTGGATAAAATCGAGCAAGTCGTTCGCCTTATTCGTTCCAAAGGCGTGGGTGTTTATTTTGTTAGTCAAAGTCCATTAGATATTCCTGAAGACGTTCTCGGTCAGCTCGGCATGAAAATACAGCATGCTTTGCGTGCCTTTACACCGAAAGAGAAGAAGGCCATAAAAGTCGTCGCGGAAAACTTTCGGGAAAACCCTGAATTAGATACGCTTGCGGCTATTACCGATGTAGGTGTGGGTGAGGCCTTGGTCTCAGTGTTGGACGAGAAAGGCGCGCCTACGGTTGTAGAGCGAACCTTGATACGTCCACCAGAGTCGCGAATTGGCCCGCTGGACGATGCTGAGCGCGCCACCGTGATGTCGCGTTCGCCAATGCGCGGTCGGTATGACGAAGACATTAATCGTGAGTCAGCGAAAGAGTTACTAAAGGTACGTGCTGATATCAAAATGAAAAAAATAGAAGAACTGGAAAATCAAAAAGAAGCCGAAAAAGCCGCTGAAAAAGCACAAAAGAAAAGTGGTGGTTATAAGCGGCAAACTGCCGGTGAAGCCATGCTGAAAAGTGTAGCGCGCTCGGTCGGCAGCCAATTAGGCCGAAGGGTAGTGCGAGGTATTTTGGGCTCTTTGTTCGGCGGTAGGTAGGCTTTATTTATGGTGAGTTTTAGTGGTAATGTGCGCAAAATGCGCACAGAAAATAAAGAAGTAGTGCAATACACTTTTCCTATTGGTAAGGAGTTGTTAGCAATGAATCCGTTGATTGGGCAGCGTTTACAACTGACCTTTAGCGGTGAAATTAATTGTATTAATTGTGGGCGAAAAACCAACAAGAGTTTTCAACAGGGTTATTGCTTTCCCTGTATGCGCAGCTTACCCGAAACGGATCAATGCATTGTGCGGCCAGAGACCTGCCATTTTCATTTAGGTACTTGCCGAGACTCAGCATGGGGTGTTAAGAACTGCATGCAGGATCACTATTTGTATTTCGCAAATTCTTCGGGATTAAAAGTCGGTATCACGCGCGGGTCACAAATTCCTACACGCTGGATGGACCAAGGCGCGACAGAAGCTTTGGCAGTATTGCGTGCACCTAGTCGTTATAAGGTTGGGCAACTAGAAGTGCTGTTCAAAAAACACCTTAACGACCGAACTGATTGGCGCAAAATGCTAAAAGGCATTGCCGAGCCGATTGATTTAAAAGCGCGTCGTGATGAGGTGTTAGCACAACTAGAAGCGGAGCTCGAAGCAGCCCAAGATAAACTTGGTTGGGAGTTTTTACACGAAGGTGAGTTACAGTCTTTTAGTTATCCAGTAAACCATTATCCTGAAAAGGTCACTAGCCTAAACTTAGATAAAGCACCTATTTTTACCGGTGAGTTACAAGGCATCAAAGGTCAGTATCTTATCTTTGATGTGGGGGTGATAAATATTCGTAAGTACACTGGCTATAACCTCACTATCGAAACAGCTTAAATTCGCTTTGTTAGAGGGCTTTATTTGTTTTGCGGGTAGAGCTATAAAAGGCGATGGCCAAGCCTGTTATGACCAAGGCCATGCCGATTAGCTGATACTCTTGCGGCGCTTGATTTAGAAAGACCAGCGAGAGAATAACAGTGAATACGCTCAGCAGTGGAATAAACAAACTGGCTGTATTGGCGCCGCCAAGTGCCACGCCCTGTTGCCAAAAGAACAGTGAGATAAGCGAAGGGAAGATACCGACATAGACAATAATCCAGTAAGTGGTGTTGGTCCATACTATCGGCGCATGATGCGCTTGTTCAATGAGGAACAAAGGCAGGCAAGCCATCCAACCGAAGCAAATTTGGCACGATAACAGTGTCGTGCTAGGAAAATCGTCGTTACGCCACTTCTTCAAAAGCACAGAATAAAAAGCCCAGCAAATGACTGAGCCGACGATGAATATATCACCAGGGTTATATTCGAAGTGCAAAACACTTAATACGTCGCCCCTGGTTACCACCCACAATACACCCAGTATGGATAGACAAAGCCCTGCAAATTGTAGTGGTTTAGGGGTGTCGATTCGGTATACAAAACTTAATAACAAGATACCTAATGGCATGCTCGCTTGGATGATGCCGGCGTTGTTTGGGCTGGTGAAGTTTAGTCCCCAATAAAGCAGGGAAGGAAATAGCGTGACACTCAACAAACCCAAGGTGAATAACTTAATCCATTGTTTGCGTATAAGCTGACGGTGTGCCCACAGGCTTTTATGGGTAATAGCGATAATGATTAATGCGGCAACGCTCCAGCGAAAAAAGCTCAAGCTAAATGGGCCGATCAAAGGCGCTGCCTTGCTGCCGACAATGAAGTTACCTGCCCACAGCATGGGTGGAATGACCAATAGTATAAAAACCCTAATGTTTTTAGACAGCTGCACTAGATTCGCTCAATCGTTGTCGGTTAAACCGGCTCCTGCCCCCGCCAAACGCGAGGCTTCAGTGGCGGGGGCGTAAGTTTTGCCCGCATACACTTTCAAGGCTTCCATGCATTCATGGTCGCTGCTTGGAACGCGAGTATTGAAGGTTGGATCTTTTAGTAGAAGACTCGGCGCAGTGTCTTTACTGATGGTGCATTGGGCTTCATCTGAAAGTAACACTGCCGAGTCGTCGAACGACATAGCCTGTGAATCGGCGGTCACTCTACACTGATCCCAGCTAATCACCAGTTCTTGGTCTGATGCTTTAGCCAAAAACGGAATCAGTAACAACGGTTGACGGATGCGTGCGTGACTTAGCAATGACAATGCCTCAGGGCCATGGTCTTGGATGGCGCAGCCCAGGGCGATAGGGCAGTAGATAGTGCTCGGATCAGCATCACACTTAAAAAATTCACTGACGTGAGTCAAATGGCTAAGGTTTGAGGCGCGCCACTGCAAGTGATGTACTAAGGCAGCTACTCCGGGCGCATCGCTTGCATGCAACCATTCCACGATGGCGCCAACTTCTTCCGCTACACCCCAGTTAAACCCGGCGCCTTTCGCAGCCTTAACGCTGAGCGCTTTGGCTTCCCCGAATGACCAACTCATTGGGCTGCAAACGGGGGGTAGGCGCACTCATCGGGGTCCATTGAGGCGAGTTCGTGAGGGAAAGGTGCACCTTGGTACATGGTGATTCTTACCCATCTGTCGGAGCGTGGGTCAAATTTAGTGGCACCAAAGAACGACAGCTTACAACGTAATAAATCGATGGGTAACATATCAGCAGCGATAGTGTTGTTGCGAACCTCAGCGTACGTCAATTGGGTCGTCAGCTGAACGCGGCGAATCACGTGGCGATGCTCGGGGTGATGCATCAAAAATGCGGCTATGGAAGCGTTTTCTCCCTGGCAAGCCTTCAAATCTTCATAGGCGCGTTTCACGTCGCGACCAGGGCACAAAGGTTGCTCATAGGGTTCGATAGGTTCCTCATGACGCTCGCCTAAACGGGGTTCTAGTTTCTCTTCCGATACGTACCATACGCGTGCACAAGCTTGTCTGTCTTGGTAATCAATAGACAGCGCCCAGGCGTAATCTTTTTCAAGCGTATCAATTAATAGTGCAGTTTTCTGTGAGCCATCGATTTTGAAATAGCTTTTTTCGTCGCTACACATAGTTTGTGAAAGTGAATCAATCAATGTTCCATGGGGCTCTAACAGCAACGAAACCACTTGCTCTTGACCTTCTAGGGTGAGGTTTTTCTCCGCCCATAAGTACAGAGCATCCCATGCATACGGTGCGGTTAGAGTGGTTTTTTCCAGGTAGTTGTTTAGCGCTTTAAAATCTTGGTGTAAGCCTTCTATTTTTGCGGCTTGTCCTTCGTGAGCAACTTTCCATTGTAACGCGTTGATATGCGCACGACTGACGCGGTTTAAAAATACGTCGACGCGATCCGCGCACGGGTTAACGATATCGCGAACCCGTGTTAAAGCGGTCTCGCGGGCATTGATCCATGCATGTATGAGCGATGGATGGAACAACAAAAAAGGCGCCATGCCTAGGCCTGTTGAGTTACCCACTCCGAAGCTACGGCGAATTTCTGGCGCTAACACCGCGGCGGTATCGGGTGAGCGCGTTTGGGCCAGCTGTTCTACTAAATCCAGCACGTAGGCTCTGATCAACCATACGGCTAATAGTTCGGGCTGAAACGAGCCAACGAATTCAGGGCGGTCTGCCCATAATTCTCGGTCTGCCGCGCCGAATTTACTAGAACCGTAAACGGCTGATGTGCGCATCAGGTACCCTGTTTGGCCGATGCGTTCTGGATCAGGTTGTTCGCCTTTGCTCAAGCAGTCAATCACATACTCAAATAACCGTACAGAGCGGTTGGCGCGGGCCAATACAAACTCTGAGTCACTGATGCGGCCTGCTTCTTGTAAAGGCACATTTTTCGATAGGCGCTCGATATCAATATCGGTTGGAATGCCGTCAAATAAGGTAAAGGTAGAATCCCAAGCTTCTGCGATAACGCGATCAGAACGTTTATCCGCTGGTAGGTCATGGGCAAATGCGACCAAGGTATAACTGCGTTCGGGGCCAGTTGCTTGGTAGGTCGCGACGCCCACGCCATTTTCATCTATGCGCCATATTGGGCGAGTGAACTGCCATTGCTCGTTTTTAAGGCGACGTAGCAAAACGCGCATAAAACTTAACCGCGTTTGGTGAAAACATCCCATGCGGCTCAACTGCATTACCTGTGAAGCAGGGCGTATTGGGCTGACAGCGGTTTCGGCTACGATGGACATAGGGCTTGCCTTCTATAAGGAAGATGAGAAATGATTTTCTTCAATTGTAATTGAAGAAGCCAGTTAGCCCAGCATAAATATCGCTATTTCAATGAAATTATCTTAACCCCTGTTTAGATTTTATAACTCAGGTGGAAATTAAAGCTCTGTGGTATCCGCGTGTTGTTCTGCTCCGGACTTGAACGCAGTCACTTGCGCATCGGACGCTGATTTTTGATGCTGCTGCTTCCATTGATCATAAGGCATGCCGTAAATCAATTCTAGTGCTTGATCATAGTCTAGCCCTGCTTGCTGTTGGTCACTGGCAGTTTTCACCCACTTACTTAGGCAGTTTCGGCAGAAACCGGCAAGGTTCATTAAATCAATGTTCTGTAGATCTGTTCGCTTTTGTAGATGCTTTACCAGCCCGCGAAAAGCGGCGGCTTGTAGTTCTATTTCGGTTTGCTTGTCCATTTTATACGGCTTTAAGTAGGGGTTTGCGAGATGAGGTTATGTTAACCGCATCGGGTTCAGTGAGATTTCCTTTGATGGCCAGCAACTGTGCGGCAACGGAAACCGCGATTTCTGCGGGCTTCTTGCCTACTACCATGGGCAAGCCGATAGGACAGGTGATGGTCGAAATTTCGGCTTTGGTAAAGCCTTTTTTAGCCAGGCGCTTATTAAACTTTAGCTGCTTTGAGCGTGAACCTATTAGACCGCAAAATGCTGCATCCTCACGACTGATGATGGCTTCACACAAAGCTTGGTCGACCGCGTGATCGTGGGTCATTATTAGGTAGTGAGCGTCGCTAGGGCACGAGTCAACGTCTAACTCCAGTTTATCTAATTTTCGTGTGGTGACGTTATGGGGTATTTGCGCGGGGAACACCTTTTCCCGCGAATCAAACCACTGAATTCGAAAATCCAAACTGGACAGAATAGGAATAAGTTCGCGACCAATGTGACCAGCGCCAAAAACGACCAAATCAGCTATGCTACGCTCGAAGCTTTCAAATAATAAGGTAACAACACCGCCGCAACATTGCTTCAAGTCTTTGCCTAAATCAAAGGTGCGGATATATTGCTTACTGCCAGACGTGCTAATTAAAGCTCTAGAAATGTGGGTGGCAATGTGCTCAAGTGAGCCGCCGCCAATGGTGTCGTATGAGCCGTTCTTACTCACGACCATTTTGCTGCCAGTCTCTCTCGGGCTGGAGCCTTTGGTGGTCATTACCGTCACCAAACAATAACGCTCTCCATGCGAGTACAAATCAACAATCGCTTGTGCCCAATTCATAATCATTTATCGGTTATTTTTCAACAGATTGTACTCGACTTATGTAAAAAGCTACAGGTGCGTTTTGCGGCGACTGAATAGGTTGCTTACTCGGATGAATCGTTGGACGCGATCAATATCAGTAAGCCGCCGCAAATCGCAATGTTCTTAAAAAACATGAATTGCTGCATCTGATTGCCCAGATCAATATGAAATACAAAAGCGGTAATGAGTGAGAAAATGGCCAAAATGCTGGCCGCTAAAGGTGTTTTCCAATCGATGATGATCATCAGACTGCAAATTATCTCAACAAAAATAACCAGCGGCAAGATCAACCCTGAGATGCCGACCGACTCCATATAGTCTTGAGTGCCGGTAAAGCCAGTTAATTTATTGATGCCAGCAATTAAAAATACGCTGGCTAGCAGGCAACGCCCTACAATTTGTGTGAGTGATAAAAACGGCATATGCTTTCCCTTTCTGAGGTTCTCTTTTAGTCGTCTAGTAATAGTAATTATAACATGGGTGTAATGACAACCTTTGGAATGGGGTCTTTTAAAGAAGGGATATACTGGAATATAAAATCTCTCATCGAAGTCACCCGTGCATGTACTGTATAGCGGCCATTGTGTTGGCAATTAGGTCCTCAACTGGCAATGCCAATTAATTGAATTTGGTTGTTTCCGTTCAAATTTACCATGGGCCCGCCACTATCACCTGAGCAGGTGCCGGTTAAGGGGTTCTGTGCCCCGTAGCTCGCTCAAATCATGCGTGGGGTGATGGTGTTGGTGGCGTCAAGAAAGTCAGCACATTGACTATAACTAGCGATAGGCAGGGTGATTTTACGTAGCGTGTTCGGTATGTATAGCTCCCCTTCTGCATTATCGCCTAAACCCCAGCCTAGGGTAGCGCTGAACGATGAAGCTTGACTTTCCCCGCCGTTGCAACGTCGGTAGATTGGAACGACTGTTTGCGAAGACGCGCTATTAAGTTCTAGTAATGCCAGATCGTAATCAATGGCAAGTGCATTGTATAGGGGGTGCACAATTACTCGCTTCACCCCGATAACTTCAGTAGCACTGCGATTGTTTAGATCTGAAAGGCCCAGCGCCACATCAAATGTTGAGGCCGATACGCCATTGACACAATGAGCCACCGTTAGCACCCATTTGCTAGCAATCAATGCGCCGCCGCAGGAAGGGCGAGCCAAGTTGCCGGTCGAATTATGCGCAACCAACCCCACCATGAAGGGCCATTGACCCGTAGAGGTGGCAACGCCGCCGACAATAGCCAGTGCGCTGTTTGACCAAATTAGGCAGCAGAGCATGGCACTTGCGAACCGAACTAGCGTGCTTGACATGACTAGGCGGTGTGGTTAGCTGTTTAGCAGTGCGGCAGCTGCTTGTTTATGTTGGTGTAACAACTGCGGCATATCAAGGTGAGGTATCTCACCTTCTTCGACTAGCCATTGCCCATCAACCATCACGTAGTCGGCTTTGTGAGCGCCGCACAATACGATGGATGCCAGCATGTCGCCCGCTCCGCTAAACCTCGGTTCATCAACTTTGAACAAAGAAATATCGGCCATTTTGCCAACCGCGAGTTCGCCGATATCTTGTCTGCCCAAACATTTGGCAGAGCCGCTAGTGGCCCATTCAAGCGATTGTGTATGTGAAACCTGGTCTGCATCATAATTTAAGCGTTGCAGTAAAAATGCCTGGCGCACTTCTTGTATCAAATTCGAGCCGTCATTTGAAGCTGAGCCGTCGACGCCAATGCCTACAGGACAGCCTGCTTGTTGCAGGGCCAAGGTTTGGCAAAGTCCTGAGCTCAATAACATGTTGGAACTGGGGCAGTGGGAGATGCCGACTTTGGCATTACCCAAACGGTTTATTTCTTCGGGATTAAAATGAATGCCGTGCGCCAGCCAGACGTCGTCAGCTAACCAACCAACGCGCTCTAAATAGTCTACGGGTCGATCGCCAAACTGCTGCAAACAAAAAGCGATTTCATCGTGGGTCTCTGCTAAGTGAGTGTGCAGTCGTACGCCCATAGAGCGTGCCAGCGCGGCGGTTTCCCGCATTAAATATTCGCTTACGCTAAAAGGCGAGCAAGGGGCCAGCGCGATTTGCAGTACGCTGCCATGGCTGGCATCGTGATATTGTTTTACCGTGCGTTCGCAGTCCTGCAAAATCACTTCTTCGGTTTGAACTGTACTGCGAGGCGGCAAGCCGCCTTGGTCTTCGCCTAAGCTCATTGAGCCGCGTGTCAGTACCGCCCGAATGCCGATTTCTCGAATGGCTTCAACTTGGTTATCCAATGCGTGTGGGGCCGCTTCGGGGAAGATATAATGGTGGTCGGATGCGGTGGTGCAGCCCGATAGCAGTAACTCTGCGCTCGCAAGTTTGGTGGATACCTTGATCATTTCTTCATCGAGTCCCGCCCAAATTGGATAGAGGCTTTGTAACCACGGAAATAGTTTTTTATTCAAGGCCGCGGGTTGTGCACGGGTGAGTGTTTGATAAAAATGATGATGGGTGTTGACCAAGCCCGGCGTTATCACGTGTTGTGAGGCGTCGAAAACTTGATCGTAGATTTCAGTGGGGTGTTGTCCTGCCGCGACTAACTCGACAACCTCCTTATCTTCAACCACAACGCCATTGCGAGCATCTAGCTCGTTGGCGGTGTATATAGCTATCGGGTTTTTAATCCAGGTTCGCATTGCTTGTTTTGATTACGTATAATTTTGCGATAGTCTTGGAGAGTGCTATAGTTGAACTACCAGCTCTCGAAAATAACGACTGTGGCAGACAATATTAACCGAATTTCAACTTGAATTCATCGTGATGCTTTTATGGCAACAGGCGAACGAATATTAGTTATGCACGCTGTCAAACAATAGGTGTTATGGTTAAGATTGTACGCATCTAAAAGAAATTAAACGTCGTTGGTTAAAACAAGAACATAAAGCCTAAACCCCAATCGGACTCATTCCATTATAAAAATGTCAGAACCCAGTGCAGATCATTTAATTGAGCTTCGCGGTATGCGAAAAGAATACCCCGGCTGTTTGGCTAATGACGATGTGGACATGATCATTCGCCGTGGCGAAATACACGCTTTACTGGGCGAAAATGGCGCGGGTAAATCAACACTGGTAAAAATGATTTACGGTGTGCTCAAACCTGATGCCGGCACAATCCTTTTTAATGACGAGCAAGTTAACATCGTTAACCCCGCTAAAGCGCGTGAGTTAGGGGTGGCAATGGTGTTTCAACATTTTTCACTATTTGATTCTCTCACCGTTGTCGAAAATATCGCTTTGGGAATTGGACGCAAAACAGGCTTGGATTCGCTTGCACAGGAGATTACGGTGTTATCCGAACGCTACGGCCTCCCGTTAGACCCCAATAGGCACGTGTACAGCTTATCAGTGGGAGAGCGTCAGCGTATAGAGATCATTCGCTGCTTACTGCAAAAACCCAAGTTACTAGTAATGGACGAACCCACTTCGGTTTTGACTCCCCAAGAAGTGGATAAATTATTCGAAACTTTGCAGCGCTTGTGCGAAGAAGGGATGTCAATTTTGTACATCTCACACAAATTGGATGAAATAAAAGCGATTTGCCATCGGGCCACGGTGCTACGCGACGGTCGCCGAGTAGACTGTGTGGATGTCGCAGACCAAAGCGCAAAATCGATGGCAGCGTTGATGATGGGTGAAGAACTCAAAGCGCCTTCCAAGCGAGAAATAGCCGTGTTGGGTGAGCAGCGTCTGATCATGAATAAATTGTCTTTATCTGCCGCTGATGAACTAGGTATTAGTTTGCAGAATATTTCTTTAAGTGTTCATGGCGGTGAAATTGTGGGCATTGCGGGCGTTGCCGGCAATGGTCAAGATGAATTGCTGCAAGCCATTAACGGCGAGCAATTGAATCAAGCTGCTGATTCAGTATTATTGGATGGAAATCAAGCAGGTGATTTAGGGCCAAATCAGCGGCGGTTGCTGGGCTTGGCGAGCGTTCCAGAAAAACGCTTAGGCCACGGCGCAGTGCCGAGCATGAGTTTGTTAGACAACACCTTGCTTACCGCCTTTAAACGATTAGGGTTGATTAACAACCAAGGGTGGATCAACCACGCCAAGAATAAACAGTGTACTGCGGACATTATTCGCGAGCACGGGGTTAAAACCACCGGGCTGAGCGCCGCCGCCAGTAGTTTGTCAGGCGGTAACTTACAAAAATACATAGTGGGCCGAGAGCTCATTCAAAATCCCGAGGTGTTAGTCGTTTCTCAGCCCACTTGGGGCGTTGACGCGGGAGCAGCGCAGCGTATTCGCGAAGCCCTAAAAGACTTGGCCAAAAGCGGCGCCGCCGTGCTGGTGATTTCTCAAGACTTAGACGAATTAATCGAAATTTCCGATCGCATCGGCGCAATTTGTGCAGGTCGATTATCAGAATTTTATCCCGTGCAAGACGTAAGCTACGAGCAGATGGGATTGCTTATGGCTGGTGCTGCGTTAGAAACGGCCGAGTAGATACCTATGTTAAAGCTTCTAAAACGCCCAGAGCCCTCCAAAACCATGGTGTATTTGTCGCCGGTATTGGCACTGGCACTTACCTTGGTTGCGGGTATTTGTTTATTTACCATGATGGGCGTATCGCCGACTGCAGCGCTGAAAGCCTTCTTTGTAGACCCGATTTCTACTCGCTATGGCTTGGGTGAATTGTGGGTTAAAGCGACACCGCTGATTTTAATTGGCGTCGCACTGTCTCTAGCGTTTAGAGCAGGTGTTTGGAATATTGGTGCTGAAGGACAACTTTTGATGGGCGCGGTTTTTGGCGGCGCTGTGGCGTTATGGTTTTACGAAAAAACAGGCTTTTACATATTGCCTCTAATTTTGATTGCAGGCATTTTAGGCGGCATGTTCTGGGCAGGTGTTGTGGCTTACTTGCGCACTAAATTTAACGCTAACGAGATACTTACCAGCTTGATGCTGACTTACGTCGCGAGCTTGATACTCAGTCTAATGGTGCACGGCCCGTTTAAGGACCCCGATGGTTATAACTTCCCTGAATCGCGTATTTTTTCAGATTCGGCGATGCTCCCCATTATCTTTGATGGTACGCGTCTGCACGCGGGGGCTTTAATCGCTATTTTGGCGGTTTTTGCGGGCTGGGCATTGCTCTCCAAAAGTTTGCTCGGCTATCAAATTAAAGTAATGGGCGATGCACCCGCTGCGGGAGCGCATGCCGGATTCAGTCAGAATAAGGTCATTTGGTTGGCGCTATTATTGGGCGGCGGTGCCGCAGGTTTAGCCGGTGTTATTGAGCTAACAGGCCCAATCGGGCAAGTGCTACCGAATATTTCACCAGGCTATGGTTTTGCCGCTATTATCGTGGCTTATGTCGGACGCCTACATCCTGTTGGTGCTTTGTTTGCAGGCTTATTGTTAGCCTTGTCCTATTTGGGCGGCGAAACGGCACAAATCAGGTTGAACTTGCCCTTGGCTGTAACCGGGGTGTTTCAAGGTATGCTGCTATTTTTCATATTGGCATGTGATGTATTTATTCACTATCGATTGAAGTTTAAAACTTCAACTTAATTGACTAGGACGTAACCATGATTGACTTGATCCTGCCGATTTTACTGACGCTAGTCACTGCGGCAACGCCTTTATTATTCGCTGCGGTGGGTGAGTTAATAGCCGAAAAATCGGGCGTACTTAATTTAGGCGTCGAAGGCATGATGTTGATGGGTGCCGTGTGCGGCTTTGCTGCCTGGCATTTCAGCGGCAGCGCCACTATTGGCGTATTAGGCGGTATGCTGGCCGGGATGCTGATGGCGTCTCTATTCGCGTTCTTGGTGCTGGTGTTACAAGCAAGCCAAGTGCCTACGGGATTGGCCCTCACTATTTTTGGTATTGGCTTAAGTGCACTGATAGGGCAGAGTTTAGTGGGCGTTGCTTACGAAGGTTTACCCAAGTTCGCTGTTCCTTTTTTATCTGATATCCCTTTTGTTGGGCCGCTATTATTTAATCAAGATTTCCTTATCTATCTATCGTTCGCCGTCGCTTTCGGGGTGATCTGGTTTATGAATAAATCGCATGCTGGCTTGGTGCTAAGAGCGGTCGGTGATTCACATGACGCCGCTCATGCAATGGGTTACCGCGTTGTATTGATACGTTTTTTGGCCATATTATTCGGCGGCGCAATGGCAGGGTTAGGCGGCGCTTATTTATCGCTAGCTTATTCGCCTTTGTGGGCAGAGAACATGACAGCCGGAAGAGGCTGGATAGCGCTGGCGCTGGTGGTATTTGCGTCTTGGCGTACTAGCAGAGTACTGTTGGGCGCTTACTTATTCGGCGGCATCAATATTGTGCAATTACATGCGCAAGCGATGGGTGTCGCTATCCCTTCGCAAATCATGTCGATGTTGCCTTACTTGGCCACCATAGTGGTGTTGGTGATAATCTCTAGAGATAGAGCCAAAATCAAACTTAATGCCCCAGCAAGTTTAACCAAACCGTTTCAACCTAGCACATAGAATCTGCTAGAATTTCGCTATCAACTCTACTTTGAAAAACTGAAGATCAAGAGATGTTGTCTGTAACAAAGCACTCGATCGGCATTCGAATAATCCATTAAAATCATCTCATACACACTCAGAGGAACATTATGAAAACCAAAAGAACTACATTAAAGCTGGTAACAACTTTGTTTGCTAGCTGTTTAACTGTTGGCGCTATTGCGGCAAGCAGTGATGGCGCATCAGGCATTGCCGAAGACTCTAAAGTCGGCTTTGTTTACGTTGGCCCTATTTCTGATCACGGCTGGTCTTACCAGCACGATAAAGGCCGTTTGGCTATTGAGCGCGAATTAGGCGTTAAAACCTCATACGTTGAAAGTGTGCCTGAAGGTGCAGATGCAGAGCGTGTTATTCGCGAGTTAGCGGCTTCAGGCAATGAAATTATTTTCACTACTTCATTTGGTTACATGAACCCAACGCTGAAAGTGGCCAAGCAATTTCCAAACGTGAAGTTTGAGCATGCCACGGGTTACAAAAGCGCTGACAATATGGCTACCTACTCAGGCCGCTTTTACGAAGGCCGTACAGTTTTAGGTACTATCGCGGGTATGATGACTAAATCATCGGTAGTCGGTTATGTCGCGCCATTCCCTATTCCCGAGGTAGTGCGCGGCATTGGCGCATTCACTTTGGCATTACGAAAGCACAGTCCAGATGCCACGGTTAAAGTGATCTGGACTAACTCTTGGTATGATCCAGGTAAAGAAGGCGATGCGGCTAAAGCGCTTATCGACCAAGGGGCAGACATGATTGTTACGCATACTGACTCACCTGCTTCATTGCAAGTAGCTGAAGCACGCGGCGTACACGGTTTTGGCCAAGGTTCCGACATGAGTGCATTCGCACCGAAGGCTCACTTAACAGCCATCATTGACGATTGGGAAGGTTATTATGTAGAGCGTGCTAAAGCCGCAATGGACGGTAGCTGGGCAACAGGCGATCGTTGGGGCGGACTTGCATCAGGCATGGTTGTAATGGCGCCATACGGTGATGCGGTTCCTGCAGATGTTCGCGCAGAGGCGGATAAAGTGCGTGAGGCATTAATCGCGGGCACTATGCATTCTTTTGATGGTCCAGTACGTAATCAAGCAGGCGAAGAAATTGTCGCTGCGGGCGCGACCCTAGATGACGGTTCATTGCTTGGCATGGATTGGTACGTAGAGGGAGTAGAAGGCAAACTACCAAACTAGTTTGTACGACGGCTAACGGTCTATTTTCGCGATGACGGCGTTAACTAAGTGCTTGAATCCTCATGTACATAAGTACATTGAGGTTCTGTGCGCTTAGTTGCCGTGACCTCACAAAAATATTCTCGTTATTAGCAGTACAAATCCGATTTTCACTTATGGAATCATTCATCTCGGGCTTGCCAAAGGCAGAGCTTCATCTGCATATTGAAGGCACTTTCGAGCCCGAGTTAATGTTCCAGTTGGCGCAGCGTAATGGCATTGCTTTGCCTTACGCTTCTGTTGACGCATTGCGAGAGGCTTATGATTTCTCGAATCTGCAAGATTTTTTAGACATTTACTATCAAGGGATGAATGTTTTACACACGGAGCAAGACTACTTTGATTTAACCGCCGCGTACATTGAGCGCGTGCATGCCCAGAACGTTAAACACGTTGAGATTTTCTTTGATCCTCAAGGGCATCTGGAACGCGGCATTGAATTTAAAACGATTATTGATGGCATTCATGCAGCGCTAGTAAAAGGGCAGCATGACCATGGCATTAGTTTCGGCATTATTATGTGCTTCTTGCGTCATCTTGATGAGCAATCAGCTATAGAAACCCTAGAGGCGGCCACGCCTTTTTTAGACAAGATTATTGGTGTTGGCTTGGACTCCTCTGAGATGGGCCACCCTCCTTCCAAATTTGTGAACGTGTTTGCCAAAGCGAAAGCGCTTGGCTTGAAATTGGTTGCGCACGCCGGTGAAGAAGGGCCGTCTGATTATGTATGGCAGGCAATTAACTTATTGAATGTTGATCGTATCGATCACGGCAACACGGCGATGCAAGATCCAAGATTAATACAGCATTTGGTGAAGACACAAATGGCGCTAACAGTTTGTCCCCTGTCCAATACCAAGCTTTGCGTGGTTGACCACATGAAAAACCACCCTCTGCCGGCCATGTTGAACGCAGGCTTATGCGTTACCTTGAATTCAGATGACCCTGCTTATTTTGGCGGTTATATGAACGAAAATTTCAATGCGGTAGCAGCAAACCTACCTCTCAGTCGCGACCAGTTAGCCTTGTTATCACGCAATAGCTTTAAAGCCGCGTTTATTTCTGATGAGCGTCGAGATGAGTTGATGTCGTCATTAGCCAGTTACATGCGCGCGGCCTAAACTATAAACTAAGCCGCGACGTTATTACGAACGAAGCGTAGCAATTCACCCATGGAAAAACGCCTACTAATACCTCAATTTCTAACGCATGAGAATTTCGCTCAATTCGGTGAAGTCATCGACTTAGACGCAAATGCATTGGCGCAAAATGAAGCGTTGAAAGTGATGGATATCAACGAAGGGCTAACCAAGCGTTATCATGCTTTAACGTCAATAGATGCAAGTGATGAAGTCGGAGCGCCCATAGTTAGTATATTTCACACTCAGCCCATTTCATTGCCCCATCAAGTTGTTGAAATGGAACGCCACCCTTTAGGCTCTCAAGCGTTCATTCCGCTCGGTAGTCAACCGTATTACGTGCTCTGTGCGCTACAAGGAGAGGCCGTCAGCGCAGATGATTTACAATTATTCATTACTAACGGTCGACAAGGAGTTAACTTGGCTAAAAACGCTTGGCATCATTTCCAATTGGTTTTAGGTGAAGCTTCAAGCTACTTGGTGATAGACCGTCAGGGCAGGGGTTCGAACTTGGAATTGGTTACGGTTAAAGGAAATATTTGGTTGGACCGACCATAAACGCTGGTCAGGTAGCTTAATCATTACATTTTCGGTTATGGGCTTGTATACTTATAGCAGTGATTCAACGCTTTTTCTATCGGCTCACGGTTTTTCTACTGACTCAGAGAGTAAGTTTGAGCTAGCATTTAGGTTGGTGCTAACCCCGAACATGTCACTAGTTTTGTAGGTTGTATGGTTTTTATCTACTCCATTGATCATGTTCAAAAAAATCAAACAAAAGCGTCGCCACAAACAGCTTAAAAACGCTGGCATCGTTGTGAATAGTAAATTAAGTGGCGAGATACAGTTTTTTGGTGATCGAACGGGCATGTGGCCGCTGTATTCAGCGTTCCCAAATAAAGGGGGATTGATATATAGTTTTGGCGTAGGAAATAACCTTAGTTGGGAGTTAGAACTACTAGAAAACTACCCAGCGCAGATATTCACTTACGACCCAACCCCGGCGTCAATCGACTGGGTTGCATCTCAATTATTGCCAGAAGGGTTGAATTTTTCACCGATAGGTCTTGCCGATTTTTGTGGTGACGTCAATTTCTTTATTCCTCGTAGGGAAGGTAGATTCAACTATTCTGTTGTTAAGCGTGGAGGTAAATATCCTAATCAGACTATTGCTTGTCAGGTCCAAGATTTGGCTACTGTCGCGAAATTCAACAAACATACCAAAATAAATGTCCTGAAGTTGGATATCGAAGGTGCAGAAATGACCGCCTTGCCAAATGCACTTAATGCAGGTATTGAAATTGAGCAAATACTGGTCGAGCTGCACTACAATTACGCAGGGGTAACGTTTAGCAAAACTGTTGAACTGATCAATTCTCTTTTCGATCATGGGTATGACCTGTTCTGGATATCATCTCGTGCCTACGAATTTGGATTTGTTAAGCCCGCTCAAACATAGGTATGGTCGTTGCTTTCATATCACTGCCTTCTAAAGCATCGTACGAGACGTAAATCTACTTTAGAGCGGGGTCTCAAATGTTGCCATGTTTGCCAAGATTTGTAGCTGCATTGTTTGGGTCGAGTGCTTGTAAACTGCAGAACGAACGATGAAGCTAAACAAATTGTCCCTGTAAATCATGTTCGTCGGCATCTTCAATCAAAACGTCAACAAAATCTCCTGGTCGCACTTGACTGGTGTCACCAAAAATATGCACTTGTCCGTCAATCTCAGGTGCATCAGCTTTGCTTCTGCCTATCGCACCATCTTCGCCGACTTGGTCAATTAATACCTCTAGTGTTTTACCTATTTTGGCTTGAAGCTTGTCTGCTGAAATGATGGCTTGGCGTTGCATAAACTGCGCTAAGCGATCTTGCTTTACGTCTTCATCGATTGCGTTTGACAGCTCGTTCGCTTTGGCGCCATCAACGGCAGAGTAGGCAAAACAGCCCACTCTGTCTAACTGCGCTTCATCAATGAAGTCCAGCAAAGTATTGAAATCTTCTTCGGTTTCTCCGGGAAAACCCACGATAAACGTGCTACGCAAAGTGATATCTGGACAGTCAGCGCGCCATTGCTTGATTCGGTGTAGTACTTTTTCAGCGTGAGCAGGACGGCGCATGTCTTTTAGAATGCGCGGACTGGCGTGTTGAAAGGGAATGTCCAGGTACGGCAAAATTCTGTTTTCAGCCATTAAAGGAATCAACTTATCCACGTGCGGGTAAGGGTAGATATAGTGCATTCTTACCCAGGCGTCTAATTCGCCTAAGGCGCCGGCTAAATCAGTTATATGTGAGCGCACTAAATTGCCGCCGTGGATTTCAGGCTTGAATCTCACATCAATGCCGTACGCGCTGGTATCTTGCGAAACCACCAATAGCTCTTTCACGCCTGCGTCAACCAGCGCTTGTGCTTCGTCCAATATTTCATTAACCGGTCGGCTGACCAGGTCGCCGCGTAGGCTAGGAATAATGCAGAAGCTACAACGGTGATTACAACCTTCGGAGATTTTTAAATACGCATAGTGTCGAGGCGTGAGTTTGATACCGCCTGGCGGCAGTAAGTCCACAAATGGGTCGTGTTTAGGTGGCAGAGCTTGGTGTACCGCTTTCATGACGGCGTCTTTTGAGTGCGGACCAGTAACCGCCAGCAAGTCTGGAAAATGGTCTTCTACAATGCTGCCCTTGGCGCCTAGGCAGCCGGTCACAATCACCTTACCATTTTCATTCAAGGCTTCTTGAATGGTCTGCATTGACTCCTCGACAGCATCATCGATAAAGCCGCAGGTGTTAACGATAACAATATCTGAGCTATCGTAGGCATTGTTTATTTCGTAGCCTTCAGATTTGAGCTCGCTAATGATTTGTTCTGAATCAACCAACGCTTTGGGGCAGCCCAAGCTAATAAAACCAACAGAGGGGGAAGATGACATTTTTTTGTAGTGTTAGGTATAAGAGACAGCTAATTGCATACGATGCACAACCAAGCTAGCAAGCTCTTCGATTGACATGACAGTTGAATCAGCAAAGGGAATTCGGTATTTTTTGTAAAAGGCTTGAGCTTGACGTACTTCGCTTTGGCACTGCGTGAATTTGGCGTACTGACTGCCAGGGCGTCGTGCTTCACGAATTTTATGTAACTGTATTGGGTCTATCACTAAGCCAAAGGTCTTTTGCTTCTGATTGATGACTGCTTCAGGTAATGATCCTTTTTCAAAATCATCGTCAGCAATGGGGTAGTTTGCGGTTTTTAAGCCGTAATGCAGGGCCATATACAAGCTCGTCGGGGTTTTTCCAGCGCGTGAAACACCGACCAGTATTAAGTCCGCATTTTTATAACCTTCCATGCGCACACCGTCATCATATTTCATCGAGAAATTGATGGCGTCTATCCGGTGTGTGTAACCGACTTCTTCGGTAATACCATGTGATTGCCCAACGGTATGAGATGAATCAGCCTTCAGTAGTTTCTCCATCGTGGGGATAAAAGGCTCGAATAAATCCAACACGACCGCGTTGGCCTGCTTAATCTTTTCTTTGTAGAGTGCATCGGTAAAAGACACAAAAACCAGTGGGCGAACTTTGTGGGTATTATAAGAATGATTAATTTGTCTTATACACTCATTCACCTTATCATCCGCGTCCACAAATGGGATAGTGTGTCGTTCAAAGTTGGTGGCAGGAAACTGCGATAGCAAAGTCTGGCTCATTGTTCCTGCGGTAATGCCCGTGCCATCAGATATAATATACACAGGTCGCGTGGCCTTATTACTAAACATAAATTCGTTATTTGGAGCTAAAAGTGAGTGACTTAATTCGTTGGTTTTCTGATTTGGGTATGGACGATGTTCCGCTAGTGGGAGGCAAGAATGCTTCACTAGGCGAGATGATCTCTAATTTATCATCAATGGGTATAAAAGTACCTAACGGTTTTGCCACCACCGCCGAAGCGTATCGCTCATTTTTAAAGTTCGAAGACCTGGATAAACGCATCAACGCCATGCTAGATGCGCTAGATGTGGACGATGTCACTGCGCTGGCGCAAACTGGAAGCAAAATTCGCGGCTTGGTGCTGAACGCGCCATTGCCGCCCGAATTAGATGCACAAATAAAAGCCGCCTACGACCAGCTGAATCCGCAAGACAGGGGTGAAGTCGCGGTGCGCTCTTCAGCCACCGCAGAAGATTTGCCAGAGGCCTCGTTTGCCGGACAGCAAGAAACCTTTTTAAACGTGAAGGGAATCGACCACGTATTGGCGGCCACTAAAGTGGTTTTCGCTTCCTTGTTTAACGACCGAGCTATCTCCTACCGAGTGCATCAGGGCTTTGACCACGCTGATGTGGCGCTGTCTGCTGGCGTACAAAAAATGGTACGTTCTGATTGCGGCTCTAGTGGCGTAATGTTCACCATAGACACGGAATCAGGTTTTGAAGATTCAGTTTTCATCACGTCTTCTTGGGGCTTGGGTGAGTGCGTGGTACAAGGTTCAGTAAACCCCGACGAATTTTATGTTTACAAGCCAACGTTAGCAGCTGGTAAGCCGGCGATTCTAAGACGTAATCGCGGCTCGAAGCTAATCAAGATGGTTTATAGCGACCAGACGGCGCACGACAAAACTGTTTCAACCATTGCAGTTGACGAAGCCGAACAACTTAAATTCTCGATTTCGGACGATGAAGTCACCGAGCTAGCGACCATGGCTGTAACCATCGAGCAGCACTACGGCCGCCCAATGGACATCGAATGGGGCAAAGACGGCTTAACCGGAGAGTTGCTCATTTTGCAAGCCCGCCCCGAAACGGTAGAAAGCCGATCAAACAAACAAGTCCTAGAGCGTTACAAACTAAACGAGACCAGCCGTTTAATCGCGACGGGCCGCAGTATTGGCCAAAGAATTGGCTCAGGCGTTGTACGCTTAGTGCCGACCGTCGCTGATTTAGCCAAGGTGCAACCCGGTGATGTATTGGTCACCGATATGACGGACCCTGACTGGGAGCCAGTCATGAAGCGTGCTGCCGCCATCGTAACCAATCGAGGCGGCAGAACTTGTCATGCGGCCATCATTGCCCGTGAGTTGGGCGTGCCCGCAGTAGTGGGCTGCGGCAACGCGACGCAGACTATTGCAGACGGCTCTGAAGTGACGGTGTCTTGCGCTGAAGGCGACACGGGCAATATTTATGAAGGCCTATTGGATTTTGAACTGCAAACCGTGCAACTAGACGGCTTGCCAAATTTGCCCTTTAAAATCATGATGAACGTGGGCAACCCAGATCGAGCATTCTCGTTTTCTAAATTGCCCAATGCAGGCGTTGGACTCGCTCGTCTCGAATTCATTATCAACAATGGCATCGGTATTCATCCTAAGGCGCTATTGGCTTATGCTGATATGCCAGAGGATGTAAAAAGCCACATTGATATGGCGATGGCAGGCTATGAAAGCCCAACGGAGTTTTACGTCGGCAAGTTGATTGAAGGTATTAGTTCGCTGGGGGCGGCGTTTGCGCCTGCGCCAGTGATTGTGCGTCTATCGGATTTCAAATCAAATGAATACGCCAACATGGTGGGCGGTGAGTTGTTTGAGCCAGAGGAAGAGAATCCCATGATCGGCTTTCGCGGCGCTTCTCGTTATATCGATAAATCGTTCAGGCCTTGTTTTGAGCTAGAGTGCCGTGCCATGAAATACGTGCGCGACGAAATGGGCTTAACCAATATCCAAGTAATGGTGCCGTTCGTGCGTACCTTAGAGGAAGCTGAGCAAGTGACCACGTTGCTGGCTGAAAATGGTTTGGTGCGTGCTGAGAATGGCTTGAAAGTGATCATGATGTGCGAGGTGCCGTCTAACGCCGTGTTGGCTGATCAGTTTCTAGAGTACTTCGACGGCATGTCTATCGGCTCAAACGACTTAACGCAGCTAAGTTTGGGCTTAGATAGAGACTCCGCTGTTATCGCCCATTTGTTCAACGAGCGAGATCCGGCGGTAAAAGCGTTGATCAGTATCGCTATCAAGGCCTGCCGGGATCAAAACAAATACATAGGAATTTGCGGCCAAGGCCCATCAGATTACCCCGACTTCGCGAAATGGCTAATGGAGCAAGGAATTGACAGTATTTCGCTCAACCCCGACACCGTGGTTGAAACGTGGTTGTATTTGGCGGATCAAGAAGCCTAAAGCGGCAATCACCTTGACCGAGTAGCAAAGGAATTTCATGTTCCTTTGCGCGCCGTGGGGCTAAGGTTGCCGCACGCCGTTCTAGTGGCGTATTACCGTCCTTCCGCGCCCTGAATAACGTATAAGCCCGGCTATTAAGGTTATTAAGGTTATTAAGGTTATTAAGGTTATTTTGCGGCTCAATTCTCGCCACGTTTTTTCATGCAGGCAGTGAGGCCAAACCACTAAGCAACCCTGTAAAACAACCCATGCGATTCCTGGTGCCATTTTTGCCAATTTTCATCAACTATAAAGTATATTATTAATTTTAAAGGCATAAAAGGAACTATATAAAGTCGTTTATTAAGTTTAACGGTAATTACCATTATTGCCCTTAGTGGCAGTTATATTCTAAAACAGATAAAACAGTCTACTATAGCCCTGTTGACTCGAAGTACGGCGATGTCACTGGAGATGACGTGCCAGATTTAAATATTTCACGTTTACCTGTGCAAACGAATAGTGAGTTGAATTCCCTATTAGACAAACGTGCTGCTTATTTAGCAAGAACTTATGCAGGAACGGCCATATTTGCAGCAGACGTTTATAGTGAAGCTGAGCAAGTTAGCTTCTCAAGTGACATTGACGCTGCAATCAACGATCATTTCAGTGATTGGTCGGTCGCTAAAGCTTATATCGATGACATGGAAATTGCAGATGCGAGAGACTGTATAACTGATGAGATTAACGGTGGTGTTAGTTTGTTTGTTTATAACGGACAGTCATCTAATGACCGCTTGTCATTCTTTAATCTATTCAGTGGTGATGATGCGGCGAGCATAAGTAATATTGGCCAACCAACGGTCGTGACGCAATGGGGCTGTTGGAATACCTATAATGTTGAGCCGACAGAAATCAGTATGAGTGATTTATTTTTACTTGAAGGGAATCGTGGAGCTGTGTCTGTAGTCGGGTCAAGCACCTTAACGGATGCGAATGCAGAGCGTATTATGTCAGACCTGTTTTATGCTGAGCTCAGCACAGGTAAAACACTTGAACAAGCCTTGTTAGATTCAAAACGCAAGTTCGCGCTGGACTACGCAAGTTAAACAGACATTTTGCTAGGCGTAACAACCATGAGTTTTTCCGGAATTGTTGTGAATTAATGGTGATGATGAATTTGTAAAAGAAGCCGCTTACTGTAGCGGCTTTTTTCGTAGAAAGAGATTGGTTTTTTGTGTATGTACTGAGGATTGAGTGTATATTCTCGCCCCTTCGTCGCTGACCTATTTTCCGTTATGCCTAAGTTAAAGCTGTCTACAAAGCTGTTAATTAAGAAGCGATTCGCCTCGCTTTCCATTTTCGTGATGTTGGGTTTGTTGCTGGCGTACGATCAACCGAGTGTGGAAATAGCCTGGATGACGGGTATACTCTTGTTGACAATTTATCTCTTTGCTTTCGAAATTGTAGAAGTGGATGTTGCTGCAGTGAGCATCATGGTGCTGCTTGGCTTATCTTCTTTGCTAGCACCATTGATGGGCTTGCAATCAGGCTTGGTAGATACCGCTCACTTGTTTGATGGGTTTTCCAGTAACGCAGTGATGTCCATTATTGCGGTGATGATTATTGGCGCTGGTTTAGATAGAACAGGGCTGATGTCTAAAGTAGCCACACTCATATTGCAATTAGGCGGCTCCTCAGAAAAGCGCATTATTCCTATCGTCTCCAGCACGGTAGGATTCATATCGTCGTTCATGCAAAATGTTGGGGCTACGGCGTTGTTTATACCCGTTGTCTCTAGAATTTCCGCTAGGAGTGGTCTTTCTATGTCGAGATTACTTATGCCTATGGGCTTTTGCGCCATTCTAGGCGGTACCGTTACCATGGTGGGTTCATCCCCATTAATATTGTTAAACGACTTGATCGCAACGTCAAATAGCCATCTTAGCAGCGATGACCAAATGGAAATGTGGTCACTCTTTTCTACCACGCCTATCGGGTTGGCACTGTTGCTCTCGGGTATTTTATATTTTGTAGTGATGGGCCGATTTGTTTTGCCTTCGGTTTCACTATCTGCGCAAACTTCCGCAACGTCTTCTTTGCGCTATTTTCACGATGTATATGGTGTTGATTTTGAGGTCAAAGAGATTGTCGTTAAAGAAGGCAGTCCGCTCATAGGCAAACACTTAGATGATTGCGAAACTGCTTATAAAGTGCGGATTATCGCCAATAAGCGCTCAGGACAAGGCGTTAATATCGGTGCGGGTGCGTTGGCGCGGGATACCGAGATTACAGCGGGTATGGTCATCGGCGTGGTAGCAGATCCGAAAGACCTCAATAACTTCGTTGATAAATACCAACTTGAAATGCGCAGCGAATTGCGTAGCTTTTCTGAAGCTTTATCACCGAGTAAATCGGGTATCGCTGAAGTGGTGATTCCGCCTGGTTCGCAACTGCTGGGGCAATCCGCGCGAGATGTTTGGATGCGAAAGACCTATGGCATTGCCATGATAGGCCTTCACCGTGACGGTGAGACCTACCGGGAAGGGGGCGACATCAGGAGTATCAAATTACATGCAGGAGATACCATTGTGGTGCATACCGCATGGGAAGCTTTAGCGCGACTAGAAAAGGATAGAAACTTCGTGGTGGTAACTACAGAGTTTCCACATGAGGATTTGCGGCCCAATAAAGTGGGTTGGGCGTTAGCCTTCTTTTTGCTGGCATTAGGCTTGGTGTTGTTTACTGAGGTACGGTTATCTATAGCGCTGTTAACGGGTGCAGTTGGTATGGTCCTCTCAGGTGTTTTGCGCATGGATGAAGCGTATGACGCAGTGTCTTGGAAGACCGTTTTTCTGCTCGCCAGTTTGATTCCTTTGGGTTTGGCCGTTGAGGAAACTGGCACGGCAAAATGGATTGCCGATCAAGCCCTGTCCTTGACAGGCGAAGCGCCGGTGTGGGTGATGCAGTTGATTGTAGCGTTACTGGCGACGTTCTTTACTCTGGTTATGTCTAACGTGGGGGCAACTGTCTTACTGGTGCCCTTGGCAGTGAACATTGCGATAGGCATTGGGGCGGATCCAGCAATGTTTGCCTTGATAGTGGCTTTGGCAACCTCTAACTCGTTTATTATTCCAACCCATCAAGTGAATTCGTTAATCATGGGGCCGGGTGGCTATAAGGTGACCGACTTTATTAAAGCGGGCACCTTAATGACAGTAATTTTCTTGGCAGTAATGCTAACGGTATTGAACTGGCTTTATTAGTACTCAGAGGTATTAAGCACAAAAAAGCCGCTCAGTAATAAAACTAAGCGGCTTATGTTTGCGTTGAAGTTAAGAACTACTTCACGTTTCCGTTTGGTTCATCACTCACAACCGCCGCCTTTTTCTCAGGTGCCTTAACGTTTCCTGCTGATTCAGAATCGGTCTTTGGGCTTCTGCTGTTGGATGTCCGACTTTGGTTGTTCGTGTTTCTACGTCGACCGTTATTTGGCTTGGTGTTGTCGCGTGGTCTGCGGTTATTAGGCTTGCGGGTGGCATTGCCTCCAGTGTTGCCCTCTGCGTTACTTTCCACTTTGACAGAATTGTCTTTTGTTTGACTTTGTGCGTTTTGGTCACCGTTAGCAGTCTGATCTGTTTCCTGCACTGGTTTGTTATTGGGCGTGTGACCACCACGTGAGTTAGGCTTTCGGCCGCGGGTATTATTCGGCTTGCCCTCGCGTGAGTCATTGCGGCTACGGTTGTTTTGCCCTCTGCTTTGACCCCGGTTTTGATTGGAACGAGGAGGCCGCTTAGGCTTCTCTTCTTTTGTTGGTTCTGCCGCAGTTTGTTCTTTGTCAGCGTCGTTGCCCGTCAAGGCGCCCCATAAGCGAGTGAATAAGCCCACATCACGTTGTGGGGCTAGAGCGGGCTCTCCCGCTGCTGCACGCGCTGGAGGCGGCGATGAGGGTGTCATTTGCTCAAAACCTATCATGGGCTTTTCAGCTGGGATTGGCGTAGCAGAAATTTGTTGTATTAAATCTTCTTTCTCGACTTCAGGTTTTAGTTGATGGCTCGATTCTTGAGATATCTCATCAATTTCACTGCTACGTAAGCGCTTGATCTGAAAATGAGGGCTTTGCAGTTCAATGGTAGGCACCACCGTGACGCGAGTAGCCAACCTTGATTCCAGTTGAGATAACTCACGGCGTTTTTCATTTAATAAGTATGCAGCACTATCCACAGGCAAAAATACTTGCAATGACTCGGTGTTTTCTTTTAGCGCTTCTTCTTCGATAAGACGTAAAAGGTTAAGCGAATTAGAAACAATGCTACGGATGTGACCAGTACCCTCACAACGCGGGCAGGTGTGGTAATTTGCGTCATCAATGGATGAGCGAATTCGCTGGCGCGACATTTCTAATAAACCGAAACGTGAAATACGGCCAACTTGAACACGAGCACGATCGTAACTCAGTGAATCTTTCAGCCTGGCTTCCACCTTGCGTTGATTTGAATTTGAGCCCATATCAATGAGATCAAGAACGACCAAGCCGCCAATATCTCGAATACGTAATTGCCTGGCGATTTCTTCAACGGCTTCAAGATTGGTTTGCAGAGCGGTTTCTTCAATGTCTCCGCCTTTAGTCGCTCTTGCAGAGTTGACGTCGACCGCGATAAGCGCTTCCGTGTGATCGATAACGATCGACCCTCCAGAAGGTAGTTGTACGTCGCGTGAGAATGCCGAAGCAATCTGACTTTCAATTTGGTATCGTGAATAGAGTGGCGTAGGATCTTCGTAAAACTTTATTTTGTTTAGGTTTTGCGGCATTACCTGCTGTACAAACCGGTGTGCGCGCTCGTAAATTTCTTTATCGTCAATGACCACCTCTTGTACGCTGGCATTTAAATAGTCACGAATAGCCCGAACGATGAGATTGCTTTCTTGATATATAAGCGTCGGTGCTTTGCAGTTGGTAGCGGCATCTTCAATGGCTTCCCACAACTGTAGTAGGAAGTCAAAATCCCATTTTAATTCTTCTTCAGTGCGGCTTAGTGCCGCGGTGCGCGCAATAATGGCGTGCTCTGAAGGAATGTTTAGAGAATCTAATGCCTGTTTTAAGTCAGTTCGTTCCTGACCTTCTACTCGTCTGGAAATACCACCGCCCTTAGGGTTGTTTGGCATTAAAACCAAGAAACGGCCCGCTAAGCTGATAAAGGTCGTTAGCGCGGCACCTTTGTTGCCTCGCTCGTCCTTTTCAACTTGAACGATTAACTCTTGACCCTCTTTGATAACATCTTTGATGTTTACCTTTGATAAAGGGGTATTCGAAGAATAGTTTTGAAAGTAGCCGCGGTAGATTTCCTTGAAAGGCAAGAACCCGTGGCGATCAGCACCATAGTTAACAAATGCTGCTTCCAAGCTAGGTTCAACTCGGGTGACAACGCACTTATAGATGTTGCCCTTTTTCTGCGCTCTGACAGAAGATTCTAGATCTAGATCAATTAGTTTTTGGCCATCAACAATGGCAACACGCAACTCTTCTGCATGAGTAGCGTTAAATAAAATTCTTTTCATTTTGTTATTTTCCGAGTCGCCAATCCGCTTTATTTCAGCGTTTTGTAAGCCAGAACGCTTAAGCTTTTACGGATGCGACTTAGTGTGATATTTATTTAAATATCAATTACTTAAGTATGGAGAGCAGGAGGAAGGGATGTGCGATTTTGCACTTTTCTATAGAAGTCTTCAGACGAATTTCAGCTAAATTCGCATTTGGCTACGTGGCTGGTTTTTTTTAAGCAGCTCAAGTTTTAGCTTTGGTTTTCTTTAGTGCTCTGTGCAACTTCAGACAACCAGTTTAAGGTACGCTAAATTCTTCTATTTATAAAAGCTCATAGGAGCTTTTATAGGAATAGATGAAACTCATCTATTCAAATAATCTTTCATTTCCTTCCAGCGGTCACTCCGCTTTTTTAAGGGCCTTTTGTTGCCCGTCCTTAGTTACTCAGCTATCTTTATCTGGGCGCCATCTCCTAATGCTTACTTCAGTGCGGCGCTAGCTGCTCTAAGAACAATCGAATATAACTTTAATCTTGTGGTAGTTCAATCATTGTCTGACTGCAATGGGATTAATTTAGAAATTGTTCATTTTTCGGTAAGCTGTAGTGGCATTTGTGCTTGCATGGCGATTTTTAGTCGCTTTGGTTTAGCGGTTCGCCGGTAAGGCGTTTATAATCTCCCTTTTAATTAATTGGCATTGTGTTCTTATGAGTGATTTATTTTTGCAAAACCAGCTGTGCCTCGTTACTGGCGCGTCTCGTGGCATTGGCGCAGCCATTGCTCAAAAACTAAGTGGCTTAGGTGCTACGGTGGTAGGTACAGCCACATCACAAAAAGGCGCCGATGCTATTTCAATAGCCTTGGGAGACAACGGCACTGGCATGGTATTGAACGTGACTGATGCGGAGTCAATAAGCGACTTGCTGGCGGCAATTAACGAAAAATATGGTGCCATCAGCATATTGGTGAACAATGCGGGAATAACGCGCGACAATTTACTAATGCGCATGAAGGAAGAGGAGTGGGATGACATTATGGATACCAATTTGAAGTCGGTATACCGTATGAGTAAGGCTTGTTTACGTGGCATGACCAAAGCACGATTCGGGCGCATCATTAATATATCGTCCGTAGTAGGCGCTACCGGTAACGCAGGGCAGGCAAACTATGCAGCGGCAAAAGCAGGTTTGATTGGCTTTAGTCGGTCGTTAGCCCAAGAAATAGCGACGCGCAATATTACTGTTAATGTGGTTGCGCCAGGCTTCATTCAAACTGATATGACCGATGATTTGCCCGAAGCTCAGAAAGAAGCGTTATTAACTAAAATCCCGATGGCACGACTAGGTTCTCCTGACGATGTGGCGGGTGCGGTAGCTTACCTAGCATCACCTTGGGCAGAGTATGTAACGGGCTCAGTCATACATGTCAATGGCGGCATGTATATGGGATAACTAGTGCGATCTGATGCGTGTCAAAACGACTTAGTGAAATTTTACTTTGCAAGG
The DNA here is from genome assembly GCA_047639475.1 of Gammaproteobacteria bacterium. GTDB lineage: Bacteria > Pseudomonadota > Gammaproteobacteria > Arenicellales > Poriferihabitantaceae > JAAELZ01. The sequence goes on from JBLIOD010000018.1 coordinate 31,545, forward strand.
CGAAAAGTTTGATACAATTCGCCCGAACGTATACCTTGTAAGGTGCGTCAGTAAATCAAACTTTAATTGAATATTTTCTGTCCCTGTAATTACATTTGTCGTTAATACAGGTTGTTAAAATTTTAACCGGAGGTTAATCCCCTAATGAGTAGTATCGAAGAAAGAGTAAAAAAAATCGTTGTTGAACAACTTGGTGCCAATGAAGATCAAGTCACAGCAGAAGTATCATTTGTTGATGATTTGGGTGCAGATTCGCTGGACACAGTAGAATTGGTAATGGCGTTGGAAGAAGAATTCGATATGGAAATTCCTGACGATAAGGCAGAATCAATTGCAACCGTTAAGGATGCTGTTGAGTACATCAATGCTCAAATGAGCTAAGGTTTTCCAGTACGCTGGAAATCTGTGCTAATAATTTGTTTTGCTAAAGCCGTTATCTCTTTTTGAGTGGCGGCTTTTTTAATTTAAATCTCTCAGAACTATGAATAAACGACGTGTAGTGGTCACCGGCATGGGTGCCATTTCTCCAGTGGGTAATAATCTTGCTGAAACTTGGTCAAACTTAATGGAAGGTAAATCAGGTCTAGGGCGCATAACGCACTTCGACCCTGAGGGCTTTTCCTGCACGGTTGCGGGAGAAGTAAAAGACTTTGACCCAACCTTGGTCATGGATGCGAAAGAAGCGCGTAAAATGGATCGCTTTATTCAACTAGGTATGGTGGCAGGTATTGAAGCCATTGATAATTCTGGATTGGAAGTTACAGAAGAAAACGCTGAACGAATCGGCGTTTACATCGGTGCGGGTATTGGCGGGATGAATACCATTGAGGCAACCACTACCACTTATAATGAGCGTGGCCCCCGTCGGGTTTCGCCTTTTTATATCCCGATGGCTATCATTAATATGATCTCGGGCAACTTATCAATTCGCTACGGATTAAAAGGGCCTAATTTGTCTATGGTTACTGCCTGTTCAACGGGTACCCATGCGATTGGAGAAGCCGGTCGTTTAATAGAATACGGCGATGCAGATGTAATGGTGGCAGGCGGTGCTGAAGCCACGATTACGCCTACATCAATTGCTGGCTTTGGTTCAGCTAAAGCTTTGAGTAAGCGTGGTGACGTGCCGAGTGAGGCCAGTTGCCCTTGGGACAGCCGTCGCGATGGTTTTGTGATGGGCGAGGGTGCGGGCGTATTGGTTCTAGAGGAATACGAACACGCCAAGGCGCGGGGTGCGACGATATACGCAGAGCTTGCAGGCTTTGGTATGAGCGGCGATGCATATCATATGACCAGCCCTTCTCCCGGCGGCGAAGGGGCAGCCCGTTGCATGCGTAATGCCATGCGTCATGCGGGCTTAGATACGACTGATGTGGATTACTTGAATGCCCATGGTACTTCTACCCCACAAGGTGATATTGCAGAAACCATGGCGGTTAAAGTGGCTTTTGGCGGTGAATCTAGTCGCATAGCGGTGAGCTCTATCAAATCAATGATAGGGCATTTGCTGGGCGCAGCAGGTGGTGTGGAAGCCGTATCAACCGTGATGTCGATCTATAAGCAAGCATTGCCACCGACGATTAATCTACATAATCCTGACCCAGAGTGTGATCTAGACTATGTGCCCAATGTGGGGCGTGATAGCAAGGTGCGTGCAGCGTTGTCCAATTCTTTTGGCTTTGGCGGCACCAATGGTACTTTAGCATTTAAGAAAGTTTAACCAACATGTCCACAGCGTCGAGAGACGAACAAGCTGAAGGTAAACCTGCGTCAGCTAGGCCCAAGTCCAGTGTCGCTGGGTGGTTTGTCGCGCGTCTACTTTTTAGCTGCTTTTTGATAGCCATAGTGGGTGCGGGAGCACTCTATTTTTATTACACCGAGAGTACAAGCAAGCCCAGGGATTTTAATAACCAAGTTTTTGAGATTAAATCGGGTCAATCTTTTTCTGGATTTGCTAATAAGTTAGTCGATCTGGGAGTGATTGGAGAACCGTTGTCTTTTCAGCTGTTAGCAAGACAGCGGGGATTGGCAGGCAAATTACATACGGGTAAATACCAACTCGAAGATGGATTAAGCCTTGAACAAATTCTACAAAAGGTAACGTCTGGCAAGGGGCAAGTCAGCCACAGCTTGCGGTTTGTGCAAGGCAGTACCTTTAAGCAACTGCTCGCGACTTTGAAGGCTCAATCAAAATTAGGGCAGACACTAGAAAACGTAAGTGGTCGGGAATTAATGCGTCAGCTGTTTGATAAGGATGTTGATCCTGAAGGGCAGTTTTATCCGGACACTTACCTATTTAAGTCGGGGGATACGGATGTCAGCATTTTAAGGCGGTCATACGAATTAATGCAGAGCAAGTTAAGTAGACTCTGGGATGAAAGAGCCGCTGATCAAGTCCATAAAACGGCCTATGACGCATTGATAATGGCTTCCATTATTGAAAAAGAAACGGCACAGGCCAGTGAACGAAAGCTGATTTCGGGTGTGTTTGCTAATCGCCTGAATATTGGTATGCGTTTGCAAACCGATCCAACCGTTATTTATGGGATTGGTGACGCCTACACAGGGAACATTACCCGTAAGCATTTGAAGACCGACACGCCTTATAACACTTATACACGCTATGGTTTGCCGCCGGGACCAATTTGCCTGCCTGGAGAGGCAGCGATAGAAGCGGCTGTCAACCCTGATAAAACCAAAGCCCTATATTTTGTTGCAAAAGGCGATGGCACACGTGGACACTACTTTTCTAAGAACCTGAAAGAACATAATAAAGCGGTTAAAAGGTATCTAGCTAATCGCAAGAAAAATAAATGATTTCGAAGTTAAAGGCAGGCTTGGTCACCGTCGAAGGGTCAGATGGCGCTGGGAAATCAACGCAAATTGCCTGTATTAATCAAGTGTTGGTAGATCACGGGTATCAAACTTTAATTACACGTGAGCCCGGCGGAACCGCTTTGGGCGAGGCACTGCGTGAAGTGCTGCTCAATGGTGGTGAAATGGCAATAGGAGCAGATGCTGAGTTGATGTTGATGTTCGCAGCAAGAGCACAGCACCACGAAGAAGTGATTCAACCTGCATTAAAGAAAGGCGAGTGGGTAATCAGTGATCGCTTTACTGATGCTAGCTATGCCTACCAAGGCGCGCGCGGCATGTCACAGCAACGCATAAAGCAACTTGAGGCATGGTGTTTGGGCTCATTTCAGCCTCATTTAACTTTGCTGCTCGATTTGCCACTTGAATTGGGTTTAGCCCGGGTTGATCAGCGGGGTGAAAAAGACCGTTTTGAAAGAGAAGATAGTCAGTATAAGCAACAAGTAAGAGAAATATATTTACAACGCGCCGCTCATGAGCCAGGACGTATTAAGGTGATAAATGCCAGCGGCGGTGTGAGGCAAGTAAGCGATCAGGTGACAGCCCATCTGACGGCATTTTTAAACGCATGAGTGCCGAGTTTTCACTCTACCCGTGGCAAAAACAGGATTGGCAAAACTTCCAACAACTAAGCAAACGTCTGCCCCATGGCTTGTTGTTAACGGGGGTGTCAGGAGGCGGTAAACTGCGGTTTGCCCTCAATATGGCGAAGTCGCTATTATGCGAAACCAAGAATGGCTGTGATCAGTGTAATAACTGTGCTTTGTTTGGGGCGGGTAGCCACCCTGATCTACATTTAGTTTTTACAGAGCTACTCACGGCTAACCAAGATGAGACAATAAAAGCTTACTCGGGCAGGTATCTTGAAGATTTTGAGAAAGCCAAAAAGCGCAAGCCGCGCCGTATTATTTCTGTGGATCAAATCAGAGAGCTGATACGAAACGCCAGCTTGTCGCATCACAGTGCCACCCATAAAGTGATCATAATTGCGCCGGCAGACAAAATGAACATTAATGCGTCCAACGCCTTACTTAAATTGTTGGAAGAGCCTCCTGAAGACACTGTGTTAATTTTGGTGAGCAGCAGTCCAGAAATATTACCCGTCACCATCAGAAGCCGATGCGTGCCATTGGTAATCAATACGCCAGAGCATGAAAACGCCATGGCTTGGCTGAAAGCGCAGCACCCTAATGAGGAAGTCTCTTTGTTGATGCGGGCATTAAATCTGTCCTCAGGCGGGCCATTACAAGCTAGCTTAGCGATTGGGAATGGAGACTTAATCGATTTTGATACGATGTTAGCCGCTTTGGATGGCTTGTTCTCGGGGAAAGATAACCCGATCACGGTTAGTGATAAGCTAAGCAAACTATTTGATGGAAGGCGATTTATCGATTGGCTGCAATCGCTAGTCAAAACGGCGCTAGAAGCAGAAAGTAATGGGTCGCAAGCTAGTTCGTTGGCCATCCATGATGGCTTAAGAGGGGCGTTGACTGCCGTGCCTAAGTCCACTCTATTTGGGTTTTACGATCAATTGATTGAATATAAACGTCACGACGTGGAACAGCTAAATCAGCAGTTACTGATAGAACAAATTTTGTTGAAGCTCACGGCGATGCGAGTGAAGCGCGCTTAGGCTTTAATTTAAGAATTCATTTATAATGCGTATAAATAAAACCATTTCTTGTTGTTATGTCAGACGATTCTCAATACAGTAAATCTTCTACCATCCCATTGCGTTATAAAAGCATGGGGCAGGTTTATAAATCATTCATGCCTTTTTTAAGCAATGGTGGTTTATTCATCCCGACTAAGAAAAACTATAAATTGGGCGATGAAGTGAATATGGTGGTTAAATTGCCCGATGGCGATGAGAAATATAAATTGACCTGCTCAGTGGTTTGGATAAGCCCCGAAGCGATCTCCAGCGATAAAAAGCAAGGTATCGGGGTTGAGTTTCCAGAAAGTAACGGCAGTGCTATGCGCCACCGAATAGAGAGCTATCTAGGTGATCGCCTAGCAAGTGAAGAACCGACCTACACGATGTGATGGGCATTTAATATGGGAATAGTAGATTCACATTGTCATCTCAATTTTGAGCCGATGGGAGATAATCTGGCGGCAGTTATCGCAGCGGCGCAAAGTAATGATGTTCAACATATGCTGTGTGTGGCGGTGACGATTGAAGACTTTCCACAAGTTTTAAAAATAGCCCAAGACCATGAATTTATATACGCCTCTGTGGGCGTTCACCCTTGCTATAAAGATTCTATAGAACCGACTGTAGAAGAATTAGTTAATTATGCTGACGATAAAAATATCGTGGCAATTGGCGAGACTGGTTTAGATTACTTTCGTAACGAAGGGGATTTGGATTGGCAACGCGAACGCTTTGTTAGACATATCGAAGCAGGAATCATTGCGCAGAAGCCGCTGATTATCCATACCCGCGAAGCAGCAGTCGATACTATGGCGATGTTAAAGGAGCACAATGCGGATAAATGCGGTGCGGTTATGCATTGCTTCGCTGAAGATTGGGATACGGCTAAAAAGGCACTAGACTTGGGTTTTTATATCTCAATGTCAGGAATTGTTACTTTTAAAAGCGCCGAAACGCTCAAAGAAGTGGCGAAGAAAATTCCGATGGATAGAATGTTGGTTGAAACGGATTCGCCTTATCTGGCTCCGGTGCCGATGCGCGGTAAGCCTAACCAGCCCGCCTTTGTACGCCATACTGCAGAATATTTGGCAGAACTCAGAGGTTTGTCGTTAGAGGAAATTGCAGCCCAAACAACGCAAAATTTCTTTACCTTGTTTAACACTGCTATTCCCGTAGATCACGCCTAAATTTGCGTTTAGATCATCGGACTGTGGTCGGCGTCTTAGGCGCTTAAGATCGCCGCGTGATGACGCAAATGATCTTCCATAAAAGAAGCAATAAAATAATAGCTGTGGTCGTAACCCGCTTGATAGCGTAACGCCAGCGCTTGGCCGTGTTCCTTGCACGCTGCCTCAAATTTATCGGGGTGTAATTGATTCGCTAAAAACTCATCTCCCTGACCTTGATCAATCAAAATAGTGGCTGCACTGTGATGTCCGCTATTAATTAGTGCAGTGGCGTCGTGTTGTTGCCAAGCTGTTTGATCATCACCTAAATATTGGCCCAAAGCTTTCTCGCCCCAGGCACATTGACTGGGTGCACAGATTGGTGAAAAGGCAGAGATAGAGCGATACTGATCAGGGTTTCTCAAGCCGAGCGTTAATGCGCCATGTCCGCCCATTGAATGACCGGTGATACCTTGCCTGCTCATGTCCACGTTAAAGTTTTCCGCGACTAAAGCCGGCAACTCTTCGGTGATGTAACTATACATTTTGTAGTGGGAATTCCACGGCGCTTGAGTTGCATCGACGTAAAACCCTGCGCCCGTTCCCAAATCATAGCTTTCATCTTCACCTGCTATGCCTGCGCCTCGTGGGCTGGTATCAGGTGCTATAACGGTCACCCCCAGTTCAGCGGCAACCCGCTGGGCGCCGCCTTTAACCGTGAAGTTTTCTTCAGTGCAGGTTAGGCCTGATAAATACCACAAAACCGGCGTTTTGCTTGTCTTCGCTTGAGGTGGCTGAAATACCGAAAAACGCATCGGTGTTTGAGTGGCCTCGGACGCATGTTCATAACTGCCTTGGCTGCCGCCAAAGCATTGTTGTAAATTTTTGGTTTCCATTAAAACTTAACTACAGAGCGAATTGATTCGCCAGAATGCATTAAATCAAATGCATGGTTTATCTTCTCTAATGGCATCGTGTGGGTAATTAAATCATCAATGTTGATCTTGCCGTCCATATACCAATCTACAATTTTGGGTACGTCCGTACGGCCTTTTGCGCCGCCAAATGCGGTGCCTTTCCATACGCGGCCGGTAACCAATTGAAAAGGTCGGGTGCTAATTTCTTGGCCAGCACCAGCAACGCCAACGATAATAGATTCACCCCAGCCTTTGTGGCAACATTCCAAAGCTTGACGCATAAGGGTGGTGTTGCCGACACACTCGAAGCTGTAGTCTGCGCCGCCTTTAGTTAGTTCAACTAAATGAGGTACGAGTTCGCCTTCTACTTCATTAGGGTTGACGAAATGAGTCATGCCGAACTTCTCAGCTATTTCACGTCGAGCAGGATTAATGTCCACGCCGATAATGCGATTTGCCCCGACCATTCTGGCACCTTGAATGACGTTCAAACCGATGCCGCCCAAACCGAATACCACTACATTGTCGCCCGGTTGGACTTTAGCGGTATTAATAACTGCGCCGATACCGGTAGTAACGCCGCAACCAATATAGCAAATAGATTCAAATGGCGCGTCTTCGCGTACTTTCGCCAGTGCTATCTCAGGTAACACAGTGTGATTTGCGAAGGTGGAGGTGCCCATATAATGGAACAATTTTTTCTTGCCAATAGAGAAACGACTGGTTCCATCAGGCATAACGCCCTGGCCTTGAGTTTCGCGAATCGCTTGACACAAGTTGGTTCGACCACTGGTGCAATAGTCACATTGACGGCACTCAGGGGTGTACAACGGAATAACGTGGTCACCCTTTTTAAGCGAGGTAACGCCTTTGCCTACATCAACTACCACGCCTGCGCCTTCGTGACCTAAGATGGCGGGAAATAAGCCTTCAGGATCCGCACCTGACTTGGTGAATTCGTCGGTATGACAAATACCAGTGGCTTTGATTTCAACGACAACTTCACCCTCTCTAGGGCCTTCTAGTTGAACGGTTTCAATGACTAATGGTTGACCCGCTTGGTAAGCGACTGCTGCACGTGTTTCCATGACTCTGCCTCTAAAATATTAGGAATAATTATGAAGAGGCCTCAGCATAGCTACTGCGCTAGACCAAAATAATTTATGTTGGCGGCGTTAAAAACTCACTCAAAATGCTCATGTATAAATATACATTCCGCTTTCTCGTTCCTTTTTGTCTAGTCTTCTCGTCGTTCGCTACGCTATGCTGAGACCTCTGTAGCGTGCATTTTAAGGCCAGTTTAGCTGTCTGGCAAGCAAAACAAGGGCGATAGACTGTCCTTATTTGTGAGACTTAGGCGGCACTAAAACCCATAGGCGCATCGCCCATGTCGCCTTCTTTAAACAAGAAACCCAATAGATGTGCTTCAATGGTTATTAGCGAGGTTGGGTCAGAGGTATTCAGTTGGTATTCGTTGACGATCATCACTAAACGCTCAAGCCACTGCTGCCAAGCCTCTACGGAAATGTTATCGTAAACCCGCTGGCCTAGTTCACCGGGGTAAGGGATTTCATCCAGTCCGGGGGCAGATTTTCCTAAAAATACACATTCAACGGTATGACTCATAATTTTGCTCTATTTTATGCAGGCTGATCGATGATGCAGCCTTGAATTTGTTTACGGTAAACACAATATAATACCTACAGTAAAAAATTAAACATCCCTAATGCAGTTTTTGTATTCTAGATGTTAAGATTAACTTAAATCATGCACTTTTTGAGATCTAACAATGAACGCTTATAGCCCCGTATTGACCCAAGAAAAATTAGCCGTCACTCCCGCAGCCGTTGAGAAAGTTAGCGCTTTGTTAAGCGAAGCGGGGGAACAAGTCGACTCAGTTCGTGTCTACGTTTATGGGGCAGGTTGTTCCGGCATGAAATATGGCATGACTTTTGCGGAAACCACCTTACCCAGTGATAGTTTAATGAGCGAAGGCGATATGCGCATTGTGGTCGATCCTGTCGCCTTGGGTTTTCTTAACGGCGCAGAAATCGATTATGCTGACGATGGCGTTAACGCCAGCTTTGTTTTTAATAACGTGTTTCAAGCAGTGGGCGGCAGCGGCTCTTGTGGCGGTTGCGGCGGCGCTGAGTAGGACATCTAACGACCTATTTTTTGAAGATGAGCGAAAACGATCAAGATAATTTAGGCCAAGGCGGCACAGGCCTAGTTGTTGAGCCGGCCAAGCCGAAATTAAAAAAGCCGCCTATGTACAAGGTGGTCATGTTAAATGATGACTACACGCCGATGGAGTTTGTCATCTTGGTGTTGGAAAATTTGTTTCGTATGGACCATGAATTGGCCATGCAAATTATGATGAACGTTCACCAAAAGGGCAAAGGCGTTTGCGGCGTTTATCCGCACGAAATTGCCGAAACTAAAATTGCACAAGTAACTGAGCTCGCACGCACCAACGAGCATCCACTGCAATGCACGCTTGAGGAAGCATAGAATATGTTATCTAAGAATATCGAAGCGGCCCTTACCACCGCGGTAAGTAAAGCGCAGGAGATGAAGCATGAATTCGTCACGGTTGAGCATTTATTATTCGCTATCGCTGACATCGAGTCGGTACAAGCATTAATTCACGGCTGCGGTGGCAGTGTGGATAAGCTTAAAGAAGACCTTGAGCGATTTTTTAGCGATATGATGCCGATGTTGGACCAAGAAGATATTGAAACCCAGCCGGGCATTGGTTTTCAGCGGGTACTTAGGCGCGCTATTTTGCATGTGCAAAACTCGGGCAACAAAGAAGTTCAGGGCGCCAATGTGTTGGTGTCTATACTCAGCGAGAAAGACTCCCACGCCGCGTACTATTTGAATTCTCAAGATGTAAACCGTTTTGATGTGGTGCGTGCAATATCGCATGGCTTGGTGAATATCTCGGGCGATACCCCGCAGATTGAACACCAAGATGATCTTGATGGAGATGCTGATGGACAAGGCGGTAAGCAAACCGCATTGGACTCCTATACGGTTAACCTCAACGAACAGGCAAAAGCGGGCAAGATTGACCCACTCATTGGCCGCGAAAAAGAATTAGAGCGTGCGGCGCAAATTTTGTGCCGTCGCCGTAAAAATAACCCACTATTTGTCGGTGAAGCGGGTGTGGGTAAAACGGCTTTGGCCGAGGGTTTGGCGCGCCAAATTGTTCGCGGCGAAGTGCCGGAAGTATTGGCTGAGTCGACTATTTACTCATTGGATATCGGCGCTTTGTTGGCGGGTACCAAATACCGGGGTGATTTTGAAGAACGCCTAAAAGCGGTAATGACGGAATTAAAAGAAGCTGACGATGCCATACTGTTCATTGATGAAATACATACCATAATTGGTGCAGGGGCGGTATCTGGCGGCGCTTTGGATGCCTCTAATTTACTCAAGCCAATGCTTGCTAACGGTGAAATGAAGTGTATGGGTTCTACCACCTATCAAGAATACCGCAATATTTTTGAGAAAGACCGTGCCTTGTCGCGGCGCTTTCAAAGTATCGCCATCGAAGAGCCGACCATTGAAGAAGCGGTGCAAATTTTGCGCGGCTTAAAATCTCGCTTTGAAGATCACCACGGTGTTAAATACACTGCGCCTGCTCTGCGCACCGCAGTGGAGCTCGCTGCACGTTATTTGAATGAGCGCTTTTTGCCCGATACCGCCATTGATGTAATGGACGAAGCCGGTGCCAAGGCAAGGTTAGCGCCCGCGACAAAACGCAAGAAAACCATTGGCGTAAAAGAAATTGAAGCCATTGTTGCCAGCATGGCGCGTATCCCGCCGAAGCAAGTTTCTACAGAAGACAAGAAATCGCTGGGCAATTTAGAGCGCGATTTAAAAATGGTGGTGTTTGGCCAAGACAAAGCCATTTCTACTTTGTCTTCGGCGATCAAAATGTCACGTGCAGGTTTGGGCGATAAGAACAAGCCGATTGGTTCGTTCTTGTTTGCAGGTCCTACGGGTGTCGGTAAAACTGAAGTGACCAAGCAATTGGCTCATACCATGGGTATCGAGTTCATTCGCTTTGATATGTCAGAGTATATGGAGCGTCATACGGTCTCAAGATTGATCGGTGCCCCTCCAGGTTATGTTGGCTTTGATCAAGGTGGTTTGTTAACCGAAGCGGTCAACAAACATCCTCACTCGGTATTATTGCTAGACGAAATTGAGAAGGCGCACCCAGACTTGTTCAACATCTTGTTGCAAGTGATGGATTACGGCACGTTGACGGATAACAACGGCAGAAAAGCCGACTTTAGAAACGTCATTATCGTCATGACTACCAATGCCGGCGCGGTCGATGCAGCACGCAGTACCATGGGTTTTGTTGAGCGTGAAGTTGAGCATGACAATCATGAAGCCATTAAGAAATCATTTACCCCAGAGTTTCGCAATCGATTGGATGCCATGGTGCATTTTCAGCCGCTTGATGAGCCGACTATCATGCATATCGTTGGCAAGTTCATTCTTGAACTTGAGCAGCAGCTTGAAGAAAAGCAGGTTAGCTTAACGGTCGATAAAAAAGCCCGCCAATGGCTGGCTGATGAAGGCTACGATAAATCCATGGGCGCTCGCCCCATGGCCAGAGTCATACAAGAGCACATTAAACGACCTTTAGCGGAAGACTTGTTGTTTGGTGACTTGGTAAAAGGCGGTGATGTGAAGGTGACGGTAAAAGATGGCAAGCTTGCCTGCATTGTTAAGCCAAGCTAAACGACCGTTCTCTCGCGCTAGGGCGCTATTCGCTGCGACGGCAGTAAGCTTCGCAATCACTTTGGTAGCGCTATCTAGCTTTGCGGCAGATAATCAACTTCGAAAAATATCGGAACCGATTGTTTTGCCGCAGTTTGAACTGCAGGACATTGATGATAAGTCCTATAAGCTATCTGATTATTCAGGCAAACCGCTGATTGTTATCTTTTGGGCATCTTGGTGCCCGCCTTGCCTTACAGAAACGCCTTCTATTAACCGTGCTTGGCATAAAATTAAGGATGAAGGGATTGGTTTGGTAGCAATTAATGCGGGGGAAGCTGAAGACCAGGTGATCGGTTTCTCGTTAGAGTATGAGGCAGAGTTTCCTTTGTTGGTTGATAGCAATAATAGTACTTACAATGCTTGGGATGTTAGGGGGTTGCCTTCGGCGTTTGTTTTTAATGCGCATGGTGAGGTGGTTTATCAGGCGCGTGGTGAAGTGGAGTGGGATGATGAGGGGTTGTTGGAGAGGGTTAGGGCCTTGCGGCTTTGATGTTTTGCTCTTTGGCTTCGTTTTTGAAGTGTGTTGATTTGTTGTTTTAGAGTCCAAATTTGCATTGCCACTGCCGTGGCGGGCGTTCATTCTTTTGTTTGCGCAAAAGAACCGAACCAAGAAAACGCATCGCAAATGGTGGCCCTTCGGGTTCCCGAGGTTAAGATTGACGAAGCGGCGCTGCTGAACTCGCACTCTCGTGCTCAGACAGTCCTCGCTTGATCCCGCTTAGTAAATCGAAATCTCGGCCATGCATTTCTTACGCGGATTTCTCCTAGAATAACTCGTCGCAAGCGACGTGCGTATCAACCCGGCCATCCTCAACGTGCTCGTCATCGCGAACGCAGTGCGGCGATCCATTTCAATTTCGATGCGGGAGTGAGGGAATACCCAAGGCTGCGAGCTCAGGAGCAGATGGTTTTGGTTACTTTTTCCAAGATAAAAGTGACTCGTCGACGGGACGAAAACGCGTACGTTAATTGAATTCCAAGCTTATAAAAAATAAACTGACAGGCAGATAATGGCTCTTTTCTGTCGTTAAGTAATCACGCTGAGCGTTTATACCATTGAGTGTTACCTAACATTGCCACTGCCGTGGCGGGCTTGTTCCTTTTTGCTTGTGCAAAAAGCGAACCCAAAAACACCCCGCAAATGTTAGCCCTTAGCCGCCAGTTGCCGATGCTGGTAATTGACTCCAATGTAACGTTCAGTCATAGTACAAGCCGTTAAAATTACCAATTTGAGTAATTTTCATATAGATTTTACTTCCAAACCCTGCTCATGATTTTTGTGCGAGCAAGTTGTATAAGCTCGGAACAACAATTGTGTCAAATTCCAGACGTAGATTACTTCGTTCGCTAGGTGCAGTCGGCGTTACTATTATGGCGGTACCGCAGCGATGGGTACAACCAGTAGTGGAGTCTGTGCTGCTACCAGCTCACGCCCAAACCATAGAGGACTCTGCGGATACTGACAATAGCTCGTCGCCATGCGCAGACATCTCGGCACCATGCGCGGAGTTAGCTTTTTCAGAACTAGAGATAGTGACAGCATGCCTTCCTCTCGCCAACTACGTGATTTTTACCATAGATGAGTCTGGGTGTTGTCCGAACTTGGTAATCACGCTATCAGCAACGGATCCCTCGGTAGGCTCAGCGACTATTTATATAGTAGCGACAGCAGGGAATATAGCAACAATAGATAAAGTCGATTCTTTCCCCGTGGATTATATTGCGCTAGCGGTTAACGGCGGAGGCACAGCGGGTTGTGGTCTTAGCGCTTGGAGTGCTGGAGGAGTGCATACCTTCACAATCCTCGGCAGTGGTGGAGTAAATTCCTACGCTGCATCCGTTTCTGCATCATTCTCGGATAATAGTACCGCTGTTATTAACGCCATGACCTTTACACGAGTATGACGATGGATTGTTTGGTTTACGGGCACACTGTTTATAGGCAACCCTACCCTCGCAACTAGCACTACTATAGAGAAAATAACTGACGAGTTGTCTGAAGTCATCTGTCAGCCGAAAATATCTCAGAGACGGTCACGTCAATTCCGTTAGTATTTCTTTAATGACCGTAGCGAGTATG
>JBLIOD010000019.1:0-40873 GCA_047639475.1 Gammaproteobacteria bacterium
GAAATTAAGCGAAATAACATGAGCATTGTCGCGAAAAATATGCACATGGCTGCTGAATTGACTAGGTTACTGAGACTACTCAATAAAAATGGCATCCAAGCTTTGGCATTTAAGGGCCCTGCTCTTTCTCAGTTTGCCTACGAAGATATAACGCTGAGAGAATACTGTGATCTAGATATTTTGATTAAAAGGCAAGACGCAAGAAAAGCAATAGCGTTGCTAATAGAAGACAACTATATACCAGAAATCATCCTGGCTGAAGACACCAGCGACACTTTCTTTAGCCGCGTAAATGTGATTGGTCTGGGGAAGAGCATCCGCATTGAAATCCACTGGGAACTCCTATCCAAAAACTATGCGATTGACTGGCAAGAAGATGCCCTGTGGGAGGTACATGATAATACAACCATTGATGGCGTCGTGGTGCCGATGCCGGCATACAACACTCATCTTCTTTATCTTTGTGCTCACGGCGCAAAACACTTGTTTGAACGACTTGAGTGGGTGTGCGACATCGACCGCTTTATCAGAGTAAAACCAGACCTAGATTGGCAAAGCCTGTTTAAAGATGCACAAGCACAAGGTATCGAACGAATCTTAATGCTGGGGCTTTACCTTAGCCACAGCTTGTTAGCCTTGCCTCTGCCCGAAAAAATAAAAACTAAAGCACTTAATGATTCTACTGTCCCAGAACTAGGCCAACGTATCATTGAGATAAACTTCTCCACTGCGGATAGACAGGGAAGATATTATGGAACCTTCGGCATACTATGGCGTATGCGAGAAAACCTGTCTGACCGGCTTAGCTTTGCCTACAGAGCCCTGTTTGCACCTAAGCTTGGTGATTTTCACTATGTAGAATTACCCAGTTACCTGCTATTTCTGTATCCTATTATCCGCCCATTTAGATTGCTGATGAAATACTTCCACAGATAGGGATATTCATCCGGCAGTGAAATACCGGCCAAAATAAGTGTTAATCATCACGAGCAAAGTGCAGCAATCTGCCATAATGGCACCCATAATCAAGAAGTTGCTTCATTACGTTCGCAATGACTTCGTTGTTTTCCTGTCCCCTAATTTAACCAGCCCATCGTCGTGAGCGTAGCGACGCGATCTATTGGTTTGGATTGCCGCGTCGCGACGACAGATGGGGCGCTTTACTCTCAGCACTTCGGTTGCCAAAGGTAAGCTATTAGTCTGCCGAGTTAACAAAAGACGAGCGCTGTGTTTTAGCCTCTAAGCTTCCTCCATAAAGAGCCAACCATTTCATGCCAGGCAATAGTAACGTCGTTTAGGTGCCCTGCCCGCGGCAGGTGCTCATAAAAATACAGAGGGCTTTGTGGCTTCTTACCCAAATAAAAAGTAGGTGATGGGATCGGCTCAACCCCAAGTGCATTAAACAAACTGAGCGATCTGGGCATATGGCTTGCCGATGTTACCAGTGCGCTTTTGTGGTTCTTTATCAAGGGCGCAAGTACTGCAGCTTCTTCTGCTGTATCTCTTGGGCTTTCAAATATCTGAATTTGCTCAGCAGGGATACCAAATTGCAGAGCAACGATGCGGTATAGATGTGCATTACTAACCGGATCTGAGCCGCCGTATCCCGTGAGCAGCAGCGTCGCACCCAGACTCGCTCGCATTAATCTTAAGCCCTCCATCAAACGATAGTAACTGGGTGATGACAATTGCTGAGAAGGTGGCAAATGAGGATCGCTGCGATGCCCATTACCCAAAACAATCACATATTCCAGATCTGTCGGCGCTATCAACAATGGTGGATTACTGCGTTCAAGCGAGATGTTCAGGGCCAAAGATGTGGTCGGTAAACTAACTACCAGCAATAACCCCGTGGCTAAGCTAATAAAAAGCTTTCCCCAGAACTGTTTTTTACTCTGCTGCCGGCTAAGCCACAACAGCAATAACCCCACCAACAATAGCAGTAGGCTAAACGAAAGCGGCATCATTAGATTACCGAGCAATTTTTTTAGAATAAACATATGATCTATTTTATACGCAATCATCGTCATGCTGCTTCAAACTAAAGCTCATTTTTCACTTCGTCACACATAAAATCAGAAGATGAGTTTGAACAATCACGCCTCCAAATTTAACCAACTCCAATCAGAGTGGTACACTCTAAATTATTTAGATTGCCATGTTACTCTGCTTATTTAAATGACAGGGCATTTCCTTATATTTAATGTGCTTGCCTTGGTGCTGAAGAACAACGAGTAGAGGTATTGCAATACCACGACCAACCAGAGCCGAGGGAGTGTTTACACGTACAAATCAATTTGTCGTACTGTTTTCATCATCCTGCTAATTTATTTTTACGCACCATCCCTTTCAGCACAAGTTATTGGCACCCTCGATAGCGCCACACTCGGCATAGTAAATAACGGTGTGACGAAAGCCGTAGCTGTCGTTTCTCCCGAGGCGGGAACATGGGAAAAACGTGCCGCAGATGATTTAGTTCACTATATTAAACTGATGACCGGAGCCAAAGTGGCTCTCGCAAATACTGACAAGTTGATCAATACTGCTTTGGGCGGCAAATGGCCACAGCTCATTGTGGGGCAAGCAGCGCACAAGGTCGATACTTCACTCCAAAAGGCGATCAATGTGGTAATCAAGCCCGATCCAGTATTTCACGCCGATGCCATTGCACTGCGACGCACGGCAAAGTAATGTGCTTCATCGCGGGGAACAACGATGAAGCACATTACTTTGCCGTGGCAGAACTGCTCAGACAATGGGGTTGTCGCTGGTATATGCCCACTGAGTTTGGTAAATTTGTCCCTGAACATAGATCGCTTTCGATAGGCCAACTCGACTATGCCTACGGTTCACTTTTTGAGGTTCGCGGATACTGGATATCCTGGGTAGGCGACACCACGGGGGCAGCCGAGTTTCAAAAGCGCAATATGATGAACAACGTTTCAGTACCCCAAGGCCATATTCTCACAAAGTACACGGGGGATCTTGCGCCTGAAGGTGGATAACACTGGAATGTACCGATTACCAACGACAAAACAGCAGCCCACGTCGCCAAACAAGTGCTACCCATTTACCAAGCTGGTAAAGACGTGCAACTGGGCATGGAAGATGGCGTCTATCGCAGCAATTCCACTCAGGATAAATCCTTGATAGGTCTACAGTACGACAAGTACTTCATGACGCAGACTGTAAGCGACGCCTTTATGGTTTTTTATAATAAGGTAGCAGAACGGCTGATGAACGCGGCCCCCGCCAGGGACGCAAAAATAGGCTTTCTTGCGTATGCCAACATGACGATTCCACCGGTTCAAAACATCAAGGCTAAAGCACCGCTTGTTGCGTTTCTAGCCCCAGTCGATATCGATCCAATCCATCACATGGAAGACCCTAAGGGCGGACCGCGACGTGAATTTAAGGATATGCTCTATCTCAGGTCTGAAGTCATGAACGGACGCGTCGTGATATATGACTACGATCAAGGAATGCTGGTTTGTCGTGACGTCCCCAATCCGTCGATACAATCCATTCGCTACGATATAAAACAGTATGAAAAAGCCGGCATCTTGGGTGTTCAAACAGAGAGCCGGAATGCGATAGGTACAACGTTCTTGAATCTATATATTCGCGGCCATCTGTACTAAGATCCAGATCTCGATATTGACGTAGAATTGGCAGCCTTCTATAAAAACTTCTACGGCCCCGCCGCTGAGCCAATGGCTGACTATTGGAATGCTATTTTCAAGGCCTGGGAGGAAACGGTTAGCACAGAGCACGAATACTTTCTTTTTCAGGCCGTCTACAGCAAAGGTCTGATTTCCCGGTTAAGTGAAAAACTCAGGCAACCGAAGGCCATCATCGCCCAACTGAAAAAAACTGAAGTTCTCACACGTAATCAGAAACAGGTGATCGACAGGTTGAAATTCACCCGATTGAGTTATGATATTATCAGCGCCTATGATCAAATGGTCACTGCCACCGCAACCGAAGTCGATTACATAAGAGCCGTCGAGGCAGGTAAAAAAGGTCTATCAGCCCGTGAAAATCTGACCGCCATGAATGGCATCTTTACTACTTACAGCAAATACCCCGAACGCGGTTATGCATGGTGCCCTTGTGAAGTGAAACAGTATCAGGAACTCATTCCATTCATCGATGGCACCAAGGGCGAACTACTCACTAAATTACCGCTAATATGGAACTTCCGTCGCGATGTAGGTAATAAGGGGTTGTCGAACACTGGGAAAATCAAGCCGTCGATCTAAGCTGGTGGAATAACCAGATCCATCCAATCTCAGTTGAAAGCCGCCAAAACAATCCCGGCGAATGGGAGCGGGTGCGCACCGATCTATATTTGCAGGCCCAAGGTTTAGTCACTAAGGATTTTCAAAGTTATACCGGCCATGGCTGGTAGAACACCGAACTCAAACCAGAACAAACCGAAGGTAATATTCATATCCGTTTTCCCGGCATTTTTAATGAGGCCTGGCTCTACGTGAACGGTCACAAGGTCGCTCATCATGAGCTGAAAGTAATGTGGTGGCGCAACGACTATCGCTTCGAATGGGACGTAGATCTGACTGGCTATTTATTGGAGGGAGATAATACGTTAACCATCCGAATAAACAATCCCCATCACTACGGCGGCATGTTACGCCGCCCTTTTTTGTATCTCGCAGTTACGCCTTCCGAATCCGGCTTGTGATTCAGCCCTAAGAACCCAAAAATAACCTAGTAACTTATTCAGCTATAACTTCAAAGCCCCTTACATAAAAGGCAACAATTTTACTGATTTCTCCCCACACAACCTTCGAAGTAGCATTATCTAGCCACCACTTTTCACCGGGCGGTAATTTCCCAACATAGTCGCCCGAACTCACTACTGAAACATCTATTCCACTTCCCTTAAATTGTGATTCAAATATTAATAATGCACGCCGGCTGTGATAGGGATCCGTAATAACCAATATGCTATCAATATCCTGTGAGTCGCTGTATTGTGCTACTAGAGAGGCATCAGTGAAGGTATTGATTGACCCTTCGATAATAGTCACATCCTTCCCTTCTGTTTCACAGTCCAAGCATAACCTCTTTTGAATATGTATCCAGTCGAGCTTACTTTTGTCGACCAGTACAAGACGATCAACCTTTCCTTCATCATACAAAAATAAGCCTGTGCGCAAACGGCTACCACCCCCACCGCCCAAAACCACACCAATATCCGCTCGGTGATCTTCCCGTTCTACAACCAACCACGAAGGTGCTTTAACTGCAACCCAAATACCGATCAGGCACACCAATATGATCCCGCTCAGTATGCCCGCTAGGTAGGTAAAAAAATGAAATATAAACCGTTTCAACCGTCACTCGGCCACTAATTCAAACTGCAAAGATATCGCTAATGGCATCTTGGTACTGATTAATCACTATCGCCTCGTCAAACTCCTTAACCACCTTCTCTCTCCCCTTGAGACCCATTTCTACCCGTTGCACTTGCTCAAGTTTAATCATTTTCTCCATCTGAACTGCCAAGTCTCTTGCATCTTTGACCTTACATAAAAAGCCATTGCCTTCATTGTCCACCACATCCCGACACCCCGGAACATCTGTGGTGATAATGGGCGTTGCCATACTCGCCGCCTCGAGCAGAACCCGCGACAGTCCTTCTCGATAGGAAGGCAAAACGACACAATCCGCTGCGGCGATAAGAGAGGGCACTTCATTACTGGTTCCCAAATAAGTAATAACCCCTTCGTGCTCCCAGGCCGCCATTTCTTCCTGGGTAATCGCGGTTGGGTTGCCAGGATAAAACGCACCTAACACTTTAAACACAACGTCTGGATATTTTCCTTTCACAATTCGCGCCGCGTCGACGTATTCCACCAGCCCCTTGTCTTTTACCAATCTCGCGATAAATAGGAATGTATCAACCGTACTGTCATTGTCACTTTCAATAGGCGAGAACTTAAGCGTATCAATACCCGAACCCGGCAATAAATCAGTTTTGTTTTCCGCTACCAGTTTGGAGTCAATAAACAGCGCTCTATCTTCGGCATTCTGGAAAAAGACTTTCGCTGGAAATTGTAATGCCACTTTATATAGTAGCTTGGCGATTCTAGAAGATATTCCCTGGTTAAGAAACACCGTGCCCAAGCCCGAGATGTTGCTTATGACAGGTATGCCAGCGATACGGGCGGCAACCGTACCATAAATATTGGGTTTAATGGTATAGTGTAATAATACATCAGGATTAACTCGCTTATACAACTTATAAAAGGACCAGATCAACTTCGTGTCCTCAATAGGGTTGGTTCCCTTGTTATTAATATCGACGTTGTGAAATTCAAACCCAAACGCCTGCAACTTCTCTGAATAACCATCACGCGGAGCAATGGCTACAACGCTATATCCTTCCTCTTGCAAAGCCTGCAAAAGCCCTATTCGAAAGTTATAAATATTCCAGGAGGTATTAATAACCACCGCAATAGTTTTACCCTCCTCGTTCATGAGCTTACGCTTTACCTCTACGTCTAGGGTGGCTGAAGTTGCGACAAGCCAAACGCAATGACTTCAACTCCTTTACATAACTACGGTGCTGCACAATACCTTCGCGTTTAGTCTGCTTGTTGAGCCGAGTGATGATTTTAATGACCAACTTGCTATCAGTAGGATAGGTCACCATTTTTTCTTGGACAGTGATCTCAACCAATACCGTGCTTTCTTCTGCCTACTTGCCAAGCAGCTCGACTGATAGCTTGAATATTGGTTCGACTCTACTCCCAATACGATTTCTAAACTCAACCAATTGAGTGCATCGCAAGGAACCGATAGCTGAAACTCCCTAAATCCACAAAATAGCTTATAGTAAGGATTTTGCTTAACGACATGCGCAATCTGTTCGTCACTTAGGTTATACAGTTGCTTGAGTATCAACAAACCAGTCATCAAGCTGATGGGCTTAGCAGGCCTGCTATTACCACTACAATCGAGCAGCTCTGATTGGTCTAACTGACCCAACAAATAAAAAATCGATATTTGCGGTGCATCAGTGCTTTATTCAGCATTAATAGGCTTCTAGCAACCGGAAACGGAGGTTAATTTTAGCATTTATGTTCAAATATTTCTTTAAAAATATCAACGTATTCGATGGCATATGAGGCTTTAGAACCCATTAATTGGATACTTATTGACACTTAAACAATCAGACATGTGTTGCTTGATTCTTGATTAGGTGCTATCGCATTTTCCCCGAAAGAACATGTATTTAGTAAAATAAGCTAAATTTATACGGCAACCAATGACGAGCATGTATCGCAAAATTAAGCCATACAAACATCACTAAGCCATAGTAAATGACAACCGACCACATTATTAGCTTGAATGAAGCCCTATCGGCAGCGAGAAAGGGGATACGCGAAAAAGCAAATAGTTGAATGGGGATAAAATACAAAGACAATCGGTCAATTGCCGTTGCAGAATAACTCAGGCCCAAAATACAGAGTAGAGAAAAAAACGCCAACCATAGCCACAATTTACGTTCGACATTGTCATAAAATATTTGCTTACGAAACACAAATAATAGAACAGATGGTACGGCATTCATTAATACTCGAACAGTTGCGCCCTGTGAGGCAAAGGCATATTCGTCGATTACGTAGTTGACCCACCATACGTCTATTTCTTCAGAAACCAACATATAGGCGCCTACAATCGACACCACCATAATCCAAACAAATGTCCAAATTCGATTGCGGGTCGCTGCCAGCGCGGCGATCGGTAATAAGATTACCGCCGATTTGTGAAACAAAGCACCTAGAAAAATGTAAAAAACAAATTTTATGACCTGATTTCGACCAAGCGCAGTGAGGCCTACCAATACCATACCCAAAGCCGCAGCCTGCCGACTGTAGCCCATGCTCACGACAATAATTAGATACGGAACGGCTACCAACAGTGCCAGCCAAGGTAAGGGCTGGTTCCTGCAGAAAGAATTGAGTCCAATGACTATGAATATCGCGCAGACTAAGTTTACCCAAACTACTGACCAACCGGCGTTCGCAACCAGCCAATTGATCGCATAGTAAGCTGGGTCACCCCTTTGCAAAACTTCACTGAAACTCCAGTAGAGAATGTTGTCGAAATGGCGTAAATAATTGCCCCAGTCACCACCTATCTCATAACGAAAGCCAATTAATAATGCGAACGCCAACATACACAGCATCCACACTAACCCTTGATAGCCAGTTCGGACTTGGCCTCTCACCCCAAGCACAGGCACCAAAAACATTAACCAATACGGCCACATAACTTAGCAGGCACCCCGTTCATTTTCTAACCATGATTGAAACATTAGCACTGACCAAAGCCGATATCCATAGTTTGCCTTGCCCAGGCAATGCCGATGCCAGGCTTTACGGATCGGTTCAGGATTTAAATAGCCCTCTCTTCTCAATCTAGATTCATCTAACAACTGCTCTGCCCAATCTTTTAAAGGCCCGCGCAGCCAGTCATCCAGTGGTATGGAAAAACCCATTTTAGGTCGCTCAATCAATTCGCGCGGTACATATTTATCCAATAGTTGACGTAACAACCATTTACCTTGCCCATCTCTTATTTTCATATTCTTAGGTAGTTGCCAGGCAAATTCAATTATATCTTTGTCCAGAAACGGTGCACGGGTTTCTAGAGAGACCGCCATCGCGGCACGGTCAACCTTAACTAGAATATCATCGGGTAGGTAAGATAAGCTATCCAGCACCATCATTCTTGCCACTGAGTCTACAATAACCGGCCACGTGTTTCTACTATTCAGGAGATAGTCAGGTTCAGCACCCGCTCCCAACACAAGGCTTTCACTTTCTCCCCATTCAGATACCAAAGCAAGATATAAATCATCTATGCTATTCACACGTTGCAGCCTTTGTCCAAGCTTATGTGCCTTACTGCCCAGTTGCGCTACCCCAAGGGCATTTGCAAATTGATTAAAGCCTGCAGCCGGGATTGCGGTAAGTGCCTTGGCAATACCACCCCTGATCACTGGTGGCAATCTGCCCAGCCTATCCCAGATCTTGGGTGCATAAGCATAGCGATTGTAACCGGCAAAAAGTTCATCGCCGCCATCGCCAGACAGCGCCACGGTGACATGTTGCTTGACCATCTGCATTACCAGGTGCGTGGGCAGTTGAGATGAATCGGCAAAAGGTTCGTCATACATCTGCGGTAGTGCGGGAATAAGATTCAGTGCATCATCTGGCTGAATATACAACTCGGTATGCTCAGTGCGCAAATGTTTAGCAACCGCACTCGCGTGCTCTGCTTCGTTGTACGCTTGGGCATCAAACCCAATGGTAAATGTTTTTATCGCAGAGCCATTCTGCGATTGCATCAAAGCGCAAATCAACGATGAATCAACACCACCAGACAGCAAAGCCCCCAGTGGCACATCCGACAGCATCTGCCCGGCAATCGCAGAGCCCAACTTTTCTTCCAGCACTGTTATTGCCTCAGACTCGTTGCCCGCAAAAGGACTTTCCAAACCGCTTTTTGCTGCTTGCGCGAAATCCCAATAGGGCTCTGGCTTCTCTTGTCCCTTCTGTATACCTGCTTCCCTACCCGTTTCTATTTTCAGAAAAGTTCCTGCAGGCAACTTCTTAATTCCCTTATAAATTGAATGCGGGCCGGGTACGTAATTGTGGCGTAAAAAAAGGGCCAATGCCCCCCGATCTATTTCGCCTATAAAGTCCGGAGAAGCCTTTAAAGCTTTAAGCTCAGAGCCAAATAAAAAAGCATCGCCCTGCCAACCGTAGTACAACGGTTTCTCGCCTACTCGGTCGCGGGCTAAATAAAGCGCTTTTTGCTGTTTATCCCAAAGCGCAAAAGCAAACATGCCTTTAACCTTCTTAAGTGCCTTTTCTACACCCCACGCTTCAATGGCAGCAAGCAGTGTCTCGGTATCCGAATGCCCACGCCATTCATCACCCCTGTCATTGCGAGCGAAGCGCAGCAATTTGCCTTCACCTCCGTCATCGCGATCTCCACCAACGTCTAGAATCAAGTCAGGAACAGAGACTGAGGAGAACGTAGGGCCGCGGGGCCGGCCTTCCGGTTCTCGAGGAGCGAAGCGACGTGGCAATCTGTCTTTCTCCAACTCCTCCCTAATCACATGGTGATTATAAATCTCACCATTATAAACAATCACAAACCGCCCACAGCGCGACTCCAGCGGCTGATGACCGGCCGGCGAAAGATCTATAACTGACAAACGCCGATGACTGAAACCAATACCACCAATTTCATCAAGCCACACACCGTCATCATCTGGCCCACGATGAGCGATAGCCCGACCCATTCCCGTCAACACCTTCCTCATCTGGTCGGCGCTATCCAACCTTGACTGAATAAGAATTCCCGCAAAGCCGCACATTATAAACTTAACTCTGTTCGATCAATGGCGGACAAATACAGGGCACTCCCTAAATTCTTAATTCTAAAGAAATCAGTTCTGGGCTTCATTAACGTTTGGAAAACATGTTCTGAAAATATTGACAAGCCATACTAAGTACATACAATAAATCTATGAAAAAAATTCGCTGGAATAGTGAAAAAGCGAAGCAACTTAGCAATGATGAAGCTCGCGGAAACATCAGTTTTGAAGACTACGTTATTGCCATCGAAGATGGGAGGGTTTTAAACGATATTTCCAACCCAAATTACTCAAATCAAAGAATGCTAATATTAAACATAAATAATTACGTGTACGTGGTTCCATAGATCACTGAAGGAAAAGGTTTTTTCTTTAAAGCTGTTTTTCCAAGTAGAACGCACACTGAGATTTATTTACCGAAACTGAGATAAAACTATGATAAATAAACCAATAGTCAAATCATACGTAGAGGATGAGGGGGAAAAACTTATTGACGCTATTGAGTCCGATAACTACTTGCTTGGAAAAAGCGGATTATCGGATAAAATTTTGTCTGAGCTAAGAGAATCAGCGCTCAATACAATCAATGATGAGCGGCAAAAAATCACCATTCGCGTACCACAGACAGACCTAGCTCGCCTGAAAGCCAAGGCTCTGCGTGAAGGTATCCCATACCAAGCAACTATTAACGCCCTGATTCACAAATACGCTACGTGTTAATAAAAAAATGCCGGTGCCCGTCTAAAGGCAATTGCGGCTCCCATTTCCGACAACACCGCTCTTATTTGGTCGGCATTACTCGACCAGGGCTGAATAAGAATACCCGCAAAGCCACACACTATTTACAGGACTCTGCTCGAAAACCTACTGCGCACCAATAGGGTAAGTTTTCGGAAAACTCAATACGTTCCAATCCAGACTTTTCCATCATGGTGCTAATTTCAGAGCGGGTAAATCGCTGCTCTAACCGAGTACCAAACAGATCCAGAGCGTCGGTGCGCATCCTATAAAAACTCAATTTCCGATAAGTCGACAACGGTATATTTTCAACATCAAAGCCAAGCTTTTCACCTAACAACGCAAGTCTCGCCAACGGATAATAAACTATACCTGTGATCATTTGACTTATAAGAAAGCGAGGTCCGTGGGGCAGTGTTGATATCCCCTGGCGGAAAAAATCACTCATTCTCCAAATTGCACGAGACTAGAACGGCCGATTATCGAACGCGTAATATAGGTACACTAAAAACGGTGCACCAATTTTTAACTTGTTTACACAACTAACTAAGGCCACTTAAGTATCTGGAACATGGTGCAACACACCTAGCGAGTAACCGAAGTCTATGCTGTCGTTTGACCTTGGCATAGAATCAACCGTCTCAGAATGGAACTCACAATTTGAATGCTCCGCGAGGTTTCGTTTAGCAACCTCCAATGCAGAGCTAGGGCCAATGCAATGCAGGCGACCGGCAAGCGGCGCAACCCAGGTCAAAACCCTCTGCATGTGCGGGTAAATCTTGCCAGGGTAATACGGCAAAATATAATTCGAAATAGCCTTGCTTCTTCTGGATTTAGTTGTGATTGATCAAATCGTTCCCAATCATCACCAAAGCCTTCGTCGGTCTGTGTATCTATGTTTTCCTTTTCCATGTGACTGCGTCTTTATTATCAGTTTAAAAACCGTATTTATCGCGTACTTTGGTGCCACCTAATCCTACTTGCACAATTCATTGGCGGCCACGCAGACATCATCTTTGTATAGCACGTGTTCAGCCCAATGATTATGCGCAGCAGCCTGTAATTGCCTATACATGGCTTCATCATTCAATATAGAAATAACATCGTCAACAGCTTCTATCGGATTATCCGGGTCCTTCACTACAATCGCATTGTGGCCCTGCCGGCAGTAAGTGCTGATCTCACCGACACCAGTAACTATTGGCACTAAAGATCTTTGCATAGCCTCTACAACTGACATCGCCATGCCTTCATTGCGGCTAAATTGAAGGTAAAAACAATTGCCTTCCACGATCTGATTTAAATCATTGTGATTAGCCGGTCCCTTTAAGCTGATCATGTTTTTCAACCCAAGACTCTCTATTTGGACTTCTATTGAATTAAGTTCACCATCGTCTGGTCCCCATATTTCGTAGGATGCGTGACAACCCCTTTCAACCAGCATATATATGAAATTTATAGCCCGATCTAGTCCCTTATCACGATGCAACCGCCCCCAAAACACAAAACGAGGAGCACGTTTATTTGGTATCAACTCGACAGGAATCTCATGCGTAACAAATGAAATTACCCGCTTCACCAGGCCTTTTCTTGAACCTACACGAGAGGAAATTGTTGCAACTGAGTCAGCCCAAACTGCGTCACAGAAGAGCAACACTAATTTGCTACTAAACCAGTCTAAAAAATGAGCAGTTACTGTTGAGTGTAGGAAAAAAACCAACTTTGTGCTGGGTCGTATTATTTTCACGCCCAAGCCAACAGGCACGGACCGCCAAAGAGAGCAAACTAACACATCAGGTTTAATTGAAATAACCTGTTTAATCGTATGGAGATGTGCCAGAGGATTGTTTTCTGAGTGAAATGGGGAAACAGAGACACGATCACTATTCCGAACGCTGTTATCGCCAGCAATAGAAACAAGTTTGTAGTTACATTCTAGTTTCGAAGCGCGCACCATAGATTGTGCGGCGATCTCCACGCCCCCAATACCGTCACGCGGAATTAGATGTACCACTTTAATCAAATTGGCTTTCAACCCAGCGACGATACTTGCTCCGTAAGATGATCAGTTTTGAACTGCATGGGTTTATTGGGTTCGCTTTGATGCAGCAATTTTTTCTATCAAATCAACTTCCTTGTCAAATCGATCATCAATCGATAGGACCTTCTCTTTTGCGTTACTTATTGCTTGTTTCCTTATTTTCTCTTTCAAAATTTTATCTTTTAACAGCCTCTCAACAATAACACTCGCTTCATCTTCATCATCAACAATAAATCCATTTTTCTCATTTTCTAAATAGTCGTTTAACGTGCCATCATTAAGGCCTATTACAACTGAACCAGTAGAAAATATTTCAAAAAAAATGTTTCCCAGATTGGAGCAGTCATACATTAATGGGTTGGCAACTGCATTATAGGAGTACACCTTTACGTCATCTTGTTTTATAGGTCCTAAAAAATGGACGTAGTCGTCTAAGCCATATTCTCCAACTAAATGTTTCACTTCATCATGACAACTCTTAATGGTGATATTTCCTGAAAAATATAGGTGGATACGATTATTCCTGAGATGCAAAATGTGCAATATCTTTAAAATTCTATCATGGCGTTTCCATCTATCAAATCTTGCAGCAAAGAACAAATAATCGTGCTCAGGAATCATAACTTGTGATTGGATCTCTTCAACCGCCTTAAAATCAATGCCGGTTTTCCAAAAATGAAAGTCATATTTTTCCCTCTTTGGCTTCCATTTCTCATACACGAAATCACCCTTAGTTCCATCGTCGGTCATGATGAAAAACTCTTTCTTTAACTTAAAAACAAGGAATTCAACAGGCCGTTTAATTGCAGTCCAAAAAGTGCCATATTTTTCAAAATCATAATATATCATCGTGCCCATTGATCTCATTCCACACGGAACACCTCTAATATTTGCAACAATATTCCCGGCCAATCCCTCGTAATATGCCAAGCCATAGACAAAATCATAATCATTTTCACTTATTGCTTTGTTTGTGTAATAAATTAGTTTTATAAATCTCTTAATGCGTCGAAAAACTCTTCTATACCAAGTAGCTTCAGAATATGGATCGTATATATTTACGTAGATGTTATCTTCTCGAAACCAATCTACTTTTATATTCTGGTTTCCATTGAAGTTTGATGCTACAACAAAATCAACTTGATGCCCTTTTTTGACTAATTTATGCCAAGGATGAAAAAATTGAGCCAGGTGCGTAATCTCATTTTCTGTCTTACCAGTAAAAATATCTTTGATAGGTGCGCACATGCCTGTTACGTACAATATTTTCATATTAAGTGTTTCCAAATTAAACTATTAACGTAGTTCACATTATTAAGTAAACTAAGCATGTTTGTAATAGTAGTGTAATATTCGCTTTCTTGGTCAAAAAATCTATACTCTGTGATGATTTCTTCTCTAGGTCCAGCCAAGCGATTGACCCTGGCACTCGCTAATTACACCCGCTCGGTTTCATTCCTCAATGTAACTCAAGGCACTTGGTGAAAATAAGCTTCTTTCTGCACACCACCACTATCAATGGCAACGAAATCTAGGTTAACCACAAGCATCACCATGTCCGGAAAATCAATTTGATCAGTGCTTTATAACTGCGATCTCGCTTTGCGACTTGAAATTCAAGATTTCATATTAGATATTCGACGAGTACTTAGTTCAACTCATTTTAATTCCATTTGGACTATTTGATGCCTCTTGCGACATTTCCATTCAATGTATTCGCGATTCTTTCTGCTGAATCGCCACCACCATACAACCCTTTCTCAAATGACATATTATTGCTAGCTCTCGTTAACTCTCTGGCGATAGCTTCAGCCTTAGCCCCTACTAGGCGATTTGCACCTGCCGCCACTAACTCAACCCATTCAGTCTCATCTCTAATCGTCACACAAGGTACTTGGTGAAAATAAGCTTCCTTCTGTACACCACCACTATCAGTGGCAATAAGCTGAGCATTCATTTCCAGCATGACCATATCCAGATAACCAACCGGGTCAATACTTATGATGGACGAGGGTAATTCCAAACCGAAATCCTCAATGCGCTGAGCTGTTCGTGGGTGTAAGGGCATAACTATTATCCTAGAGCTGTTCGCGAAGCCTTCAAGAATATTTTCCATGCGCTGCGCATCGTCGGTGTTTTCAGCCCGGTGAATGGTCGCAAGAATATAGCTCTTAGGCTGCAGCTTCAAATCTGCCAGTATATTGCTATGCGATTTGGCGCGCTCGCTATAGTACAGCGCCGCGTCGTACATTACGTCTCCGACTTGCTTCACATGATTACCCGCCACACCTTCATTCATCAAGTTGCTAGTCGCTGTATCGGTTGGAGTGAAAAGTAAGTCAGCCGCATGATCTGTCAATATTCGATTAATTTCTTCTGGCATGCGACGATTGAATGATCGCAATCCAGCTTCCACATGTGCAACTGGAATGTGCAATTTTACAGCAGCTAACACACCAGCAAGTGTCGAATCAGTGTCGCCGTAAACCAGAACCCAGTCTGGCTTCTCTTCAATTAACACAGCTTCGATCTGCTCAATCATTCGACCAGTATTCTGACCGTGTGTGCCACCACCGATACCCAGATTGTAGATTGGATTCGGAATATCGAGTTCATCGAAAAATACTTTGCTCATGTTAGCGTCATAGTGTTGGCCAGTGTGTATAAGAACCTCATGCACATCGCGGTGGTATTCTCGAAAAGCGCGGGAAACAGTTGCGGACTTGATGAACTGTGGGCGTGCGCCGATTATAGTGGCAATTTTCATAGCGTCAGTTCATCTATTTTCTTTTAGTTCCTGAGAATATTTTCTATGATCAATTAAATGATGATTTCTGTCGCGGCAGCACGCCTTTGATAACGCGCAGATCTGCTCGGCTAATGAACAATGTCTCCGTCCATTTATTCGACGTCAATCGTGTGTAAACAACAAGAGTGACCAGCGAACAAATTAGATAGGCAATTGTTGTCGCCATGGCTGCACCCGTCAAACCGAAACGAGGTATTAAAATTACATTTCCAATTATATTCGTCGCTAAAGTTATCAAAGACACATACATATTGATTTCGGGCCGACCGCGGGCTGCAATATCGTTCGCCCATACCCTTGCACCACCGATCATGACGATACCCGGCAATAGAATAAGTAACGGGAGCACGCTTTCCATGTATTTTTCACCGAACACTAACCAAACAAGCGGATAAGCAGCCAATGCCAAAGCCGTACTGCTAATCAATGTAACGATCAAGACTAGTCGGCTGATAAGTGGCGTCAACCGCTTACGGGTTGCTTCATCAGATGAAAGCTGGGATAAACGTGGCAGCAAAACGGTACTCACCGCTGTAGAGATCAACCAGAGCTTCTCGGCGAGCACAACGGCTATCACGTAAACCCCTGTTGAAGCCGGGCTCATGAAAAAATTAACCAAGAAAATGTCGGCCTTGTAGTTAACAAATCCGAGAATGTTACTTAAATGTGCTTTCCAGCCATATCCTACGGCTCTTTTGCCATAGTTCTCGATTTTTGGGATATCGGAGCTTGAAGAAATGTATAAATGCCGTACGTTTAATGCAACGACCACTAGGACTATTAAGTTGACCGACAAATACGCACCAATAAGTAATTCCAACTCCTTGTGACCTGATAAGACAATCAGACCCGTTGAACCCAATAACAATATCGGTTGAAGGATCAAAATTTTGTTAAAAGTAGCGAACTCCTGAAGCCCTTGAAAGATGCTAGTGAGAAAACCGCTTAGCAGGATGATCGGAAATACTGGTAATATTAACCAGAGAAGCATCGGCCTCACACCGAAAACTAATTCATTTGATTTCCAAAAAAGAAGACCAGAGCCGATCACTAAACCTGTCAGTCCGAGCCACATAAATATTCGGAGATTTACTTTAACAGCTTCTCGTACGGTCACCTGGCCTGAACCGAGAAAATAGACGTTGGCAGGAGCAATACCGAGACTTAGAAATGTCGCCAACAACGCTGGTAGCAAGAGTGCCATTGCATACACCCCATTGCCTTCAGGTCCATAGTACCTGGCAATAATGGCGGAAGTCGCAAATGCCAAAAATGTAGCAACCAACTGCCTCCCGAGGGTAGCAGCAAAATTGTGAGAGAGCGATCTCAGCCCAAGCCCGCGCATAGTCAATCAACAGTACCTGAGTTTACGGCAATTACTTCCGAATAGACGTTGGTCAAACGCTTTGCAATTGTAGATCCACTAAAGCGCTCAATACATGCCGCACGTATTTCTTCCGCATCGTAAACAAAATTGCCCGAACGCATCTTTACCATTGCTGCCGCTAAAGCCGGCACATCATTAATCGGTACGAGTAAACCGTCCTGCTTTCGCACAATGGACTCAGGTCCACCACATCGTGTCGCAATTACAGGTCTACCAAGTGCCAGTGCCTCGATGACCACTACCCCGAATGTTTCGTAACTGCTTGGTAGTACGAAAACGCTAGAATTGGACATTTCTTCGCATACTTGATTTCGACTCAACTTGCCCAGAAAAACTACTCGATCTGTCACGTTTAATTCAAACGCCAATTTCTCCAATCTTGTTAGTTCTTTACCATCACCGCCTATCCTAAGAATGACATTCGGATTATCCCCAAAGGCTCTCGCGAACGCAGATACAAGATTGTGAACGCTTTTGTTCTCCGTCAACAATGCAACGGTCAGGAAAATAAATGGCTCAATTGTCCAGTCTTGCTCCGACAACTCAGAATCGATAAACCTCTGCTCAACCATATTGGGCATTTCCTCCCACGGTAGAGCATCATCGAATAGCAGCTCTAGCAAATTGCAAAATTTGCCGCTGACAGCAAAACGTCTGATTGCTGATGTCGCCACATCTCGAGCAATTTCAATTTTTTGCTTGCTAACCTGACCTCGCGCAAAAGCTGAGCTGTGTTCAGCTATTACAAACGGAATGGCGAATTTTTGAGAAACTGACTTTGCCAACTCACCACCATGGAACGTTGCATGCGCATGAATTACATCTGGCTTCCCTTGCTCTGCAAGATATTGTTCAACCACCTTCATACCATAACGAAGCCACAACCAGCGACGGAGTCGAGGTGATCGACGAAACCAGTCGAAGCCACAAAACCTATAAGTTAATAATCCTTCGTCAACTTCGGTTACAGACCCAAAAAAACCATTAAAAAGCAATCTCCATGACCTTGGCAATCGGAGTTTTACATCAATTACACCAACCTCATGCCCATGCTTTTTCAAGGAAAGCGATTGTTCGCGAAAAAAGCAACCGTTGAGATCGGTTGGGTTTGCCGGGTACCAGGAAGGGATTATCAGTATATGCAAATTACGAATAGAACTAGGTTGAGGGGTCAGCAGTCTCATTTTTTACTAATGATTGCAGCTGGCACCCCCGCGAGAACAACATTATTGGGAAACGATTTCGTCACACAGGAATTTGCACCCACCACGACATTGTTCCCAATGGATACGCCTTCTTTTATAAAAGCGTTATCTCCGATCCAGCATGAGTCGCCAATATGAATATCGTTTTCAATTTGGCGTACCTTGCCACTCTCATCGGGACACGGGTCATATACGTCATGACTTTCCGCCTTTATGGATACCCTATAAGCAATTGCGCAGTTTTTCCCAATAGTTACCTTGGCGTGCTCTCCAGCCACGAGCATTGCGTCATTGATATAAGTACCTTCCCCGATGATGAAATTATTGCACGGGCCCACCAGTTTAGAGTTGGAGCCGATCATGACGGAACTATGGATATGCGGGTACATGGTTAATCTACGCTGCATCGCCCTAGCCTTAATTTTTAACAATAATTTATCGATTACCAAGGCTAGCCAATCAATCAAGCTGTTCACGACTCGCAAATGCCCATAATTATCCGCAGCTGATCATTTGTCTTCAGGTAGGGATGAAAAGGCAGAGATAAGACCGTGTGGCAAGCATTCTCAGCCACAGGAAAATCGCCTTCTTGATACCCCAAATATCTTAAAGCATCGAAAAAGTGCATCGGCTTTTGGTAGTAGACCATGGTAGGAATGCCATCTTGTCTTAGCTTGGCTTGCAGTTCATCTCTTCGTTTACAACTTACGGTGTACTGTGCCCAAACAGATGTGCAATCAGGGTTTACTAAAGGAGCGGTGACTCCGAAATAGTTTTCCTCATCTGAATCTATTGCCTCTTCATAACGGTTTACCACTCGTTGTCGCAATTCGAGTTCTTCGGGAAATATCGTCAATTTTTCAATCAGAATCGCGGCTTGCAGAGTATCCATCCTGGCATTTAGGCCTATTAGAGCATTGTTGTACTTGTCACTTCCTTTTCCGTGCACGAGAAGAGAGCGTATGGTACTGGCTAGTTGATCATCATCCGTGAAAACTGCACCCCCATCACCGTAGCATCCAAGTGGCTTTGCTGGGAAAAAGCTAGTCGCGCCCACATGTGCGAGGCCCGGTGCTCGACGTCCTTTATAGGTGGCACCGAAAGCCTGGGTTGCATCTTCAAAAACAAATAAGGTGTACTCTTCGGCAATTTTCATTATTAGATCGTAATCTGCAGGCAAGCCGAACAAGTCGACTGGCATGATGCCTTTCAGGTTAAACCTGCCCTCCGCCTTGATAGATGCAATAACTGCTTCTATCTTTGCTGGATCAATATTGAAGGTCTCCGGATCTATATCAACAAATACTGGAGTTGCACCCGTTAAGGCAATCATTTCGCACGATGCGAAAAAAGTAAATGGGGTTGTGATGACGGCATCGCCTGGGCCGATTCCGTAAGCCATTAGCGGTAAAAGAAGAGCATGCGTGCCACTGGAACAAGCAATTGCGTGTTTCACGCCTACAAATTCCACCAGCATGGATTCTAGTTTAGCTACTTCGGGGCCCATTATGTATTGCCCATGATCGAGTACTCGCTTGATGGCTTCATCAAGCTGTGGTCGAATCCTCTCCTGTTGTACTTTAAGATCAATAAACTGCATAGAACCTGTCATGGTTTGAACTCATCGAAGACGACCGTGCCTACAGCCATGGTACTGGAAAGTGCTGCATCTTCATCAAGATCGAGGCATTTTAGTTCACCAGAATCGTCTTCCTGGTAACGAAAACCACTCTCAGGGCAGGTCAAAATATCTTCAGTATCTCGATTCGCAAGCGGATGGCCATGGCGGCTCATCCAGCCTTTTTGACGGGCTGGAACACCCATCATAAGCGCGTAATCGGGTACGTCTTTTGTAATTACCGCTCCAGCTGCGACGAAGGCATAGCGACCGATAATCACTCCACACACAACAGTTGCATTGGCACCGATCGAACAACCCCTGCGCAACTGGGTTTTCTCATATAGCACTCTACGTACAACCTGGGAGCGCGGGTTGGTTACATTTGTCAGCACACAGGAAGGACCAAGGAAAACATCATCTTCGATGATCGTTCCTTCATAGATTGAAACGTTGTTCTGAACTTTAACGTTGTTGCCGATGGCCACACCGTTTGCTATGAACACATTTTGCCCAAAGGAACATACCTTACCAATAACCGCACCGCTTGACACATGGGTCCAGTGCCAAATACTGGTGCCTTCACCAATCTGTGCACCTTCATCAATGATTGCTGTTTCATGGCTTTGAAAAGGCATTGTCAATACTCTAATGGCAACGAAATCGTGTGACCATCGCGGGCTGAAAGATAAGCTGCAATCAAGATCTCCAGCGATTTCAAACCCTCACGGCCATCCGTCTCAGGTTCTGCCCTGCCGCGCATTACATCAATAACATTCTTATAATACTGGGGATGGCCAAACCCATAAACCGAAGTGGTTTCATAATTGGCTGTTTTGACTTGCTCATCGTAGTCTCGTGGCTCTTCAAACTCCCAATGTTGGATATCATTTACGGCAACGCCACCCACTCGAACGCTGCCCTTTTCTCCGAGAATTGTGATGGAACCTTCAAGATTCTTTGGGTAAGTCAGCATGGTTACACTCATTGACCCCAGCGCACCATTTCGCCAACGTACATTCATAACGCCCGTATCTTCTACCTCAATATCACGCGTGGTGCTCATCATGGCCTGGATTTTATCGACAGGGCCGATTAGCCAATCCAACAAATCTACATAGTGACTAGCTTGATTCATAAAGGCTCCACCATCAAATTCCCAGGTACCTCGCCAATTAGCCTGATCATAATATTCCTGCGGCCTAGTCCAGAACACGTTGAGATGAACCATGTGTATTTTGCCGAAACGCTTTTCATCAACGGCTCGTTTAAGGAGTTGCAGCGTGGAATTAAGACGATTCTGTTTCACTACAAACAAACGAACTTCTGCCTCATCACATGTCTTGACCATTCTCACACCATCCTGCCATCTGGTCGCCATGGGTTTTTCGGTCATTATATGAACCCCATGTTTTGCTGCCAGTTCGGTTTGCCCGGCATGAATTCCACTTGGTGTGCAGATCGCTACCATATCGAGATCTTCTAATTCAAGCATTTCGCTGAGTAAACGATAACCCTTCACGCCATACTTATCGATATGCTTTTCGAGCACTTTATCATCAATGTCACACACTGCAGACAATTCCATTTCATCACTATGCTTTTCAATAGCACCGAAATGATTAATTGATATTCGGCCACAGCCTACAACAGCAATTCTTATTTTTCTTTTTTCGTCTATCATTTTCCTATCCTGTAGCGTGAAAACCAATCTAAGACCTTCTAAGTGCTAGTGGCTGAACTCAAGGACTATCTCCACACCAAATGAAGTTTTCATGATCTCAGCCTGACCTTCACTTAGAGGTAACTAATTTTTTGTTGTAAACCTTCAAGACTAGGCACCTAACCATCAGGACCACGATCACCCTAAGGTTTCTCCGTAATACTCCCGATACCACTCAACAAACTTGCCTATACCCTCTTTAATCGAAGTTTCTGGCTTAAAGCCAACATCGTTAATTAGGTCATCTACATTTGCGTAGGTTTCGGGCACGTCACCTGCTTGCAATGGCAGCAGGTCTTTTATGGCTTCGATGCCTAGGGCGTTTTCAATGACACCGATAAAATCTAATAGCTCCACTGGGTTGTTATTGCCTATGTTATAGATACGGTAGGGTGCGCAGCTGGTGTCTGGGTTTTTGCCGGACCATTCTGGGTTTGGCTCGGCAGTATTGTCGGTTACTCGAACCACGCCTTCGACTATGTCGTCTATATAGGTGAAATCGCGGCGCCAATATTTGTTGAATGCACGTCGGCTTTTTTGTGTATTCTAGCGTTCCTATTTATTTGCCTTTTTATCAGCTCGTGCAAATGCTTGGAGTATGTATATACGCCTTTTGACATATCCGCTAATTCTTTCCGTCTTGCATAACATACCAATTTAACGCTTCTTTGAGGCCCTTGTCCACTCGATGACTCGGTTGATAACCAAGCATGGTCTGTGCCTTACTCACATCGGCTAAAGAGTGCCTAACGTCCCCCGCCCTGAAATCTCGGTATTTGAGAATTGCTTCAGGTAGTTCATTGCCTAGTGATAACCCATCCAGAATCAAGCCATATAGTTCATTGAGGGTAGTTC
Organism: Gammaproteobacteria bacterium; assembly: GCA_047639475.1. Lineage (GTDB taxonomy): Bacteria > Pseudomonadota > Gammaproteobacteria > Arenicellales > Poriferihabitantaceae > JAAELZ01. The sequence goes on from JBLIOD010000019.1 coordinate 22,797, forward strand.
TGTCACCAACTGCGATATTGAATATCTGGTTGGTAGCAGCTTCATCCTCAACGGTCGCTGCAAGTAAGTTCGCTTGCACTGCATTTTCGATATAACAGAAATCTCGACTGGTTTCGCCATCGCCGTTGATGTAAACGGTTTCACCTTTCAGAATTGCGCTAATCCATTTTGGGATCGCCGCTGCGTATGCACCGTTTGGATCCTGGCGTTTGCCAAATATATTGAAATAGCGCAGACCGATGGTCGCAAAGCCGTAGTTTTTGGCGAATACATCGGCGTATAACTCGTTCACCAGTTTAGTCACTGCGTAGGGTGAAAGTGGATTGCCGATTTTGTCTTCCACTTTAGGCAGGTCGGGGTGGTCGCCGTAGGTGGAGCTTGAGGCGGCGTAGACGAAGCGTTTTACTTTCTCATCTCTTGCTGCCATCAGCATATTTAAAAAGCCGTCGATATTTGCCTGATTGGTGGTAATTGGGTCTTCAATTGAACGGGGGACTGAGCCAAGCGCTGCCTGGTGCAATACGTAGTCAACATTTTTACAGGCTGCCCTGCAGTTTTCTAGGTTTCGGATATCCCCTTCGATAAAAGAGAATCGGCTCCATTGCGACGGTTCTACCAGTGTTTGAACTTCGTCTAGGTTGTGTTGATGGCCTGTGGCGAAATTGTCTAGGCCAACCACCTTCTGGTTTAGTTTTAGCAGGGTTTCTAATAGGCTAGAACCGATGAAACCGGCAACGCCAGTGACTAGCCAGGTTTTAGGCTTGCTTTTTAAGTCTTTTTTGACATGGTCGTATTTCATTTATTGAGCGTGGCGAATGTTAGATTGCCACGCCGGCCGCGAGAACCGCTCCTTGGAAATGACTGTGGTGAGATTGTTCGCGATGACGGGGTGCGGGGTTGTTCGTAATGTCATGTTGAATGAAGCTTCGTACTCCAAGAAGGAGAGGTAATAAAGAGGAGCACCAAAATTAGACCAATTTACAATCGTATTGAGAAAATTTACTTCGAGTTAACAACTCTATGTGCGCCGTTTGATATCGCGATAAAAGTTTTCGTGCGAGCCAATTGCCATTAATTCAAGAGTGAGAGTTCCGTCATCAAAACCATATCCCAACAGAGTTAACTGTTTATCCATTTTGAATTTATATACTCGTAAAAAAGCTAAGTTACCTTTCTTCTGTTCACCAAGAGTAGGTTCGGCCATTAATTCTCTAACCGCTTTATCCAACTCCTTTTTTTGGTTTGTTTTAAGTTTTTTTACGGCCTTCTTAAAAGTAGGTGTCTGTACAACAGACTTTGCCTTAGCCAAAGTCGTAGCTCTCCAACTTTCCGGCCTCTCGTTCGGCTTCTGCAATTATCACCTGCTTCACCAACTCGTAAGGTAAGTCGGGGTTATCTTCCATGATTTCACCAATTTTTGCCCAATGTTCAATCTGCTTGGGTGGTGTACGGTTTAAGGCTTTCGCCATAATTGTAGCTTTATCAATAAGGTCTTGGTCTAATCGTACGCTTGTTGTTGCCATGTCTCTGTCCTCCGGTGCTGCATATTACACACATTGTAGCAACTTGCCACAATCGAGGCAAGTCGCAACATGTTAAGTAGGGGAGCTATTTTGCCGTGGGGCTTGTGAGTAAGCAGATCAACTAGTGGAGTATTATTTTCTGCAATAGTGACCCTCTCTCGGTGATTGACCAAGTTATTTAGCTCCGAGAACTTCGCTTTAGCATCTGAAATATTCACTATCACAATCGCAGGTCACTCTCAGTTTGACTTACTACGTATTTAAGGTCGTAAATCAAACACTTACTATTACCCAGAGACCTTATCTTTTGTGCGCCCAAAGTCACAAATTCTTGATGTGCCACCGCAATAACGATTGCGTCGTATTCGTTTGTTAGCGGCTTTTCTAACAGCTTAAGGCCGTACTCTTGTTCCGCCACTTGCACAGAAACCCGGGGGTCATAGACATCTACATTGGGGGTGTAGTCCTTTAATTCAGCGATTATATCCACCACTTTTGTGTTGCGAATGTCGGCACAATTTTCTTTAAAGGCTAAACCTAATATAAGCACTTTCGCCTCATTTACAGTGATGCCATTTTTGGTCATGGCTTTGATCAAAGTGGTCGCAACATATGCGCCCATTTGGTCATTCAAGCGTCGCCCAGCAAGTATAATTTCTGGCCGGTGGCCAATTTGCGCCGACTTGTAGGTAAGATAGTACGGATCAACGCCAATACAATGCCCCCCCACCAAACCCGGCGTAAAGGGCAAAAAGTTCCATTTAGTTCCAGCAGCTTCTAGTACTTCTTGCGTATCGATGCCCATTTTATTAAATATGATGGCGAGCTCATTGACCAGGCCAATATTTATATCACGCTGTGTGTTTTCGATAACCTTGGCAGCCTCTGCTACTTTAATACTGCTGGCCAAATGGGTTCCTGCTGGCACTATGCTTGCGTAGAGCTGGTCTACAAATTGCGCAACTTCGGGTGTCGACCCTGCGGTCACTTTGGTGATAGTAGTTAACCGGCGAGCTTGGTCGCCTGGACTAAGTCGTTCGGGGCTATAGCCGTACCAAAAATCTTTATTGGCAACCAAGCCAGAAACCTTGGCCACAATCGGAATACAGTCTTCTTCAGTGGCACCGGGGTAGACCGTGGATTCATAAATAACCGTTCCGCCGAGCTTAATGTGCCGACCTACTAGCTCACTAGCGAGTAACAAAGCACTCAAATCCGGCATTTTATCTATGGTAATTGGCGTAGGTACCGTTACTACAAAAACATCGGTGTCAGTTAGGTCTTGTTCGTCTGCGGTAAATGTCAGGTTTTCTGAAAGCTCGAATTCCTGAGTATTAATCTCTAAAGTATGATCATGCTGCTGCTGTAACTGCTGAATTCTTTGTTGATTGAGATCAAAACCTACGGTTAGATACTGCTTGCCAAACTCGATCGCCAGAGGTAAACCAACGTAACCTAGGCCAATTACCACAATCTTAGTTTCGTTTGCCAGCCTGGGAAAGCTTATCTCAGTCGCTTTTTCAATGCTCTTGTTCATAGCTTGTCCATCGTTACGTCTTCGCTTGGCTGGTTTTCTATTTCTTTTGTTAATTGGTCAATCTCACGCTTTAAAACCTCATATTCCTGGCGTTTGCGTTGCAAAAACTCTAAGGTCAGTTTACTTTTTTGTTCGATGCCCATCGGCGTTAGCAAATAAGCGTAAGCCAATTTATTTTTATTGTTTTTGAAGTTGCTGGCTTTAATCATGCCCTTTTGCAGCAAGGCCTGTAGGCAATAATTAGTCTTACCCAAACTAACCCCAAGTTCACTGGCCAATTCACGCTGAGAAATGGTCGAGTTTTGTGCCAATATTTTGAGCACTTTATAATGAGTTTCTTCTATCATAGTTTGAAAAGTATCATGTCTTTAGACACGCTACCGCCCTACCTTGTCTCAGGCATAAAATTTCTTTCTATGAGACCACAGCATAACTACTGCGCTTGACCCAATATATACTTGGCGTCGTTAAAAATTCTCTCAAAATGCGGGGCTACATAGTGGTAAACACACGTAAGCTCCGCTTTTTCGTTCATTTTTGCCTATTCTCTCCTGTACTCGCTACGTTATGCTGCGGTCTCAATACTATTAATCGAGCTATTTGTTAAGCAATCACCAAAATAAGCTCTCTGTTCAACAGTTGAACGAAGGAATAGTAGCGCCGAAACGCACTACAATCAACCGTTCTCTTTGACAGTTTGAAAATTTGCAATTTATACCTAGGATGATCAATATGGCTGCTCTCCATCTGCCTCCTCGCGGCGAGATTAGACTTAATAGCCGTGGGGAGTTTCTAGCTTGAAGTGATGCTATCTACATCCACAGTCACAGACTGCTGGCTTCCAAGCATGGCAATAAGCACTATCACCCGATCGGCCGATTTCGGCATTTTGAAGGCCGCCTCCAATCCGTCAAATGGTCCGCCCACAATATTAACTACATCCCCCTGCTTAAACTGCGCCGTATGCTTAGAGTCTGTACTAAACTGCTGTTGCTCATTGCGCTGCAAAAAATCAATTATGCTGTCCGGTATCGGTGTTAGCTGATTGCCAAAGCGCACTAAATCACGCATACCAATGGTAGAGCGAATTGGTGCTATATTATCTCGACCCAAATTTAACTTGATGAACAAGTAACTTGGAAATAAAACCTCCGACTTGTCTTGCCATTGCCCTTTTTGGTGTTTACTTCCCTTAAACAATGGCAGGTATACGGTGTAACCCTGGTTTTGCAATTGTTGCCTAGCCACAACTTCCCTTCTGGGTTTGGTGGTGGCAACAAACCAACCTATACGGTTACGTAGGTCATTAGTCGACGACTGTTTATCAGCGCTATTGGTCATAGGTTTCAATTTTTTGATTCCAAATTCGTTGCAGAATGCCTAGTACATGGCTTTCGAACTAATCTTTAACAAGCAGTTTCTCTGCGGCTGTTCTACCACCGCCCAAAAGGTGATCTATAGTAAGTGTTACGTGCGTCGGCAGCCAAAACACTTACCCAATCTATATCCATTATATTGATGGCCATTTTGTTAGCCTATGGAGCCAGTGTCTACTAAATTTCACACTCTTTTACTTTTGGATAGCACCTTGATTTAGCCTCTCAATTAGAATGTAAAATGGATTCTGATAAGACATCGTGGTAATGGATGTAGTGTGTAAACGGTTATGACGACTGATACGGATTATAGCCGTTCTGTTTTGTACTTTTCAAAACGAGACATCAGTTGATAATGAATAGCAAAGATTATCAAGAAAATGGTTAACATTATTGAATGCGGCACTTCGTTGACCTCGGTCAGTATTCCAATCGCGGCAAAACCTAATGCCAACAACCCAATTACAATCAGGGCGCGGCGATCGCTCATGCCGCGATCCATGAATAGATGGTGGAGATGATTTCGATCAGGGTGGAATGGGGCTTTTCCGTTTCTTGCACGCCGGACCACCACCGCCAACATATCCATCAGGGGTACGGAAATAATCCAGAGCGCAGTGACGGGTGAAAATGTCTTACTAATTACATCCTGAGTGTAGTTGATAAGTAACCACGCCACGGTAAGGCCAAGAAGCATGCTGCCAGCATCACCGAGAAATACCCGATAGTTATTGCCCAGCAAGCCAAGGTTAAAGGCCATATAGGGGATGATGGCGACAAAGAATACCAACGGAATAAGATAGTTATTGATGCTGCTGCCATTTTCTAGCCCACACAAAATAATGATGGCTAGCATCGCGATCATAAAAAGTAGACCGGATAAGCCATCAACTCCATCAACAAAATTAAAGGCGTTCATTGCAACCATGATTGAAAATACGGTAAACGGTAGGCTAAACGCGCCGAGGTGAACACTACCCTCTGAGCCAAACACACCCAGCGTCTCAATGTTCATGCCACCACCCACAATAACGGCCAACGATGCAAGGCATTGTATGGCTAAGCGGTACCGAACTTTTAGATCAAACTTATCATCCAACAGGCCAATTATCACAATCAGCAGAGCGGCGACCATAAAAGCAATTATTTCTCTACTTAAATTAGGGAAAAACATAAAGGCTGAGACCACTCCCATAAATATTGATATACCGCCTATCAGCGGTACATGGCCAACATGGGTTTTTCTTTCATCCGGCGAGTCAACCAAATTAACTTTCAGCGCGATGTATCTCAATATAAAAGCTGAAGCAAGGCTGATACCAAAACAAATGGTCAAGATGAATAAACTATTTAGTGAACCCATAGATTAATTTAGGCGCGGGAATGCTGTCTCATTCGCGAACCCCACTTTGCAGCATCCTTTCGAAATGCTGGTAAAGATTGCATAGGCGTGTTGATAGACCATTTTGCGTTACTCGTGAGACAGGAACCGATACAGGAAATTTCTAAGCGATAAATACCGCGGGTAACATCAATCTGCTAGAGTTAGCCTTTGATGCATATAAGGGCGCCTATGATACCCGACACTGGCGCCGACAACCCAAATTGATTAATTGCGCGCTAAATATAAACACCTAAGCAATGCATGGCAACGAAATAAAAATAGTTGATACCGCACTAAAGTTGTTGGCGCACGATGATGAAGTGTCGATCCGCATCAATGGCGTTTGTATACAGCCATTTATTCGACATGGTGCGCTGATCTCTGTGTGTAAAAAATCATTTTACTGGCCAGGTGATATTTAGCTCAGCCATTGCCGAAGTAGAGTCATTTTCTTTGAAAATGGCTTTCAGCCTAGAACAGGCAGCGATATTAACTGCGAAAGTTCGAGAACACCTGAAAGAACATCACATATTGGAACCTGCACTGGATACTCTGCAACGGCTTATCAAAACTCAGAGAGAAGTTGCTCGAGCTAACATCTACACCAAAATTCATGGATTATTAAAAGCGCATCATCAATTTGACCAACTTCTGGATACCGGCCAAGATAAGTATACGCCTCTACATAGACTAAAGCAGTCACCCGGACAAGCTTCACCAGCGGCATTTAATAAGCTGATTTCAAAATTGGAAACCATACAGAACACGGGAGTATTGATCATAGATATGGAGTGGCTAAACAATAATTACCAGCGCAGGCTAGCAAGCTATGCCCGTCAATGTACTACCTTTCGCTTACGTAGATTAAAAGAGGAACGCCGATATGCTGTACTGGTTTGCTTCTTGCTGCAGGTCTATCAAGATACCTTTGATTTTTCGGTCCAAATGTACGACAAACTAATCAAAAAAGTCTATAACAAGGCAGATGGCGAAATAGATGCCTATTTGAAGAAGCGTCGTCGGAAAATTCGTAAATCCTTGAACCACTATCACATATCTTGAATATCTTATTGAATGAAGATGTCCACGCGGGATCCTTACGTCAGGCTGTCTACTCGCAAATAAACCCTAAGATATTGAGGGCTGAATATGAAGAAATGGATGGATTTCTCAGTGACAAGTATAAAAACACTTTTGAACGCGTGATTGCACGGCATGGCTATCTCCGTCTGTTTGCGCCAGCTTTGATAGAGCATATCGCTAGTGTCCCAACGTTAAATTGAATAACTCAATTGCTTAGAGGTTTCGTCAATCTCATAATTGTTGTCGGAGTTCATAAGCAGTTGATCCAGTGCGTTTTCTCGAAAAGCGTCAGGCTTTATCACTGTTCAAATCGATGCCCTTATGATTCGGTGATTATTCGCGTGTATTCAGTTACTTATGAGAGTTTGAATCGGCAACGTTGGGACACTAGTGAAGGGAAATGACTCTTATGTAGAGTTCTAGCCGCTTTAATAAGATGCACTTTAATGGTGAGCGGCCATGTTAAATTACCCGCATGAAAATAATATTCTCACACGGCATGGAAAGTGGGCCTTGGGGCTCCAAGATAAACCGTCTTGCCGACATTGCAGCCAGCCGAAAGCTCGAACTTGAATCGGTAGATTACACCGACTGCAAAGACCCTGACTTCCGGGTTGAACGGCTGCGAAGCGTGCTGGACGAGCAATCAGGTGATTGTCTGTTAGCGGGGTCAAGCATGGGCGGCTACGTATCTCTGCTTGCTGCCCAAACGCACCCAGTCAAAGGCCTATTTCTGATGGCGCCGGCCGTTCACATGCCAGGCTATTCAAGCCAAGCTGACTCTACGCAATCACCGGTGGTAGATATTGTTCATGGCTGGAACGACGAAGTCATTCCGGCCGAACATGCCATTCGTTTTGCTAGAGAATGGGGCCATGCATTACATCTCGTCAACGGTAATCATGCCTTAAGCGATGTACTCGAAGACGTGGATAGATTGTTTTCACTTTTTCTTGATCGGGTACTTGGCCAAACTAAACAGCGCTGCGTTTAAAACCAGCGCAACAGTTTATTTGCGAGCGGCTCACTGGTAAGGTAATTTACAGCGATGATATGTTGAACGGCGAGAGCGATATAAATACAAATACAAGAACCCAATTAACAGCTGAGGAGGTATTTTCTTCATCCGGTGATTCTCTAGTGAGCTATGAGTGGCTGCAACCGATCAATGCCAGCGAAAGTTCGCCATCGAAGCTCAACTTTGCATTATCTTGCGAGTAGACTGAAATGCAAAGTAAGGTGTAAGGGTTACGGATCAGCCGATCGATGTCATGCCGGGTGCACACATTGCCTTGACCAGTGATGGTGAAAACTTGGTTCCACTGCAACGCGACTTGATCCGCGACTTTAAGGGGAACAGTGATTGGGATATTTGATTTTCGCCAGGCCGCATATGGCTTGAGGCATCCGATAACGGCTGGTAGAGAGCCGCCTTGGCATTTCAACTTTCCAATATTTTTGAAAATGATACGCATCATGGGGTAATGATGTTTCTCTATCAGGGCGTTGAAGTGTCACCGCTGTATTTTTAAGTAGTGGGTTAAACAAAAACCTTCATCTGCCCAGACAACCTGCTCGCTTGGGGGTATTTAAATGTAGAAAGTCAGGCTATCAATGTCGAAGCAACGCAGTTAGCCATTAAAGACTTTAGATCAGAGCAGTTACATGATCATGTTTTGAAGCTGATCAGCGCTTGGCGTAATACAGAAACCGAGCCGCTGTTTGCCGACCTTGAATCAGGGCTCCACAGCGATCCTAATCTCATCTATGGTTTGGTTATGGACGATGAAATTTATAGTAGCGACTGCCAAACTGTTGTGGGTGCGTTTCCGTACCCAAGAGCGCTAAAGTTTGGAATTGGTCAGCAACTAAAACCGCTTTCACCAGCGTTGCCTGTATGCGATTGGCCGAAAAATTTGGACAAGACCCAAGATCAGAACGCATTGCTGATTTACTGCCCGAGGCGAAAAACCACCCTGACTGGCAGGACATCACGATTGGCCATTGCCTTAACATGGCAACCGGCATTGGCACGGCTGCACCTGGAATATCACCGCTTAATGTTTTCGCGGGCTATTTGCTTGAAGAGGAACAGGCAAGTAAAACCGCCTTAGGGCGAAAGAGCTTCGAGCACTACTTTGACTGGTTTCTAATGCCAAGTCAGCACCAGAAAAATACGGCTGCTTTTGCCTGCCCCAGCTACCCATCGGGCCCGGATAAGGTTGCACGCTACCGATATCAGGACTTCTATATTGCGGCACGGCGCTGGATGCTTGGTTGAAACGCCCGGCGGGCGGTGATGCCCGTATCTGGGACATAGTCTATGCTGAAGTCTATACGCCGGCAGGAATACATCACCCAATTAAGTTTCATACCATCGAAGCGGACCCAGCGCGGGAGGCCCCGTTGAGCCAGTCAGGGCTGCTGTTAACAATGGACAACATTGCCGGGCTAGGGAAATTGATTTTGGATGGTGGAAAAATAAGCGATGAGCAGATACTGAACCCACAAATATTGTCTGAGTGGTTCGAGCCCAAAACCCCAAAGGGCTTACCTACCGAAATACAAACCCAAGATGGTGAGGTACACTATTGCGGCGGGTTTTGGCATGTACCGCATGAATCGTTCAAGGGCAAAAAGGGGTGGATACCCAGTATGCGCGGTTATGGTGGGCAAATAATTCACCCCTTGCCTAATGGCATGACCGCATTTCGTTTAGGCTTTGATTCAGTTACTTCGGGAGAGCGCTATGATGGAGTCAATGTAACCAGACTGGCAGATTCGATAAAGCCGTTTGAATAGCGTCCAAATAAAAGCTCCCTGTCGTTAAATAGAGAACTTTTATAGTCTAGCCACTTAAGCTTCGACTCCCTCAATCAAGCTCAAAATTTCGATCCGCTATCTGTGCCACGTCCTCATCTTGGTGCGTTACCAACAATACAGTTTTGTTATTCTCGTCTACTTGCTGACGAACCCAGTTAGCCGCCAGCACGCGACTGTGATTATCTAAACCGGTAAATGGCTCATCAAGCAGCACCAATGGCTCTGGGCGTAGCAATGTGCGCAGTAGGGCGATCCTTTGACGTTGCCCACCAGACAGCTCTGGTGGCTTGCGATTGAGCAGTTCGCTTATTTCTAAGGCCATGGCCGCGGCGTTTATCGAAGCTTTAGTGGTGCTATCGTTTTTGTTTAGCCCGAGCTGAATGTTTTGCAGGCCACTTAGGTGCTCAAACAGGTTATTGCTTTGAAACAACATACTCACTGGGCGTTCTTCAACGGCTAAACCGAGTAAGGAATTGCCTTGCCAGCGAAGCTCACCGCGCTCGGGTGAAACGAACCCTGCAATCGCATCTAGTAAGGTCGATTTGCCTGAACCGCTGCGCCCTTGAATAGTTAGCAGGGTACCGGCCTCTACGCTAAGATCATACGCCAAGCTAAGGTCGCCTCGCCTTACTGTTAGCTGTTTAACTTCAAGCATTGTTGCGCTCTCTATGGGTCGGTGATCGTGTGGGTTCGTTTTGTACTGGGGCAACTTGGCTGCGTTCAAACAGCCAAACCACCGCCATGCAAATAAGCAGCAGCAAGAAGGCGATAACTGACGCTTCAGCCATTCGATAAGTGCCGGCATAGCTGTAGATTAACCAAGGCATGGTTATCCAGTCTGAAGTGCCGAAAATCGAGAAGGCGGTGACATCGCCCATGGCCAAGACGGCTATCAAACTAAATGCCGACATGCGTGCCTTTTTCCACCACGACCATTCCACTTTAAGGCGCTGCACAGGGGACAAATTAAGCGATGCACAAAGGCGGCTATATTGGTCATCAAATTGCAGCAAACGGGGCCGAACTTGCTGCACCGCAAAGGGTACGATGACTAAAACAATCAGCAACACGGTAAAAAGCACACTCCAGAATAGTTCATCTACTTGCCCAGGAAGCTTGATTAAAGCAAATACATATAAACCGACCGATAAAACCATAGCAGGGGCAACCAGAGTATGCGTGGCTAGCCACTCCAGTAGCCATTGCAGGTGCTTGTTTGTTTGTAGCCGCGCATTTCGTGAGGGCAACAAAACCAGGTAAGTTAACACCAGGGCAATTAACGCACAGCCGATGCCGAGTGATAGCGTGGCGAGCAGCGGTTTTAAAATGGATAGATTTTGCCATGTATTGGCGTCTACTGCTAGCAAGCCGGGTAATAAGGCCAACAACGGCAGTAACAAAAAACCCGCGCTAACAAAGTAAAGTAGCGTATGCCCGATCCGCGCCATCTGCCCAGCGCGTGGCCGGTTTTGCGTTTGCGTGGTATCTACCGATAACCATTTAACGCTGCCCAGTCTCACCATTAATAAAAATAAACTGCCCGCTATAATGAGCTGCAAGCTAGCTAATGTAAGGGCTTCAGAAATATTAAAGTCATATTTCAGTGCCTGATAAATCGCGACTTCCAACGTGGTGGCTTGCGGTCCACCGCCCAACGCCAACACCACCGCAAAGCTGTTAAAACACAGTAAAAATATAAAACCCATTAACAAGGGAAGTGCCCCTTGTAACACCGGCCATTCAATCGTTTGCCAACGCCGTCTGGGTGATAACTTGAGCTGCGTAGCCAACTTCCAACTGCTGTCGGGAATAGTCTGAAGCTGTTGAAACAACACCCGCACCGCGAAGGGCATGTTAAGAAAAATATGCGCCAGCAAAATGCCGTGTAGGCCATATAAATTCCATTCCTCGCCCAATAGCGGGCTTAGCCAACCAGCGTGCCCTAACAGCACCACCAACCCGGTTAACAGCACCAGTGTGGGCAATACAAAACACAACAAGCAAAGCTTTAAGAAGGCGCGCCGCCCGGGCAGCGCTGGCACGTAATACAAAGCGCGAGCGATCGGCAATGCAATCAAAACCGAGAGTAAAGCACTTAACGCCGCCTGCTTTAGGGAGAACCAAAGCACACCTTGTAAATACGGGTCTTTTAATAATCCCCAGTCTAGCCCTTGTTTATCAAAACCGCTCAGCGCGGCGAAGGCCAAAATAGTTGGTCCTAGCAGCAAAGCCAAGGCCACGTAGCCGAGATAATGTGGCCGTAACAAAGCTTGGCGGCGTGAAGCTGACATTACGGCGCTTGAATTAGCGAACGTCGGTTTACTCGTTACTTGGTAGCAGACGTTCGCCATTCCTTAACCCAATCGCTACGGTTTTTAGCGACTTCTTTTGGCGTAAAACCGATACGCTTTGGTTTGCTTAGCGTAGAAAATACTTCAGGCAAGGTGACATCCACCACCGGCAACATCCAGTTCGATACGGGTAAGATTTCTTGCGCTTGTTGTGACACCAAAAATGCCAAGAACTGCTGTGCAAGCTCGGGCTGGGCAGACGTTTTTAAACGCGCCGCCACTTCAATCTGCGCCACATGGCCTTCGTCAAAAAACGCCGCCTTATACTGGTCTTTGCCTTCGGCGATAATATGGTACGCAGGCGAGGTCGTGTAACTCAGCACGTAATCAGCACCACCGTCGAGAAACATGCTGTAAGCTTCCCACCATCCTTTAGTCACCGTTACAGTGTGCTGGGCCAATTGTTTCCACGCGGCCGCGGCATCATCACCATAAACGAATTTCATCCATAACATCAGCCCTTGTCCGGGGGTGCTGGTACGGGGATCTTGGTACAACACTTTGGCATCTGACTCCACCAATGCCTTTAAAGAGCTGGGCGGGTTAGTAATTTTACTGCTGTCGTAAATAAAGGCGAAGTAACCATAATCAAACGGCAAAAACTGCGTGTCTTGCCAGTTTAACTCTGTTTTCAAGTTTGTTAGATCTACGCCGTGCTGCGCAATTAAACCCGTCGCCATGGTCTCTTCTAACAAAGCATCATCGATGCCTAAAATAACGTCGGCTTTACTGTTCTCACCTTCAATACGTAAGCGGTTAAGAATGCTTACGCCATCTTCGGCGGCCACAAAATTTAGGTCGCAGTCGCACTGCTTCTCAAAGGCGGCTTCCAACAGTGGGCCAGGGCCCCATTCAGAAACAAACGAATCATAAGTGTGTACATTTAGCTGGGCAGCTTGCACAGCAGAGGCCAATACTAGAGGCAGGGCCAGTGCAGAGCACAGAGTAATAAAGTGGGTGTGTGGGTGTTTCATTGTGGTTGGTACCTTGAAAAAAATAACGCTAAGGACACAACGGCAAAGGGGGGATTTTAGATCTCTTCCCTACGCCGGTATCAGCCGGATCAGGTTCTGCGGGTTCGTTATTAACGTCTCAGCCACTTTAGTGTGGCGCCCCGAGAGCAGTAAGGAAGTTTAACAACCTCGGCGCCGTTAATGCAATGAAAATTCAAAGGCAGTCTGAGACCTCAGTTTGGCTTGAAGAATAAACCACCAAATAAATGTTCGAATTTATTGGAGGCTGAGGGATGAATGTATTAAAGGGTACCGTCCTTGTTATCTAGTTGATGAGAATAGTTTGCCAAGAATCAAGTTGGCAAATCCTTGATCTATTTTAAGATTTAACAAATTCTAACAGTAGCGAAAAATCATGCCGATCAGCTGATTGTAAAGCCTCTATGTAACGCTTTCTGGTCTCGCCAGAATTAGTAAGGCTGGTTCTACCCCATGAGAATGGCTGTTTGCTCATCAAGTTAAGTAGTAAGTCCGTTGCTAACCGTGCATGACGTCCATTGCCATTAGAGTAGGCGTCAATCCAAACCAGTTTATGATGAAAGCGCGTAGCCATTTCGTCAGCACCATAAGTGTTATGTTCTATCCAATAGCGGCAATCATCTAATAATTGCCGTAGCTCGGTAGGTATGCGATAAGCGTCAACGCCAATATTCTTTCCCGTTCTACGATACGCACCGGCCCAAGCCCACACGTTGCCAAACATTCTTCGGTGTAGGTTATTCAAGAATTTTTCGTCAAGAACGTTTCGCTTTCTTGCGTAGGACCATTCTTGTGCTTCCAAGATGTTTGAGTGCTCTGCTTCGTTAAGTTCGCTTCTTAAGGTGACATAAGAAAGAAGTAAGCCTTCTTTTTCTTCGTCATTCAGCGCAGTGGCTGCTTGATCTTGTCCGTCTAATAAGCCGCTCAATTGCTCTCCCATAATTCACTGCCAGACTTTTCCGCCAACTTCCTAGCCAAAGCAAGTACCTGTTCGTGCTGGGCTTCGGCATCTATTTGTTGGTCTTCTAATGCCATAGTGTGATTAATTGATTGTATGCGACTAAGCGCTAGCTTCGTGGCGCGCTCTTCTACCATTTTATCTAACGAATTTTCAGGCACTAAGGCATACACAAGACGACAGTTTAATGCGAGTGCTCCACGCTCTAAGGAATCGATAGTGAGTGAACCAGACACCTCAGACTTTTCTATTTCCACAGCACGTGATTGCGACACTCCATTACGTTTAGCAAATTGGCTGGTAGTCATGCCCAATGACTCTCTAATAGCTTTTAATCATCCTTTGGGTGGTCGGGCTAAGCCATAGTCGTGACTTAATGGTCTTAGCTTTCTATCAATACTTTTACGCGCAGCTTTGCGATCTTTAGAGCGCATTATAATCACCTATAGCCTATTTATTAGTTATATATTATCATATATATATATGATATTTAGTTAGTACATATATCGCATATATATGGTAATAATACAAACTTATAACCTAAATATTGCATATGAAAGGGAAGCGCCCCTTTTATTGCTCAGCACAAATAATGTCGACAGCTTGTTCTGCAATCATCATCACCGTATTGCAAATATTTACCGTCACCATATCCGAATTTCAAAGGGGTCAAATTTCTAAGGGTTCATATATGACCCTATCGAAATCCGTTCAGAAAATAATGCTGTATAGCGTCACGGATAAATTTACGCCCATACCCAAAGAATCATCGGAACAGAGACTGAGATGATCACAATATCAAGTGGCAGCCCCATGCGCCAATAGTCGCTGAAATTATAACCCCCTGGCCCTAGTACTAAGGTGTTTGACTGATGTCCAATTGGCGTTAAATAAGGCGAGGCTGCTCCAATGGCTACTGTCATTAGAAACGCATCAGGTGAATACTGCATTCCAGATGCCAAACTCAATGAGACAGGCGCCATCAGCACTGCGGCTGGTGTATTAGGAATAACATCAGACAAGATCATTGTTGATCCCATCAGAAGTACCAAGATACCCCAAAGCGGCACGCCTTGGGCTAAGTTAATTATGCCGTTGGCTATTAGTGCATCACCTCCTGTGTGTTGTAGCGCGCCGCCTAATGGTATTAAGAAGCCTAGCAAGATAATTACGGGCCATTGAATACTTTGATAGGCCTCGCGCAAGGAAACTAACTTGGCTAATACTAAGGCGCCAACAACGGTCAGAAAGGCGATGTGTACTGGCAGCCAATTCATGGCGGCTGCGAAAATACCTAAACCAAAAATTAGTGGCGTCAATAGTGCTCCGCGCTTTTGAGTGATATCTACTCCTCTATTTTTGAGTGCCAAGCAACCTAAGGTTCGGCAAACTTTATCCAATGCGGTGTTTTCGCCTTGGAGTAACAATAAATCGCCGACTTTGAATTTGATGGCTTTTAGTAACCCGCTCGATGGTTTGTTCTCTCGAGCAACGCCCAACAAATTAACCCCATATTCTTCGTGCATATAAATGCCGCGCATAGACTGGCCTTCGATTAATGCATCTGGCATTACTACCGCTTCGATAACCCGAATATCCGGCGACTTTAGCCACCGCGCATCGACGGATTCTGAACCGGCTTCAACCAATCCGACATCTTCGAATAACGGCTGTAACGCTTCACTTTCTCCTTCAACTATCAGTACGTCGTCAGCATAGAGCTGTTCAATGGTGTGTGGGGCGAGGCGACGTCGACCTGCCGTGACAATCGCCATTATCGATATTTCATCCTCGCATCTTTTTTCTAAATCACCTATGGTTTCACCGATGAGCGCTGACTCAGCGGGAATGCGTAGCTCAGTTATGTATTTAGCAATATGAAATTGATGCGGGTTTTCAGTGTCAGGTATGTTGACTCTTTTAGGCAAGAACCGCCAACCTATTGTAACAATAAACATAACTCCCGCTATTGCCACCGGTAACCCCACTGGCGTGAAGTCAAACATTCCAAAAGGCTCGCCTGTGCTTTCTTCTCTGAAACTGGCGATGATTATGTTTGTCGGTGTGCCGATCATTGTCACCAAACCGCCGAGCAAACTTGCAAACGATAGCGGCATTAGCAAAGTTGAAGCGGGGCGCTTAGCTTTGCTGGCGTCCTTAATGGTAATGGGCATCATTAAGGCCAAAGCCCCGATGTTATTCATAAAAGCGGATAGCAAGGCGGTTAAACCACAGTTAGCTAATCGTTGCTTGAAGGCACTTCCGCGCACCAAAGCCATATACTTTAAAAATAGCTCAACCACGCCGCAAGACTGTAAGGCCTTACTGATCACCAAAACGCATGCCACCGTTACCACCGCTGGGTGCGCAAAGCCATCGAGTGCGCGATCTGTCGGCACAACACCACTGTAAACACCTGCTAACAAGGCAAATCCCGCTACAATGTCATATCGCCAATGATTCACAACGAACAGAACCATGGCTAAAAATAAAATAGCGAACACGCTGATTTGATCAACAGTCATTATTTATTTCTATTTACCCATGTAAATTAATAACGACTAGTTTATCGCGATTGGAATTAACTTCAAGTAGCAAAAACAATTCACGCTTAGTGGCTTTCGCCGCATCCGCATTGAATTACGCCTGAGTTAAGGGAACACACTACTTAACAAGGCAAAGCAGCGTAAAAGGCTGTTGATTCCTTGATTTTCAATCCTGATCAGTTGCTAAGGTAAAAGCTATTGGCGGTTCACCCGGTCAGCACAAATAATGTCTACAGCTTGCTCTGAGATCATCATCACCGTATTGCAAATATTGACCGTCACCATATCCGGAAATACGGAGGCATCAGCAATGCGCAAACCTTCTAAACCTTTCACTTTAAGATCTGGAGTAACTACGGTCGCAGCATCATTTTTGTCGCCCATGGCGCAGGTGCCGCTGGGGTGATAGACGGTTTCGCAGTTCTGCTTAATGTAAGTAAGCAACTCCTCATCGCTAGTAAACTCCGCACCGGGTGCAATTTCTTGTTTAAAGTAAGGCGATAAGGCGCTGGTGCCCGCCAACTCTCTGGCATAGCGTAATCCGGCTAAAAAATTCGTTTGTCGTATCCTTCACCGTCGGAAAAATAGTTTAGATCAATCTTCGGTTTGTCGTTTGGGTCTGAAGAGCCGAGTAACAATGAACCATGGCTTTTGGGTCGATGTCGCCTGTTTGATTTTTGTGTGAATACACCATTGAGTTGGCGCATCCCCTGCGATAAATTCCCTTCTATTGTTTCTATCACTATAAGGTAATGGTTATCCATTAAAAATACTACTCCATTGTTCCCTGGGTTTCACTTACCAACACTCCGCAGAACACCTCGCTCAGTCCGTCAAAAAGCGGTAGATGAGGCGGCTAAAATCAGGCAAAAATCATTCAGCGAAATGGCTGATTATCTCGCTCATATTGTTCCAACAGCGGCCCTGATAAGGTCAACCTCTGGTGCTATGAGCCGAAATAGGATTTTCAGCAAAGGAAATACTTTTTGGGCCTTTTTTTCACAGATCCTAGACGCCGACGGAGGATGCCAAGAGGTTGTTCGAAAGCTCCAGGCGGTTGCGGTGCAATGTACGCCAAACCGATGCCCTCATCAGCAACCTTTAGGTACTGCCAAGCACGTAAGAACTTATCGTTAACTGAGCTTGAGACGATACTCTCACAGATGTCGAAACTAAACCCAATAGCGGCAAAGGTGCCGGTGCAATGACTGGTATGGACCAATTTAGCTCCACTGGTTTTAACGATGTCTTTTAGCTGGTCGGTAATGTCTTAAAATGCCGCTTCCCAAGATACCTCTTCAAACTGGCCAGCGCCTTTCACACCTACCCGTTTAAGCGGCTGCGTAATTCTGGTATCTTCATCTAACCAATTGTTGTTATGAGAGTGCAGCATAACTCATCAAGCAAACGCATAAATTGTTAAAATTAGGCATGCAAAAACCATTCACTACTCAACGAGACCTATTAGTCTCAAGATCAGATTTGGATCATCCCATTCTGCATA
>JBLIOD010000020.1:0-40728 GCA_047639475.1 Gammaproteobacteria bacterium
GTATTCGCAATGGACATCCACCCCGCTGCGCAAATAGGCAAGGGGATTTTAGTTGACCACGCTACATCATTAGTGATTGGTGAAACTGCCGTGGTAAGTGATAACGTCTCAATGCTGCATGAAGTCACATTGGGCGGCACAGGTAAAGACACCGGCGATCGTCACCCCAAAATTATGTGTGGTGTATTATTGGGCGCAGGCGCCAAAATACTGGGCAACGTTACCATCGGTCAAGGCGCTAAAATTGGCGCTGGCAGCGTGGTATTGAGTGACGTACCGGCGCATCAAACCTATGTTGGCATTCCAGCGAAAGCCGTCGGCAAATCAAAAGGAGCCAACCCCGCATTCGACATGGATCACTCTCTGTGCTGCGAAGAAGACGCTTAGTCTGCCAAACACCCTCCCTAATTTATCCATGAAAAATATACTGGTCACTGGGGCTAATAGAGGGATTGGTCTGGAGTTCGTCAAGCAATATCTTGACGAGGGTCATGTCGTCTGGGCTTGTTTTCGTCTAGACGCCGGTGAATTGACAAAAATAAGTCATTCCAATTTGAGATTAATTCCCTGGGATATCACTACTCCAATTGACCAATCAGTCTTGGATCAATTGCCCGACGCGCTTCACTTGCTTATCAATAATGCAGGTGTTTTCGGCGAAAAAGGCAGTGGGCAACAATTAGACCTAATCGATGCGCAACAGATGGCTGAGGTGTTCGCAACCAACGCCACTGCTCCGCTAATGGTGGTACAAGCGCTGCTAGACAAGTTGGAGGCAGGCAAAGCTACGGTGGCGAACATAAGTTCGAAAATGGGCTCGAACCAAGATAACACCAGTGGCGGCGTCTACGCTTACCGCGCTTCAAAAGCCGCTCTTTGTGCTATTACCACCTCAATGGCGGTGGATTTAGCCAGCAAACATATTAAAACCGTCGCGCTACACCCAGGTTGGGTGAAAACAGACATGACCAATCATACCGGGTTGGTCGACACACAAGCCAGTGTTCAAGGTTTACGGCAAGTTATACAAAATTTGCCCTTACAGAACAGTGGTGCGTTCATGAGTTTCGAAGGCCAAGTGATCCCGTACTAATAATTAAACTTAAAATCGCTAGATAAAACAGAGAATAAATTATGAATATCGAAAAAGTTGTATTTGCCTTTTTTACTATTTTAGCCCTAACCTTAAACTTTGGCTTCTTCCTTGGAGATGCCACCGATGCGGTACAACATAGCCACTACGCCTTGTTTGCAGCAGTGATTGTGGGCATTATTTCAACCATACTCAAAATCGGCCATCGCACCCATGTTGATGCCGTGTTGTTGGCCACTAGCCTGGTGGCTAATTTGCAACTGGTCGCTGCTTCCTTGATCTGGGGCATTGTAGTTTACGGCATGAGCATTGAGATGAATCCACATTATATGTCTATGATCGTGTCTTTGTCGGGCGGAGCCTTACTCGCTAATGCTGTTTCAGTCATTATTTTACTTATCGAAACCACCATGCAAAGACTGTAAATATCCGTCTATATAGATAGTCATATTGATGACCCTGCTTCCTAATTAGAGGCACGCCATGCAAAACGTAATCTCTCTGGTTTTTAGACGCCTGCGCGCCCCTTTAGTAGCGCTAATCACGGTGTACGCTGTCTCGATGTTCGTGTTCACGTTTATTCCTGGAATAGACGATCAAGGCCGTCCATGGAAGATGAGTTTCTTCCACGCGTTTTATTTCGTTAGCTTCATGGGCTCCACTATCGGCTTTGGCGAAATACCTTATGCATTTACCGATGCGCAGCGTATGTGGACCAGTGTCACCATCTACGCCAGCGTGGTGGCGTGGCTGTACGCGATTGGTACTATGCTGTCCTTGATCCAAAGTCAGGGGTTCTCCCAAGCTTTAAATAAATCAAGGTTTCAGCGCAAGATCAAACGTTTACGCGACCCGTTTTACATCGTCTGTGGCTTCGGCGACACCGGTGAGTCGCTAGTTAATACGCTACAGCATGTTAATCAGCACACGGTAGTTCTGGATAACACCGCCAGTCGCATTGAGCATATTGAATTACAAGATTGGCAGTTATCCGTTCCAGGGCTGGTCGCCAATGCAGAAGAAGCCAACAGCCTAAAAGAAGCGGGTATTTTAAAACCCAATTGCAAAGGCGTTATCGCGGTTACTCATAACGACAACATCAATTTGCAGATAGCCATTTCTGCAAAAATATTGGAACCCAACATCAAAGTTATTTGCCGCGCCGAAACCGTCGACGCTGCCAATAACATGAATTCATTCGGCACTGATTTAGTCGTTAATCCCTACGAAACTTATGCTGATGATTTCGTGATGGCGATGGACAACCCGAGTATGTATTTATTGGAGCGCTGGATTACCGCCCCCAAAGATACCGAGATGACTGAGCCGGTGTTCCCGCCTAAGGGACGATGGATATTATGTGGTTATGGCCGCTTCGGTAAAGCCATGCATAAAAGATTACTAGAACGCGGCAATCCCGTAACCGTCATCGAAGAAAAGCCTGAGTGGACTTTCCCGCCAGAGAACAGCATTATTGGTCGCGGCACTGAGGCGGTCACATTAGAAGACGCCAACATCAAGAAAGCGGTAGGTATCGTCGCCGGCACCAACAGCGATGTCAATAATTTATCGATATTGTTAACTTCGGGTCAGCTTACCAAGAAAATATTCACCATTTTGCGCCAAGAACTCGCAATCAACGCTAACGTAGCGCAGGCGATTAAACCCAATATGCTGATGGATCACAGCCATATTATCGCCAGTCGAATATTGGAGAATTTAACAACGCCATTAACAGGTCATTTTTTGCGCTTAGCCAGGGAAGAGTCGCCGCAATGGGCACGTATTCTCATTAGCCGAATTGCAGGTATTATTGATGACGCGGTTCCAGAGACCTGGGTATTGAGTATTCGTAAAGATAAAACGCCCGCTGTTTGGTCAGAGTTAAGAGATTTTAATGACGTACTGGTAGGCGACTTGATGCGCAGCGTACGAGACCATACCAAGCCATTGCCTTGTATCCCGTTGCTATTGCAAAGAAAACGCCAGCTAATGCTATTGCCCGACGAAGGCACGCCGCTTAAATTTGGTGACAGAATACTGTTCTGCGGCAAAAGTAGAGCAAAGAATCGAATGAATTTGATCGCGTCAACCAGGCAAAGACTACACTACAGCCAAACAGGCCAAGACATCTCTGATGGATGGTTGTGGAACAAGTTATTTGTAAAAGACGCTTCGGTTGAAAACAAGAAGCAAGGTCTGATCGATTCTTCTAATAACAACAGCTCAGAGTCGAAACGTTCATCACCTAAAGACTAAGAAAGCCCGTAAAAATTATTCCTCTTCCTCAAGGTGATTTTCGTCAGCAGGCAAGGACAACCATTTGGTTAAATGGCCACGCGCCTCATCCACGCCTGTTCCTTTGCTGGCAGAAAATAGTTGAATGGTGCAATCGTATTCCCCTAACCATTTTTTCTCCACCTCTATCAGCACCGACTTTGCTTTACCTCGGCTCAGTTTATCTGACTTGGTCAACAGTATATGTACCGGTAGTTGTAATTCATCTGCCCAGTTCATCATTTGTTGATCCAGCTCCGTAAAAGGCCGACGAATATCCATCGGAATAAACAGCGCTTTGAGTGTCTTGCGACTAGAAAGGTAAGTATTGATAAAGGTTTGCCAATGATTACGCACTGCAATCGGTGTTTTAGCAAAGCCATAGCCCGGCAAATCGACCAATCGAATGTCTTCGGCCACTTCAAAGAACACCACGTGCTGAGTACGGCCCGGCGTTTTGCTGGTGCGCGCCAAACCCCTTCTGTTGGTGATTTTATTGATCGCACTCGACTTGCCGACATTAGAGCGGCCGACAAAAGCCACCTCTGCACCTAGGTCTTCTACCCAATCTTTGGGCTTTTCGGCACTGAGTACAAATTGAGCGTTTGAATAATTAATTTGTTGCAATGTTTTAGTCAATCAAATGTTAAAATAGTGGGCTAACTTTTAGTCGCTAGTCGAGATGTGTCACTCGCTGGCTTTAACCTTAACACCCAGTATATCTTCACCTACTGTGGGCGGCGTCGATTATACCGACTCTGATTCATACCAAGGGCAGGATTGCTGAAATAGTTTTTTGGAGTTTACCCTCATGCGTTCAATTTTTTCTGCTGTAGCCCTTAGCCTTGTCCTTTCTCATTCTGTTCTAGCAAGCGAAGCCGCGCCCCACGGTGATGCCGATGCAGGCAAAGCCTTATCCGCCACTTGCGCAAGCTGTCACGGCCCTGATGGCAACAGCCCAGCCCCTTCATTTCCTAAGATTGCCGGACAACCCGCTGGCTATATTGCCAAGCAATTGGCTGCATTTCAAAATAAAACACGTAACAACGCGGTGATGATGGGCATGGTTGGTAATTTATCAGACCAAGACATGCTAGACCTTGACGCTTATTACAGCAGGCAAGCAGCCACTAGCAACGCTATTTCTGCCGATCAAGCAGCGGCGGCAACAGCCGGTCAAACCATTTATCAAACAGGGGTCGCGGAATTTTCGGTCACCGCTTGCACCGCTTGCCATGGCCCGTCCGGCGAAGGAATGGCGCCTAGCTTTCCGCGTTTAGCGGGGCAACATGCGGCTTATATTAAGTCACAATTGAACGCATTTAAATCTGGCGACCGACAAAATGTAATGATGAATTCCATCTCCTTTACGCTAAGTGAAGAGCAGGTTGATCAACTAGCCACATACCTCTCGGCCTTGAAGTAGTCATTGTATGCCTGTCAGCGAAGTGCACACAATGGTACGGGGGGTAGCAGTAGGGCAAGCGACGAGCGCACGATGAAATAGCCAGTTCACATCATGTCTGCGATTGAATCGGTATGTATATTCAGCCAAGTATCTAGACATGTGTTTATACCTTACTCCGTAATGGGTACCATTAACCCATCCCTTGGCATTAGAGATAAAGCGCTGCACCCATGGTAACCACCTCTCGCAGGCTTCGCTATCACCTGAAACGACCTGATAGTCTACATTTACTCGTTCGAGGTTGCGCAAACAAGGACTGCCATCGGTATTAACCCTCTCCCTTCTTGGACTCCCTCATCTACAAGTTGCTGAGCATTCTCTTTGGCTTCTTTTGCAACCAACCCCTTGGCAAAGCCCGCCCGCTGCTTGGTTAGGCCTTTTTTGTCCACCCATGTAATGGTTCCAATCGCCACCAAGGCATCGCCTTGATTGCCCGTCTCACGACGCCCAAAATTGGCGCCATCTAATTCAATGACACCCGCACTCAGTTCATAGCCATCGTCACGTTGCTGTAGAGCAGTACGGATTTTTTGTAAGATTCCCCACACACTGCCGTAGGACTTTAACCTCAAATGACGTTGTAACTCCTGAGCGGATATAACGCGCTTGCCTTGCATGACATAAAAGAGTGCGTTAACCCAAATCAGCAGTGGTGTTTTGGACGATTCAAACAAAGTGCCTGCTCGTAGGCGCGTTTGGCGACGGCAAGACTTGCAAGTACGCACTTCGGGACGCCTGCTTAGAACGTAAAAGTCTTCTGACTGGCAACGGGGAAAAATAAACTCTTTACCGTTGAATCGGCTGCGCCAGATTAGCTCTCTGGTTGTTTCTTCAGTGGTGATTTCTGTGATAAATCGCTCTGAGGTGAACTGTTCATAAAACAGTTAAATAGCTTGTAATCTATGGCTTTTTATACCATTTTTCTGGCTTGTGTGCACTTTGCTGATAGTCATAAGTCATTGTAAATGTAGCAGGTAGATATCAATAGATAATGGGTATACAGTTATAGACATAGATATAGATATTAGGTCACAAATAGTCCAGTGAAAACTATAAAACAGTCATTTCGTATCAACCAAGGATTCACGATTATAGAAACCATGGTTTCTGTTGGAATACTTGCAGTGGTTCTCTCTATTGCGGCGCCCAGCCTAGGTAACGTGCTTCGAAGTAACGACACTTGCGCTGCGGCTAGACTGTTTAAGGATCACCTGCAAGAAGCCAAGTCTTATTCTAAAAGCCTATCCAATACCCAAGTCACTTTTTGTGCCGTGGGCATTGCAGCTGGCAGTAAGTCAACTTGCTTCAATGAGGACAGCAATTTCTCGTTTCAAAATGGCTGGCAATGGTTCGAAGATACCGATGCGGACGGCGTTCTCGACAACGGTGAAACCGTCTTAGGAAGAACATCTGAATTTGATTCAGATTTGACCTCAGGGCTGGCCATTGACAACGCGGTGAGCATTGTCGTTGATAATGTCGTGCAGGATAACCGAATATCCTACCGAGCGGGAGTAGCCACCATTCGCAGAAGTGATGGCACTTCAAATAAAAGTGATATTTTTAGATTCCGTTTTGACGACCGTAACAGTAAATTCTGCCAAGTGAGTATTTCTGCACACGGCAGCAGCACCTTGTTAAGAACCAGTTACTAAATACTTATGTACCTCAACCCTGCCCAGTCTAAAACCAATAAAGCTGCAGGCTATATGCTGCTAGAGATACTGGTTACCGTCGGCATACTAGCCGTCGGATTACTGGGCGTTTCAGCTATGCAAGTTACCTCGTTAAAAACCAGTTACAGCTCGATTCAACGCAGTGAAGTGGCGCTTGTAGTTAATGAAATGTCCTCAAAGATGCGGGCAAATTCACGCGGCGTTTATGCGTCTGAATACAATAGTTTGACTAGCGGCACACCTTCAAACGCGAGCACGGCAACTACGACACTAAGAGCCCAAGAGGATTTCGACCACTGGGTTAGCAATGTAGATTCATTGTTCGATGCAAGTAGCTCACCCTTGGCGACAATTACTTGCCCGTCTACCAGCAATTGCATTCTTCAAGTTACTTGGTTAGATGGTCGCGCTGATAAGGACCTTGGCCCTGAAGGAGGAACACCTTCAAGGCATAAACATATTACGAGTGTGGCTTTCTAGATGCGTAACCAGACTAAACATAGCAAAGGCTTCACGCTACTTGAGATCCTGGTTGGCTTATCGCTTAGTGTGGTCGTGTTGGGGGGCGTTATCGCGGTTTACGTGCCTTCAGTGCAAACTTGGAGAACAACGGATCAATTAGGTGAAATACACGATAAAGAGACCACACTGAGGGATCTTTTCACCGACAACATTCGCTCAGCCGGCATCATTCAGTGCGACCCAAACAAAGTGATCGCTAATGGCCTAGACCCGTCCAATGATCAGTCGCTCGTTGACGGGTGGGCTTTTTTGCCTGACAGCTTTTTGAAGAACTCTTTTGGTGCTCTAGCTGCTAATAACGCGACCGATTTAAGTGGAAACTATGGCATACCAACACATATAGCGGGCGACGCCTTTCACACGTTAGCTCCAGCAAAAGGCTATTATCGGCTATCAGAACACACCGCAGGTGCTGACGACAAAACACTGGTACTAACGCCCGCAACAGCCATATTTGAGGGGGCGTTATACTTAATAAATGACTGTGTTAACCCTGTTCTGGTTATGGCGCAGAGTACTGACGCCACCAACAGCAAACTAAGTTATACCAACACTGTATACAATGACATACTTCACTTTGATAATACGGTCGTCAATGCTTTTTCCCCTTCCCTCTTTTACATAGACAATTTCGATGCAAATGATGACGGTAACGCCATTCCTACCTTATTTCAACGCACGATCGATAATGTAGCACCAGGGGATGCCTTCACCACTACCAGCATTCCGGTTGTCACAGGTGTTGATAATTTACGCATTGAGTATGGCATAGCCACGCCCAGCGGCAGTTTTGTCGACAACTATTTCACCATCGTTAATTTTCCATCGACCAATAGCATGAGTGATGTCAAGGTGGTTAGGCTAACGGTGATGATACGTAGCTCGCAGACCAACGGCACTAACGCCGCTAGCTCTTTGTTATTCCCGGATTTAAATGGCGATTTAAAAAACTGCCTAGCAAGCGGAACGATAGATGCATTTGCTTGCCCCTCTCACGTCACTGCCGAACCAGATATAGCAAGAAAAGTGATCACCTTCACCTTATTATTGCCTTCTGAAACTGCGATCTAATATGAATCAACTTATAAAAAAGCAACAAGGTTCGGTTTTACTCATCAGCTTGGTTTTAATGCTGGCCTTAACCACAATGGGTATTTCAACGATGCGCGGAGCCCTGGTGAACGAGAAAGTAGCCAATCAAACCCAAGACATACATATTGCAAATGATTCGGCAGAAAGTGCTTTACGGGTGGCCGAAAGAGCCCTGCTATCCTCCACTAACCTTAGTCCTGCAGGCCTATATACCTCCTATGGTGAAACGATCAGCGTCCCCGATGTCTATGATTGGAGCGGTGCTACCCAAATTGACAACTCCAGCATAGATCTATCCAGCAGCAGCGGCTTTGATTCGAAAGCATACGCAGCAGGCGGGAAATACGAACTACCGAAATATTACATTGAAGCATTCGGTCTGGGCTCAGGAGATCTTACCAGAGGTCACTCAACGCCATCTGAATACACCGATGCGCTAAAAACCGCCTACTATAGAATCATTGCGCGCGGCGTGGGCCTAAGCGGAAAGAACGCGGTAATGCTAGAAGAAACCATCATTGTAGGCACCCAATAGGCCTTTGGAATTAATATTAGATAATATCAATATACATCTATGAAAAACTCCAGCGATAAACAGCCCATCCGATTTAAATTTTTTGTAGTTCCGTTGATCGCACTGTGTGTTAGTTCTACTGCGTTTGCTAAGCCCTTACAAACACCACTCGGGTTTAGTTATTCTGTTGAACCTAATGTGATGATTATGCTAGATAACTCTAACAGCATGGCCAGAAATAAAGACCTTACTGCTTCTAAAGATAATGCTGGAAATGGAAATAACAACGATTTTAAAAACCCCTACTACCCGTCTTCTGCTGGTGCTGAGAGCCTGATGGACTCCGCAACAAGCGCTATCAAGACAGTTCTTGAACAAGTAACAGATGTGCGGTTTTGCTTAAGCCTTTACGATAACCACATACATCCTGATGATTATCCCCCCGCAACTGCCTATCAGCAAGGATCCGACCCTCGGGATAACGTCGGCGACCGAGATGCTTTTCGCAACAAACGTCGCGGCGGCGCCTATATGACCGAGAACATGCAGTGTCAATCAAGGACTTACGAAAAAAATGGCACCGTGCAAGACCATGTTGCAAATCTAAACGATGAGCTAGATAAAATCGTGGTGCGCACATCAGCCACCACTACCAATGATAAGTCTTCGCGCCACAATTCAGCTACTTTTTACAATATCGCTGAAGTGCGCGCCACCACATCCACTCCGCTGGCCGCTTCCTATTTCGACATGATTCGGTATTTTGAAGGCAAAGAGCTTGTGTTTGGACAAGATCAATCCGAAACCTATGACTCCCCTATTCAATATCGCTGCCAGGATAACGCGATCATTGTGGTTACAGATGGTCAGCCCTATCGGGACTGGACGAGAAATAATAAAGTCGTGAACGTTGCAAACGGGGCCACAACCCCAGAAGTACAGGCTATTATTACCGAATTACTAACTTATGATAAGCCCGCCAGCGGCGGCAACCCCAGTAAATCACTGGTGACCAACGGCAAAGGCAACTGGGATGAAGGTGACGATGACAATAGTGGCAAATATATACTAGATGACTTGGCAGCTTTTGGTTGGGATATCGACCTTAAAACTAGCGGTAATGATCTATCGGGTAGTAGTTATCAAGATGCTGATTTCACCATTCAAAACCTAACCACACACACTGTCGGCTTCACCGTAACCGGGGCCTTTCTCAAAGATGCCTCAGACAAAGGAAACGGCACGTACTCAGCCGCCGACAATGAAGCAGAATTGGTGAAGGCCTTACTCAACGCCACCACTGCCACTACTCAAACCAGCTACGCCGTGGGCGCAGGTGGCGCACAAACCTCGGTAATACTCGAGCTAGACGGCACGACCAACGTCATTGTTTCTAGCTTTGACACTACCAACTGGACCGGCGACTTAGACAAAATAGAATTAAAGGAAAACGTGATAACGCATGCCCTTGAAGGAACCCATAAATGGAGTGCGGCGGATGCGCTAGATCTTAGAGGCCCGTCGACCAGACTCATATTCACACAGGAGACCACTCTCAATCCAACCGCCGGCACCGTCACCCAAACAACCTATAATTTCACCGATGATTCAATCAAGTTAAGTAATGGTCTCAGAAAGAAAATTGTCGATTACCCCACTCAGGCAGAATATGAAATTTCTGAGTTTGATCGATTTGAGGGTGATTTCGCAATAGCCCATCCGTTTATCGAAGGTGATCCTTTGAGCGCATACGCAGGTGTCCTCGCAGATTATGAAGCCGCACTACAACTGGAGTGGGATACAACAGAAAAAGCCCTTGTTATAACAGCATGGGTAATTATAAAAGCAGACGCGCTTAAAGAAGCAGAGCATGTAGTGGAATACATAAGAGGTGAAAAAACCTACGAAAAGAGCTCTCTTACGGACACAGACACCACCAAGAAATATAGATTCCGCGAATCAAGGCTGGGAGACCTAATCAATTCCCGCACTACTTTCATTGAAGATAAAACTTATGGCTATTTAGATTTCCCGGGAACAGGGGATAAGTATAGTGACTATTTAGCAGGTATAGATGGCAGCCCAGTCGTTGCTCGCCGAGCAATGGCATATGTTGGCGGCAATGATGGAATGTTGCACGCTTTTGATGCTAGTAGTGGAACAACTGGCGGTTCAGAGGTATTTGCCTATGTACCCAATAGTATCTTAGGTGAGCTAGACAGATTGACCTTGCCAGAATATGCAGATGGGCATCACTATTTCGTCGACGGTAAAATGACCACCTTAGACGCTAAAATGGGAGACGATTGGACCACTGTATTGGCGTCCTCTCTAGGTGCGGCAGGCAAAGGACTGTTCCTATTGAACGTCGAAGACCCTATTCCAGATCTCTCAGTCACCACCTTTAGCGCCGCACTCCGAGACTCGCTTTTCGAGTGGGAAATCCACGATGAAACAGTAGAATATGAGGCAGCTGGCGCTGGATTCACCGCTACTACTCCTTTTAGTAAAATGGGCTTCATCCTTAATAGCCCTAAGATTGGCAGGGTGAAAGTGCCGGTAGCTACCGCTGTTAGCGCTAGCGGTTTTATCGATAAGTGGTATTTATTTGTTGGTAACGGTGTTCATAGCCAAGATGCTACAGATGGCATCATCGGCAAAGCCAGCCTTTTCATTATAGATTTAGAAACAGGGAAACTAGCCAAAGAAATCGTATTAGACGACGGTTTAATCGGTGGTGGTCTTTCTTCATACTCAACCTTAAGTGATGGCAATGGCGCTACCAGCGTTACAGGAATCGACGCCAACGAAGACACTTATTTAGACCGGCTTTACGTGGCTGATCTAAAAGGCAACATATGGCGCATCAATATTGAAGACGGTGAATTCGTATCTGCCCGAGGCACGACGTTCACTCCCGAGCCCATATTTACGGCAACAGGTTATGTGAGAGCCACCGAAGGCGATGGAATCACGCAAAGCGGTGCGCAGGTTGCCCAGGCAATTACTAGCGAGCTCTCGGTCATTAAAGCACCTTCTGACACCGGCAGCACGGATGGTGAAATGTTGTTTTTTGGAACCGGACAATTATTTGATTTATCGCATAATAGCGGTGATGAAAATCGCAAGATTCAAACTATGTATGCTGTTTGGGACAAAGGAAATTGGAGCAACACTCCGTCAGCAATATCAAGAAGTGACTTAGAACAACAAACAACTGCACGAGTTACCTCAACAACACCTTATACCCGGTCTATCTCAAACAACTCGGTAACTTATACTTCAAAACTTGGGTGGTATATTGATTTACCAGAATACGGGGAAAAAATCTTAAGAAAGGCCAACATCGTATTTGATACCGTCAACTTCGCCACGCGCAGTCCGGAAGCTAAGAATTCTCTCGACCCTTGTGTAGTAGGAACGACAAATTGGTTAATGACAACTACAACAGCCAATGGCACACAAGTGAAAATCGGAGATGCTTCATCAAGCGGCGCAGGTAGTTCAGATGGAATAGGTGGCGCTGGCGCTGGTCTAGTTGCAACCCCCGGCGGCACCTTCTCAGACAGTGGACAAGAGATAGTAGACCCTGTGTTTGTCAAACTATCCGATGGCACGGTCGTAGTGCCATCGATAGATGCCTCTAATAAGAACGCGATTCAAGTAACTGACACAATCACTCCTATCAAGCCCGTGTTCTCTAGGGGCGCGGTAAAGCAGATTCAATAATGAAAGCACCAAAATCGACCCATTATCTTCGCCACGGTGGGTTCACTGTAATTGAGCTTTTAATAACGATAGCGATAGTGGCCATATTAGGCGCCGTCGCACTGCCCTCTTATCAAGATTCAATTGGCAAGGGAGAGAGATCAATTGCGATAGCCAATGTGAACAACATTGCTTTAGCCCTAGAACGCTATTACACCTATAACAGAGAGTACAGCAATGATTTTGAAGACCTAAAGTTGGCTGCCGCTGCCACTAGAAAGTATTCTGAAAGCGAAGGAAAATATGATTTCTATATAGGCATAGACGATGATACGCTACTAACAGCCGCCCCAGCAGCTGACGCAGGCCAAACATATTGGATCTTTGCCAATCCCACTGCCTCTGGCAGAGATGGCTTTATTTTAAGACTAACAAGCTTGGGCGAACAGGCCAGAACGGACGACAGTGGAACGACTTGGGTTAGTGAGTTTAAGTAGGCAACTTCAAATACTTACCTTACTCAGTCCAGCGGGTAAAGCAAATGCCACATTTTCTGCAGGCCCTGGCATTTGAATTACTTCCCCACCGAATTGAGATAATTTTTCTACGACACTTTCCACTAGTACTTCCGGAGCAGAAGCACCAGCAGTAACTCCCACGGCTAACTTCCCGTGTAGCCATTCTTCCTTTATTTCTTCAGCCCCGTCTATTAAATAGGCATCTACTCCACATTGTTGAGCTAGTTCAGCCAATCTATTTGAATTAGAGCTATTAGTCGAGCCAACCACCAATACTACATCACATTCTTTGGCCAAGCTTTTAACCGCATCTTGCCTATTTTGCGTGGCATAACAGATATCGTTTTTTCTAGGCCCAACAATGCTAGGAAAACGTTCAATTAAGATATTAATGATATCAGCCGTGTCGTCAACCGATAAAGTTGTTTGGCTGACGAAAGCCAAGAGTTCCGGGTCTTGCACGACTACTTCCCGTGCATCTTGCTGAGTTTCGACTAGCACTACGCCGCTTTTTACCTGGCCCAAGGTACCCTCAACTTCTGGATGGCCCGCATGGCCTATCATGATTATTTCACGCCTTTCTTTTCGATACCGAGTAACCTCAGTATGAACTTTGGTTACCAATGGGCAGGTGGCATCGTAAATTTTCAGCCCCATGTTCTCGGCCGTTTCCCGCACTGCCTTTGACACTCCGTGAGCACTAAATATCACGGTGGCGCCTTTTGGCACTTCGCTAAACTCTTCAATAAACACAGCCCCTTTTTCAATCAGTGAGTTCACCACAAATTTGTTGTGAACCACCTGATGCCTCACATAGATAGGTGCGCCAAACAGGCTCAAGGCACGCTCTACGATTTCTATAGCGCGATCAACACCTGCACAAAAGCCTCTGGGATTAGCGAGTAGTATTTTCATGTGAGTGGCACCCTTATAGTATTTTCAATAGTTGAACTTCGAATAGTAAATCACGGCCGGCATAAGGATGATTAAAGTCGACTGTAATCATCCGGTTATTTTTATTGACCACCTGACCCTCAATACTCTGCCCGGTGGGCGTGGTAAAGTTAATCAGCTCTCCCACATTCGGTGACTGATTAAACTGCTCGATAGGAATTGACTTTATTCTTTCTGCATCGATCGCACCATACACGTTATCCTTAACAGATATAGGTAGTTTGAAACGCTGCCCTACTTCTTGTCCAATGATCATCATCTCAATGGGAACAGGCAAGTTTTGTTCACCTAACTGCACCTCTAATGGGTGGCTTTCTGTAAACTGCTCCAGCGTTCTCAAATTGTGAGAGATGATGCATGCCAAACTAACTTTGTCATTCGCTCTAACCTTCATGTTCTATCGACCTCTTCATTTTACCCTTTATAATCACGAATGACTCGTACATTAAAGCTATCCAGTACTAAAAGAAATGCGCCTATGCAAATCGCACTATCTGCCACATTAAATGCTGGAAAAGCCAAACCGTTATAATGAAAACTTAAAAAATCAACCACGAAGCCTAACCATATTCTGTCGATCAAGTTGCCCAATGCGCCGCCCAACACCAGAGCCAGCGCAAATGATAGTTGACGTTGAACACCCGCAATCTGCGATAACCAACGAATGATCACAATGGAAGCGATTAGTGCCACTGCGCCAAAAAACCAAGTTTGCCAACCCGCACCGTCGTTTAAAAACCCAAAGGCCGCACCGTAGTTACGCGCGTGTACAATATCAAAAAATGAAGTGACCAAATTTGCACTGTGCAAAGGCATCGAATTGAACACCCATTGCTTGGTTAACTGATCTATCAGCACGATCACGAAAGCGAGCATCAGGTAACTTATTAGGCAACCACGGACTGAGAGTTTATTCATGTTGGATAGAGATAAAGTGGTTTTTAGCCACTTCGCAATCTTTGCCAATTTGCGTTTTTAGGGCATCAAAAGAAACAAATTTTTGTTCGCCGCGAATCAGTTGACAAAATTCAACACAGACGCGCTTGCCGTAAGCTTCTCCCGAGTAATCAAACACATGCACTTCCAATAAATGTTTTAAGCCACCCACTGTCGGACGCACCCCAATATTAGCAACTCCCTGCATCTTTTTGCCGCCTAAGCCAATGACTTCAACAGCATATACGCCGTGTAGTGCTCGTTTATTCCGCATAGACAAGTTAAGCGTGGGAAAACCCCATGTTCTGCCTCGTTGATCACCGTAGGAAACTCTGGCACTAAGCGAATAAGGTCTGCCTAGCAGCAAGGCCGCATTTTCAAAATCGCCTTTCGCCAACGTCTCTCTTAGTCTGGTGCTACTGATCCGTTCGTTAGTCTCTGATATGGTGCTGAGCTGGCTGACCTGGAATCCCAAGTTTTGCGCCGCCGCCTTGAGACTATTAACTGAGCCATCACGCCCCTTGCCATAACGAAAGTCATCGCCAACCACCACATGTGCCGCCTTTAGGTCATTTAACAAGGTCTGCTGTACAAACTCATCAGCGCTAGTGTTAGAAAAACGCGAATCAAACCCTTTAATACACGCCACATCTACGCCTAGTTCAGCCAACCCCAAACACTTTTCTGAGAACGACATTAAACGAGCGGGGGCACTTTCAGCGAGAAAATACTCCACGGGTAATGGGTCGAAGCTTAATACCACCAGGTTTGCACCCAGAGCCTCAGCTTTCTCTTTAGCGAGGGCTATCATGCGTTGATGACCTTTATGCAGACCATCGAAGTTGCCAATGGTTACCACCGATTTATTATCACCGGGCAGGTAGTCTGCAGTATTCCGAATAATTTTCATTTTTTAAACAGCTGTTCGGGCTTAAACTCTTTTCGGGGACTAATTAAGCTTCTTTCCGCAAACGTATCTCCATATTCGATGAAATAGCGAATTTTTCGTTCTGGATACTGCCAACTATACCAGCCCTCTTCGCAATCAAACCCCACTTGCCACAAACCATGCACCGCTATACCCAAACGCCGCATTTTGCGGTTCCAACTTGAGACTATTTCAATGTACTCACTATTTAGTTGACTAACTCGAGGATCAGCAGGTACGTAATTATGGAGCTTGGTTCTTATAGGTTCAAGCTGCGTTGCATAAGCCTTGGTAAGACGCCTAACTAACTTCAACTGTTCTGCTGCACACGCCAAAGTAAATGTTGTGTGACCGCTACTTTGAATAGCCGGTATGGATAATGAGTTAGTCGCTTTCATCAATGGTCTACGGTCTAAGTTGATGGCTGTGGAGCACTGAACTGATGCGGTCTTGCACCCAGCACTAGTAAACTAACTGCATAAGCGCCCCCCCCCAACATCACGAGACCACATAAACGGATGATCCGCTCCCAAGCGCCAGCATCTAACCAAGATGGCAGTGCGCCCCTAGTCCACCATAGTAACGTGGTCATTAGCAGCGCTGAGGCCAGTACTCTACCAACCAAAATTGGCCAACCTTTACCAACCTTAAACGTGTTTTCTTTCTTGAGTAAAATAAACAATAATGACGCATTCACTAAGGCCGCAATACTGGTGGATAAAGCCAGCCCGACGTGCATCATAGGCTTAAATAACAACAGCGCAAATAGGATATTAACACCCATCGCTATCACCCCTATTCTGACCGGTGTACGGGTATTTTTCTTGGCATAAAAACCTGGCGCCAACACCTTTATCATGATGATTGGCACAATGCCCAATGAGAATGCCACTAAACTGCGATACACACTATCAACATCAGCAAC
Organism: Gammaproteobacteria bacterium; assembly: GCA_047639475.1. Lineage (GTDB taxonomy): Bacteria > Pseudomonadota > Gammaproteobacteria > Arenicellales > Poriferihabitantaceae > JAAELZ01. The sequence continues at coordinate 16,612 of JBLIOD010000020.1, forward strand.
ATTAAACTTACCGTAAAAGTAGAGTGTTGTAATCATCGCTTCCCCAAGCACTATCAACGCTGCCATTGCTGGCACTGCGATTAACACGACCAACCGACAGGCCCAGTCCAGAGTAAGAGAGAACGCTTCTGGGGAGGAGTTAGCATGATCCTTAGATAACTTTGGCAATATAGCAGTAGCCAAAGCGATGCCAAAAACCCCTACAGGAAACTCCATCAATCGATCTGAATAGTACAGCCAGGAGATACTTCCCGAAACCAATAGTGATGCTAGTAGGGTGTTCACCAGCAGGTTGATCTGCGCGATAGATACCCCAAACAAGGCTGGTAACATTAGTTGATAGACTTTTTTACTGGCCGCGTTTGCTTCGACCTCGTCTGGCTTAGCTTGCACCCTTGGGCGCACTAAACAGCGTTCTTTTGCCAGAAAAGGCAGCTGAAAGATCAATTGTAAAATACCGGCCGCAATGACGCTCCAAGCTACAGCATTGGTTTCGCTGGTGGTTCCTCGTACAAAAAACCAGATGCCCGCTATCAAACACAAATTCAATATGACCGGCGTAAAGGCAGCCACCGCAAAGCGCCCTTTGGTATTTAACATCCCTGCGGACAAGGCCACTAACGAAATGAAAAACAAATAAGGGAACATAATACGGGTATAACTCACCGCTAAATCAAATTTCTCAAGGTCACTGCTGAAGCCCGGAGCGATAACACTGACCAACCAAGGCGCACCCCACACACCCAGCGCACACACCACCAGCAAACAACAAATCAGGCGCCCGGTGACCAAGGCTAAAAACTGTCTGGCTTCAAGTTCACTGCGGTTGACCGCCATATCTGAATAAACCGGCACAAACGCGGCAGAGAAAGCCCCTTCCCCGAACAAACGACGGAAGAAATTGGGTAACCGAAACGCCACAAAGAACACATCAGCGACCAAACCACTGCCCAGAAACTGGGCGAACAAGTTATCACGCACCAAGCCACTGATTCGAGATACCAGAGTCATCAATCCAATGACAAAAGTAGATTTTAATATTTTCTCGGACATTCTATGATTGTAACGCTATCTACACAGCAGCCCTAGTGGTGTATTTAGCCTTTAGTAGTCGTCTGGCCGCCACCGATTTCCCATATAACCAATTGGCCTTCTTAAAGCCCTTTAAGCGTGCCCTGAACACGGGCCCTTGTGCATTTATATGGTTTTGTATTTTATCGTGGACCACAGCATATAACTTGGTGTCCCAGTGATTGATGTCGAGAATTTCTTGTCGCTCTGTAGCAGTGGGTATAAGCCGTATTCCTGGCGTCACGTTTTCGCGCAAATATAACGGCAGCGGCCAGCCAAATTGCTTGCCCCACAGCAGTAGCGTTTCGTCATAAAAGGCCAGGGTACTGGGCAGAATGAAGCTCTCTTCCAAGTGATATAACGCACGTTGATAATCCGCTTCCGTGATAGCTCTATTACTGGGCACACCGACACAATGATCTTGGCAAACACCTCCAATCAAGCGCGTTTGTCCGTTACTAATTTGGCTACTTAATCCGCACCGGAGGTACTCCGACAAACTCATGTGCTTTACTGATTCGTAAAGCACATGATGCGGATTTCCGGAAACAAAGGCAAACTCTGAAATCACTCTGTTAATAGGGTCACGTAAGAAACTGAGATACTTTGCGCCAGGTAAACATTGATGCAGCCCATAAGACATATGTCCCGTGATCAATTGAATAGGTGTACGATCAGCTTCATTCAATTGCGTGAAGCGTTGAATATCTCCGTTGATGTCAGACTCTATTTTATAGACTTGTTCCGCGGGATATTGCTTATGTAATAAGTGACGTAATGTTGAACCACCTGCCTTTGGAATATGTAAAAAAATAAGCTTGGCGCTACGCTTGTTAGGTCTGCTCATGTTGGGTCTGTTCAACCCTTGATTACTCACCCTTCAGTGACCTTACCAATGCTATAGATACGTTATCGCTGGCAAACCGCTTTAAAGATGCAGTCAACATAGATTGAATACAGGCGTCTAATGATTCAGACTGGGTCAGTAAAAATTGATTCATCAATTCATCGTCTATCGCGCCTGACAGTCCATCGCTGCACAATAAATGAATATCTCCTGGCTCAAATACTTCGTTTGACATCACTGGGGTGATATTCCGTTGAATGCCTAAAGCTTGCGTAAGCACATGCTCGTACTTGTGCGCGCTGTACCCATCCGCGACTCCTTGCGGAGAATCTTTCATCTCTTGCGCAACGGTTTGATCTCGAGTGATTTGTTTTATAGCACCTTTACGATGTCGATATAAGCGGCTATCGCCGACGTTGATAATGGTCGCCTGCAAACCATCATATTGGCAAGCAACCAAAGTCGTACCCATACCGAACTCGGCTTCACTCATCTGAGAACGTTGAAATATTTTATCATTGGCTAATATGACCGACTCTCTTAGCTCAATGCCTTTATCGATCGATTCAGAAATCACTTGGATCGCCATTCGACTAGCGACTTCTCCCGCTTTATGCCCACCCATACCATCGGCAAGCACCGCCAAATTCATTTCAGGGAAAATAGCCACACAGTCCTGATTCGCTTTACGGACGGCCCCTTTGTCCGTACCGCAAGCCATTCGTCGTAATAAGCTACTCATTAATAATCCTAGTGTACTGGCTTATATATAATTAGATGGAGCGCAACAACTCGTTAATACCCACTTTGCTCAGGGTTTTTTCGTCTACCTTTTTCACAATAACCGCGCAATAAAGACTATGAGATCCGTCTTTCGCCGGCAGTGAACCTGAAACAACTACCGAGCCTGCAGGCACCCTACCGTAAGTAACTTCGCCGGTTTCGCGGTCGTATATCTTGGTACTTTGACCAATGAATACGCCCATTGAAATAACGCTGCCGCGCTCAACAATAACGCCTTCCACGACTTCACTTCGGGCGCCGATGAAGCAATTATCTTCAATAATAGTGGGACCGGCTTGTAAAGGTTCCAACACCCCACCAATACCGACACCACCAGACAAGTGAACATTTTTTCCAATTTGTGCACAAGAGCCAACCGTCGCCCAGGTATCTACCATGGTTCCAGAATCAACGCGTGCGCCGATGTTTACGTAACTTGGCATTAACACCACATTGCTGGCGATATAACTGCCGCGCCGCACGGTAGCGGGTGGTACCACTCGCACGCCAGCGTTAGCGAAATCTTCTGGCGTGTAGTTAGCAAATTTAAGCGGCACCTTATCGTAATACTGAGCATCGCCGCCATTAATCGGTTCGTTGTCTCGTATTCGAAATGACAACAGCACCGCTTTTTTCAACCATTGATTCACCACCCAGTCACCATCAACCGGCTCGGCTACGCGCGCCTCACCTGAATCAAGCAGTTCTAGTGCTTGATTGATATGGTTTTTAACTTCATCACTTACCGTGGCCGGTGAAATTGAATCTCGGTTATCCCAAGCCTGCTCAATGGCAGTTTGTAACTGTTGCATCGTTCTATACTCTTAAAAATTTAAATGGGGTCAATACCAGAAACTAATCCCGAATCTATACCATGTCCAAAACAGGATCTAAGCCGTTTTGAGTGCAAGCTGCCTGTAAAGTGTTATGCAGTAATACCGCAATCGTCATCGGGCCTACACCGCCTGGAACCGGGGTAATTGCACCAGCAACGGTAGACGCACTTTCAAAATCAACATCGCCCACTAATTTGCCTTTGCCATTTTCGCCCACTACGCGGTTGATACCTACGTCAATGACCGTTGCGCCTGGTTTTACCCAATCCGCATTAATCATTTCTGGACGACCTACTGCCGCCACCAAGATGTCGGCGTTGCGGCACAAGGCTTCGATGTCCTTGGTGCGCGAATGCGCAATCGTCACCGTGGCGCTTTCACCCAACAATAGTGCAGCCATCGGCTTACCGACAATATTTGAGCGGCCGACGACGACGGCATTCAAGCCAGACAGACTGCCGTTATAGTGATCTTTGAGCAGCATCAGGCAACCTAGCGGTGTGCAAGAAATAAGCTGCGGATCGCCGATGGATAAACGGCCCACGTTATCAATGTGAAATCCATCTACGTCCTTTGAAGACTCGATAGAATTGATCACCGTCATGGGGTCAATATGGTCGGGTAATGGCAGTTGAACTAAAATGCCATGAACCGCTGGGTCTTGATTTAATTGATCAACCAAGGCCAATAAATCTGCCTGAGAAGTGCTGGCATCCAAAGCGTGATGAACTGAATTCATCCCTGCTTCTTTTGTTTGCTTACGTTTACTACGTACATATACGCCACTGGCTGGGTCTTCACCCACCAAAATAGTGGCAAGTCCAGGCACGATATTATGCTCGCTTTTAAGTGTTGCTGCGCCTTGCGCGATACCTTCTCTCAGTTTAGTGGCAAACGCTTTGCCGTCAATTATTTGCGCCATATTTCAACTTCATTTTACTGTTCATTAAGGGGCGCAATTGTAGCGTTTGACAGTTCTTATTGGCAGTCTTTTATGAGCTTGTTAACCAAAACATGCTAATTGGTTCAGCTATCGTTTTCACAGAATGCATTATCAAGTAAAAAAGCACTTTGATCGCTTAATTAGCTTGCTTGCTCGAATCAAAATTTATACCCTGTGCTGATTATCAACTTTTCACTCTAAAATAATATGAGCAACGGCATTTTATTCGTTTTCCCCGGTCAAGGCGCCCAGTACCCTGGCATCGGTTCTGATTTGTTCAAAGCCCATCAATCGGTTAGAGAAACCTATCAGGAGGCCAGCGACACACTCGGCTATGACGTCGCTCAACTTTCATTTAGCGATCCTGACCAAAATATAAACTTCACGCGCTACACGCAACCGGTTTTGGTGACTCACCATATTGCCTGCTTACGATTATTCAATGAATTAACCGGCAATAGTGTTCAAGCCCAAATGGCGGCTGGACATAGCTTGGGAGAATACTCAGCCTTGGTGGCTGCTGAAGCATTAACCTTTGAACAAGCCTTACAGTTAGTCAAAAAACGCGGCGAACTAATGGGGGAGCTAGGACAAGGCGAAATGGAAGCGTTAACCCTAGAGTTAGGTGATGCACAGACACTGGCTGATGAGTTTTATTGCGGCGTTGCCGCTTGTAACTTAACTGACCAAACAGTGGTGGGTGGCTTACCTGAAGATTTAGCTGCTTTAGCCGCCGCCATGTCAGAGCGCTTCCCACGAAAACGTAGTACTCGCTTAAAAACAGAAGGCGCATTCCACACTTATTATATGGTTGAAGCTGCCAAGCAATTTCGCGAAGCACTACAAGCACAGACCTTCCAGTCACCGAAACTGCAAGTTGCGTCGAACTTCAGTGGCGGGTTCCACGAATCCAATGCGGACTCCATTCGCTCTAGATTATTCATGCAATTGTTCAACCCCGTACTGTGGGTTAATAATTTACAATCCGCGGCGGCAAACAATCTAGCCACCGTAATTGAATTCGGCGGCGGCATCGGCAAAGGTGAAGGCCCAGAAGAGAAAAGAGCGAACCTAGAAGGTATTGTCAAAAAGACATTTCGTGGTCACGATTCACCGCCAGAGACTTTCTCAGTGATCAACACCACTTCGTTAGCAGCAGCAGTCGCCCACTTCGCTTAAACACTCGAAACGTTAGTTCGACGCATTTTCCCCTGCCCGCATCTAGGCAGGGTTTGCGCCACCAACTTTAAGCAGGGGCTTGCGTTAATACCTCTTGGCGTCGCGCAATTAACTCTGGCTCAGTGTAACCACTGGGTTGAGTAGCGCCGTTAAGCACCAAGTTGCAGGCCGCTCTGAAAGCGGGACCATCACAGTTCGGCGCCATCGGTGTATACACGACGTCATGCGCATTTTGTTTATCTACCACAACCGCCATTTTCTTCATGGCGTCTAACACCTGCGTTTCACTGCATATTTCGTGCTGCAGCCAGTTCGCTAACAACTGACTTGATATACGCAAAGTAGCCCGATCTTCCATTAACGCGACATCGTGAATATCAGGCACCTTTGAGCACCCCACCCCCTGATCTACCCAGCGCACCACATACCCCAAGATGCTTTGCGCATTTTCTTCAATTTCAGTGGTAATTTCTTGCTGGGTTAAAGGGGTATCTCCTAACAAGGGAATAGTTAAAATATTGTCAAGATTGGCTCTCCCTCGGTCTTTTAACACATCTTGCTGAGCTGCTGCATTGATCGCGTGATAATGCAAGGCGTGGAGAGTGGCTCCCGTGGGTGATGGCACCCATGCACAACTCGCTCCCGCAAGCGGCGCGTCCATTTTAGTTTCTAACATTTCCTTCATATCGTCCGGTCTGGCCCACATCCCTTTACCAATTTGAGCTTTACCTGACATGGCGCTTTCCAAGCCAATATCGACATTCCAATCTTCATAAGCTTGCAACCAAGCTTGTTGCTTAATGCGCGCTTTGGGCATCATGGGCCCCGCGTGCATGGAAGTATGTATTTCGTCTCCAGTGCGATCTAAAAAGCCAGTATTAATAAACACAATACGCTTCTTCAACGCTCTGACACATTCCTTCAAGTTAACGGTAGTACGCCGTTCTTCGTCCATCAAACCGATTTTAACGGTATTAGGTGCAAGCCCCAATATTTCTTCAATCCGCGAGTAAAGTCGATCGGCAAATGCCGCTTCTTGTGGGCCGTGCATTTTGGGTTTTACCACATAGATACTTCGTTTTTGACTGTTCCGTAACCCGCCCACTTTAATTAAATCGTACATCGCACCCAAGCAAGTAATAAGCGCGTCTAACATGCCCTCCGGCGTCTCAGCCCCCGTGCTATCAAGCACACTGTCGGTTGTAACGAGGTGCCCCACGTTTCTGACCAACATCAGGCTTCTGCCATTGAGGTGTAACATTTCGCCATGTGCGCCTTTGTATTTTCGCGTGCCGGAAAGTCTTCTAGAGACCTGTTTGCCATTTTTCTCAAAACTGGCATTGATCGTCCAAGTCATTAAACCCAACCAATTGCGATAAACCTCTACTTTTTCACTGGGTGATACCGCTGCGACTGAATCCTCGCAATCCATAATGGTACTCACCGCGGATTCGATAATGATATCGCCAATTCCCGAAGGATGAAGCGCCCCTGCCGGCGTGTCCTGATTTATCACTAGTTCGATGTGTAAGCCATTGTTTTTCAGCAGGAAAATCTTGCCAATTGATCGCTCAGCAACACCGATAAATTGCTTTTCGTCGAGCAGGTAATGAATTTGCCCATCCGTTGCAACTACCTGTAAACGCTGTCGTCCAGCCGTCGCCGCGAGCTTGTATTCCAGTACGTCTGCATGACTGATTTCGAACAAGGGAAAAGCTTCATCTAGGAAAACTTGGCTGCGCTTAATCACCTTCAATCCTCGCACTGGGTTAAACGTTTTTCCCGGCGCAGATTGGCCTTCTCTGTCGATGACATCGGTGCCATAGAACGCATCGAATAAACTGCCCCAACGCGCATTGGCAGCATTGATAGCAAAACGAGCATTATTCACGGGCACCACCAGTTGTGGCCCAGCAATCAATGCAATTTCATCATCTACGTTGGTGGTTTCTACCTCGAACGGCGCACCTTCTGGTTGTAAATAGCCAATTTCTGTGAGAAACGATTTATAAGCTTCAAAGTCAAACTTGCTACCAGCATGTTGTTGATGCCAATCATCAATTTGTGTTTGCAGTGCATCACGGTGCTTAATCAACCAACGATTTTGCGGAACTAGCTCGTTTAATAAATCCGCATAGGCCGCCCATATCTCATCTGACTCTAGACCTAAACCTTGCAAAATTTCAGCTTCTACAAAGTCGTACAATTCCTTTGCAATTCTTATTCCACCAATTTCAATACGTTCAATCGATTTCGCTACATTCATCGCTTACCAGCCTTTATCATAAGTAAAACAAGCAGTATATCATCATATAATGCTTATGATTATCAGGATAACTTATGCTAATTAACTGGCTAAATCAGACTCACCTTGGCGCCTAATTGCGCTTAAAGACTGCTTAGGCGTTAGCGATTCGATATCAATATGAATATCGATAATGGCGCCCGTTTTTGAGGTCATCGCCCTTTCAAATGCAGGATAAAATTCGTCGGTGCTTTTCACGACCTCGCCCATAAAGCCATAACCTTGCGCTATTTGAACGAAATCCGGGTTAATGAGCTCTGTTCCCGACACCCTGGCTGGGAAGTGGCGCTCTTGATGCATCCTTATCGTGCCGTAACTGCCATTATTCACAATCAGCACGATGGGTTGAATGCCGTATTGCATGGCAGTGCCCAGCTCTTGGCAATTCATTTGAAAATCGCCATCCCCCGCTATACACACCACAGTACGATTGCCGTCAACCGCTTTACTGGCAATGGCCGCCGGCAGGCCAAAGCCCATGGCACCACTTTGCGGAGCCAATAAGCGTTGGTCTCGCCCGAATTGAAAGAATTTGTTCAACCATATGGCAAAGTTGCCTGCCCCATTGGTCAATATCGCATCACTTGGCAAAGTTCGCTGTAAAAACTGCATTATTTGACCCATGTCCACTGGGCCAGGTTGAGCGACGGGCAATAAACCGTCTAAATAACACCTGCGCGCAGCAGTGACCCAACTATTAGTTTTAGGCGACAACTTTAAGTTGGCTAAGGCCTTGGTCATTTCATTTGGGCCGCAGTGCAACGGCACATCTGCTGCGAATATTTTACCCAGTTCTACATCACTGCTGTGGCTATGTATCAACTTCATTTGGGGATTGGGAACATCAATCAAATCATAACCATCGGTGGTCATCTCTCCGAAGCGAACGCCAATAGCTATGATTAAGTCACTGTCTTTAATGACTGTTTTTAGATAAGGGCTCATCCCCACGCCAGCATCCCCGACATAGTTGTTATGGGTATTATCGACGACATCGTGAAAGCGAAATGCCACCGCGATGGGGATTTGGGTGCGCTCAGCAAAGGCGAGTAAATCTTGCTTACCGGTTTCGCCCCAACCTCTCCCGCCGACCAACAACAAGGGTTTCTTGCTATGCGAGATTAGCGCCTTGGCTTGCTCCATAGCCACACTGTTCGCACCCGGCTCAGGTATGCGCACGGGCTGGCATGGAGCTTGCGTACTCATGTTAGACAACACTTCTTCCGGCAATGCCACCACCACCGGGCCAGCTCGACCAGACAACGCGGTTGACCAAGCACGGCCAACTAGCTCTGGAATTCGGTCTGCCTCAGGAATCTCTACGACCCATTTTGCTATCGACCCAAAATAAGCTTCGTAATTCACTTCTTGAAACGCCTCGCGGTACCTCATTGCAGTGCCCACTTGGCCGACAAACAACAACATCGGCGTAGAGTCTTGCATCGCCGTATGCACCCCAATAGAGGCATTGGTGGCGCCAGGGCCGCGGGTAACAAAACAAATTCCGGGCGTTGCAGTTAGCTTACCGTAGGCGACACTCATAAAGGCGGCGCCGCCTTCATTTCTACAACCGATGAAATCTAGCTGGCCTTCGGTATCATGCAAGGCATCCAGCACGGGCAAGTAACTTTCACCCGGCACGCCAAAGCTTTTGCTGGCGCCTAAATTAATGAGACACTCTATTAATAGTTGCCCGCCGTTTTGTAGCTTCCCCATTGTTAATTGCTCGATTTAAAATAATTATCATGAAATGTAAGCTACAGCCCCAAAAATGCAATCACTTTATAATTGATTAGATTAGAATAGTAGGGGGGAATGGCTTAGATTGTAGCTATCTATTGATACATTCGTAACGTTCCCCAACACTGAGTGCTCCGTGACTTAACAAAGCACTCGATGTAAAAATAGTGATCAACATAACCAGTACGTCTTATGAGCCAACTTCAAGAAATGGATGCCTTCATTCAAATTGTTGAACGAGGCGGTATCGGAAAAGCAGCCGACCATTTAGGCATAGCTAAATCAGCTGTCAGTCGGCGCCTATCTGAATTAGAGAAGCGAGTCGGCACGACTTTGCTTACTCGTACCACGCGTCAATCCAGTTTAACCGAAGAAGGCGAACGCTTTTACCAGCGCTCTTTGCAAATTCTGGGTGACATAGAAGAGCTAAACACCAGCACCGGAGATCACAACACCTCCTTTACGGGAACCATTAGGATAGCGGCGCCGCCCGCATTTGGTTTGACTCAATTACCAAAACCACTCGTTGATTTCATGGTCACTTATCCAGATATCACACTTGCTATTAGTTTATCGAACCGTCTGATTGATTTGGTGTCAGATGGCTTTGACGTCGCCATACGCATAGGTGACAAGGAAGCAGCAGAAAATGCCAATGCCATTCTTTGCCCTGTACATCACGTAATATGTGCGAGCCCCGGTTACTTAGAAACCAACGGGACACCCACCACTCCTAAAGAACTTGAGCAACATAAAACATTGCAGTATTGCCACCAAAGTCATCAGGCAATAAAATTTTACGGCGCCAAAAATCGCAGCACATTAGCTATGCCACCGATCAAAATGCGAGCCAATGACGGTGCAATTTTGAGAACCGCCGCTTTAGAAGGACAAGGCATATTCTTCGCTGAAACGTTCATCGTGAGTAACGATATCAAAAGTGGAAAGTTAGTACCTATTTTGCAGAATTACACCTTAGAAAAGCACTATTTATACGCCATTTACCCACAATCTCGGTTTGTTGCAAAGCGGGTTAGAAAATTCATTGATCACATTCAATTCAGCTTCAATCAGGAACCAATGTGGGATGACGGGATTAAATAAACCCGCCACCTCATGACAATTAAGTTCAACGGGTTTAGACCAGTTTTACTAAAATAATTAGTAATTTGAACCAAAGTGAAGGCTTAAGCCATTGGCTAAGCCTTTTTTGTAGACCCCTCTTTAGGCCGAATCATTACTAGTTGTCAAAGCACTGAACTAGATCATCCAGCATGGCCTGGATGGCCTGAGTGTAGTTCTCTGCCCCAACATTGTTTAGTTCCACCACTTTCATCTCTAAGCTGGCCATCACTCGTTTTATCTTGTGCACCGGATCGTGGCTGGACACCACCACACAATTGGGCCTCTGATCTGCACTCTGCATAAGTTTGCGAATGCTATTCAAGCTTAGCTGGCCGTGCACGCTTGATTCCAAAACCAACGGTTGTTGCATGCCGGCTTCTCGCACCAAATAGCTATAGGCGTTGTGATAAACAGCAAATGACTTGGCTTGATATGGCTTCAACTGATGGGCTAACCGTGCCGATAAACCTTTCAACTCAGCAAAGATTACCTCCCTATTACTGCGATAGATCGAGGCATTAGGGGGGTCTAACTCAATCAAGTTAGCGGCGATCAAGGTAATGGCCTCAGCCATGATAGACGGACTTAGCCATAAATGCGGATCTATTACCTTGCTTTTAGATTGACTCGGCAAGTACAACAGTTGCTCTTTTTGTAACATCCGTGCCAACTCAAGACTTTTGCCCGTCACGATGCCATTGCTTATATAGGTAGGCAAATCTGGCTCAAATCTTTCTCCAACCCAAATTAACAATTGCGCCGAGCTGAGCTTGTTGATGTCAGAAGGCTTATAAGCAAAGTGATGTAAATCAGCGCCATCCTCTAACAACAACTCTGGCTTGCCCACCCCTTGCATTAAGTCAGCTACCAAACCCTGCAATGGACTCACTGAGACCAATACATTCGGAGCCGAGTAAGCCGCTGTTGAACAAAGATACCAACTGGCTAACGTTAGCCATTTCAAGGAAGAATGAAGCACAATATTGTTATGTTATAACTTAACAATATATTATAATGGATAATCCAATCAAGTTAATAGCAATCATTAAACTCAATCACCTGTTTATCGACAAATTCATTTACTGAACAAATGCCCTCCTCAACCCAACCGCAGACTAAACCTAAAGCGAAGGATCAGCTCGAAGTAGCACAACGCATTTGCGCTAGCAACCAAGCGCGGTTAACGCCGATACGCCAAACCGCCTTTGAATTGATATGCATTGCGAAAAAACCGTTATCCGCTTACGAGTTATTAGACCAACTAAAAACACAGCACCACAACGCACAACCACCCACCATTTACCGCGCTTTGGAATTTCTGATCGAACAAAGGTTGATACACAAGCTAAGCACTATTAATGCTTATTATGTTTGCGACTGCCCCGGCGACCCACACCCTGTGTTGTTTTTAATTTGTAAAATTTGTAACCAAGCTAAAGAAATGGTTGAGCCTTCATTAATGAAACAATTAAGCCAACGCATCAAGGCCAGCGGCTATGTCGAGCAATACCCACTATTAGAAGTCATGGCCACATGCAGCACCTGTAATGAAATAGCATGAACGCTACTAAATCGCCTTCGCCTCTACTGTCAGCGACCCATGTCACTGTTATTAAAGACAATAAGCACATTTTGGATGATATCAGCTTGCAAATCAATCAAGCTGAAATCATTACCCTGATTGGTCCCAACGGCTCAGGTAAAACTTCTTTAATCAAAGCCTTACTCGGTTTAAGCCAGATAAACAGTGGCTCGATATATCGCAAGGATGACGTCACTATTGCTTATGTGCCCCAGTTGTTAGATACCGACCCCACGATGCCATTGACGGTGATGAGCTTAATGCACATCGAAAACACATCCAGTTCGCTCATTCTAGAAAAACTAGATCGTACTGGTGCCAAACACTTAGCGAACAATCAGGTCAGTCTACTCTCCGGCGGTGAATTACGCCGCGTATTACTGGCCAGAGCAATGCTGAGAAACGCAGATTTGCTGGTTTTAGACGAACCCTCAGCGGGCCTAGATTTTAGCGGCCAAGCTCAATTGTATGAGCTACTTACCACCATCCGTGATGAAACCCAGTGCGGCATTTTGTTAGTTTCCCACGACTTGCACTTGGTGATGGCTGCTACCGATAAAGTCGTCTGTTTGAACCACCATATATGCTGCGAAGGCAAACCCAGTGACATAAACCAACACCCAGAATACTTAAGGCTGTTTTCTGGCCGAAATAGCGAATCGGTTTCGGTATACAACCACCATCATAACCATGAGCACGGGCTAGACGGTCACGTCTGCGACCACTAATCATGGAAGCATTGATATTTCGCATTGCACTTACCGGTATTTTACTGGCCATTACCGCCGCACCCATGGGGTGTTTTATGATGTGGCAACGCATGGCGTTTTATGGCGCCGCCATTGCCCATGCATCGATACTTGGCTTGGCGATCGCCAGTATTATGGGTATAAATCTGCAAATAGGTCTGGTCGTAGCGGCCGTAAGCTTTGCCTTTGTCATTAAAGCGTTACAAAACTATGCACCAACCAACTTGGACACGCAGCTCAGTATTGTGTCACACAGTATGCTGGCCATTGGCCTGGTATTGCTAAGCGTTTATTCGCAAAATCAAATCAACTTAATGCAGTTTTTATTTGGCGACATCCTCAGCATCAATTACCAAGATACGGTGCTGATTGCTGCCACCAGCATTATCATTATCATTTTGACGAGTCGCTATTTCAAACCTTTATTGCTCGCCACTATTAGCGCTGAAATTGCCCAAGCAGAGGGATTGAACGTAAATCGACTGCACTTGGGTTTCTTGGTCGCGCTCGCGCTATTTGTCAGTATCAGCATTCAAGTTATCGGTTTGTTATTGGTAATGGCGATTCTGATTATCCCACCCGCGGCCAGTAAAGCATTTTCCAAATCTCCCAGCACCATGATATTCATTGCTGGCTTGATAGGCAGCGTCTGCGTACTAATTGGCATCGCTGCTTCGTGGTTTTACGATGTACCTGCCGGTCCCGCCATCGTGGTGGCAGCGTTTGTGGTTTATCTATTAAGTATCGCCAAAATCAAGTTGCTGCCCTGGCTTTAAGAGACTGCACCAACGTCGCGAGCGAAGGTAAGACAAGGCAAAACGACGCGAAAAAGCGGCGTTTATGCCTATAAATGAGCATTTTGAGCTTCTTTTTAACGCCGTATTATCAAGCGCAGTAGTTATGCTACAGTCTCTTTAAGTTAATTAATTTATAGCAGTCACTTATAGGCACTGCCATCCTAGACAGCACCCCTTTATAATCAGTCCTTTAAGTTACCTTCTTCTATTCGTTTAAATGAAAAATTACAAAATCGCTTTATTGGCCGGTGACGGCATTGGTCCAGAAATCATGCAACAGGGCATCAAGGTGCTTAAAGCAATAGAAGCGAGAGGAGAGGTATCATTCGAACTCATGCCCGCCTTGTTTGGTGCCAGCGCATACTTTGAAGTGGGCAAGTCGCTACCACAAGAAACGCTGGATGTTTGTGATGCGGCCGACGCCATCTTAAAGGGCACGATTGGTTTGAACCATGAAGACACCTTAAAAATACCGGTTGAAGCACGCCCAGAGCGCGCCGCATTACTGCCGCTTCGTAAGCACTACGACACCTTCGCTAACTTTCGCCCAGTTTACTTGCCCAAAGGCTTAAGACACTTTTCACCGCTTAAAGAAGAAATCATTGGCGAAGGTATCGACATCATGATCATTCGCGAATTGGTGGGCGGCTTGTATTTTGGTAAGAAAGAGCTGGGAGTTAACGCGCAAGGCAAACGATACGTTAGCGAAACACTGGAGTACGATGAAGATCAGATTGAACGCATCTTGCGAGTGGCGTTTGAAACCGCGCAAAAACGGCGTAAGAAATTAACTAACGTACACAAAAGCAACGTCCTTAAATCCAGCGTTTTATGGAATGAAATTCTCGACGAAGTAAAAGGTGACTACCCAGATATTGCCGTAGAGCACATGTTAGTGGATGCGGTTGCCACTTATCTATGTCTAAAGCCAGCACGATTTGACGTGATGGTCATGGAAAATATGATGGGCGATATCATCAGCGACCAAGGCGGCGGCATTTTAGGGTCTTTGGGCTTAATGCCTTCAGCGTGTATTGGCCCAAACAAAGCTTACTACGAACCTTCGCACGGCAGCGCGCCGGACATTGCAGGGCAGAACATCGCTAATCCTTATTCTATGATTGGCTCAGTCGCAATGATGCTGGAATACAGCTTTGGCATGAAACAAGCCTCTCAAGACATCTTTGATGCCATGGAAAACTTATTCAAAGAAGGCGTCACCACGGCCGACCTTAAGCAACCTGGCGTTGAAAACACCATGATCAGCACAGACGAGTTTGGCGATCGAGTTGCAGACGCTTTATAAAGCGAAACTATTGGCGACAGCAGCGGCATTTTAACAAACGCGTTTAAATGCCAATAGTCTCTATCCCAGGAGGCCGCGTCTTGCAGAGAATCAATACGACTTATTGCAGGCATACACCCGAATCAAGATTGTTTATAATGGGTTCGATTGTCAGATAATATTAAGAATCCATGAGTCTTGAAGATAAGCTTAAACAGTGGCAACAAACTGCCGTCAAAGAACGCAAACTAACTTCGACAGACGAGCTATCTAGCCAGAGCACCGAAGGTCTGGAGATCAAAGCGCTGTATACCGCCGAAGACCTAGCTGAGGTGGAACATCACGACACCCTACCCGGCATGGCCCCTTTCCTACGCGGGCCACGCGCAACCATGTATACCGGCCGCCCTTGGACGGTACGCCAATATGCAGGCTTTTCCACGGCGCAAGAATCTAACGCTTTTTATCGCAAAAACATCGCCGCTGGACAAACTGGCCTTTCTGTCGCCTTTGATCTAGCCACTCACCGTGGTTATGACTCCGACCACGAAAGAGTTGAAGGTGACGTCGGCAAAGCAGGCGTGGCAATCGACAGCATCGAAGACATGAAAATATTGTTCGACGGCATTGCGTTAGACAAAATGTCCGTTTCCATGACAATGAACGGCTCGGTACTGCCCGTGATGGCAATGTTCATCGTCGCGGCTGAAGAGCAAGGCATCACGCCAGAACAACTCTCTGGCACGCTACAAAACGACATACTCAAAGAATTTATGGTGCGCAATACCTATGTGTACCCACCCGACCCTTCCATGCGTATTGTGTCGGATATTATTGGCTATACCGCTAAGCACATGCCGCGTTTTAACCCGATATCCATCTCTGGTTACCACATGCAAGAAGCCGGCGCGACCTGCTTACAAGAGCTGGCGTACACCTTGGCCGACGGCATTGAATATGTACGTACCGCGATAAACAGCGGCATGGATGTGGATGAATTCGCACCGCGTTTGTCATTCTTTTTTGCCATTGGCATGAATTTTTTCATGGAAATAGCCAAACTTCGCGCGGCGCGCGTGTTGTGGGCTGAATACATGGAGAGTCTTTTCAACCCGCAAGACCCCAAATCATTGATGCTGCGTACGCATTGCCAAACATCGGGCGTTAGCCTGACTAGCAAAGACCCCTATAACAATGTGGTCCGCACCACCATCGAGGCCATGGCAGCCGTGCTAGGCGGAACACAATCACTGCACACCAACGCCTTTGATGAAGCGCTGGCGTTGCCTACCGATGCCTCTGCGCGTTTGGCGCGCAACACGCAGCTCATTATTCGCGATGAAACCGAAATCACCAAAGTGGTCGACCCCATGGGCGGCTCTTACTACGTGGAAAGCCTCACGCAAAGCTTGGTCAACGAAGCGCGCAAAATTATTGACGAAGTAGAAGCAATGGGTGGCATGGCAGTTGCCGTGGCGTCTGGCATGCCCAAATTGGCTATTGAAGAATCAGCCACCAAACGCCAAGCACGCATCGACCTCAAAGAAGAAGTGATTGTGGGTGTCAACAAGTTTCAACCCAAGGAAGAGACCATCGTTGATGTGTTGGTAGTCGACAACAAACAAGTTAGGTTAAGCCAAATTAAGCGAATCGAAGAAATACGCTCTCAACGAGACACCGTCAAGCACGCACAAGCACTCGCAGACCTAGAAGCCGCCGCCACGGATACCAAAGTGAACTTGCTAGACCTGGCCATCGTCGCCGCACGAGAGCGCGCCACCTTAGGCGAAATTTCAACCGCCCTAGAAAATGTTTACGGCCGACATACCGCAGAAACCCGAACCGTTGAAGGCACCTACGGCGCAGCATTCGCTGGCGATGAGCAGTTTGCCGCCGTATCTAAGCAAATAGATGAGTACGAGCAACAGAGCGGTAATCGCCCACGCATTTTGGTGGCAAAGCTCGGCCAAGATGGCCATGACCGTGGAGCCCACATCATCGCAACCGCTTTATCCGATATTGGCTTTGACGTAGATCTATCTCCCCTATTCCAAACGCCTGAAGAAATCGTGGAACAGGCGATCTCATTGGGCGTAGATGTGATCGGCGCATCATCCCAAGCGGGCGGACACAATATGCTGGTACCGCGCGTGATAGAATTATTAAAAGAGCACAATGCAGACGACATTCAAGTGATTTGCGGTGGGGTTATTCCGCCGATAGATTATCCTGCACTTGAAGAGGCCGGCGTTGCCGCAATATTCGGGCCAGGCACCCACATACCTGACGCTGCGCAGACACTAATTGATTTACTAAAAGCAAACCTACACCGATAAAAAGATGACCGACATCATAGAACAACTACAACAAAAACGTGAAGCTGCCCGCCTAGGCGGGGGTCAAAAACGCATCGACGCGCAGCATGCCAAAGGCAAGCTCACCGCCCGTGAACGCATTACCGTTTTACTCGACGACGACAGCTTTGAAGAGTGGGATACCTTTGTCGAACACCGCTGCACTGATTTCGGCATGGACCAACAAGCGATACCCGGTGATGGCGTAGTAACTGGGCATGGCACCATCAATGGGCGTTTAATCTTCGTCTACAGTCAAGACTTCACCGTGTTCGGCGGCTCACTTTCAGAAGCACATGCCGAGAAAATTTGTAAAATCATTGACCAAGCGATAAAGGTTGGTGCACCCGTTATCGGCATTAACGATTCAGGCGGTGCCCGTATTCAAGAAGGCGTGGCATCACTCGGCGGTTATGCAGAAATTTTCCAGCGCAATGTTCTGGGCTCTGGCGTTATCCCGCAAATCTCGCTCATTATGGGCCCCTGTGCTGGCGGCGCAGTCTATTCCCCTGCCATCACCGATTTTATATTTATGGTACGCGACAGCTCGTATATGTTCGTCACTGGTCCCGGCGTGGTAAAAACGGTAACGCATGAAGAAGTGACGGCAGAAGAATTAGGAGGCTCACTCACCCATGCTAGTCGCTCTGGCGTCAGCGACGGCTCGTATGATAACGACATCGAAATGTTATTAATGACCCGTAATTTCCTTGATTTCCTGCCAGCCAGCAACAAAGACAAGCCCCCGACTCGCCCTTACGATGACCCAGCGAGTCGCATGGAAATGGCGCTAGACAGCATCATTCCAGAAAACCCCAATAAGCCCTACGACATGTATGAAGTCATCCACAAAATAGTGGATGAAGAAAACTTCTTCGAACTTAAGGCCGAATATGCCAAAAACATCATTACTGGCTTTGCCCGTATTCAGGGTGCGCCGGTTGGTATCGTCGCCAACCAGCCTACTGTGTTGGCAGGTTGTTTAGATATTAATGCCTCGGTAAAAGCGGCTCGCTTCATTCGCTTTTGCGATGCTTTTCATATCCCCGTGGTAACACTGGTAGACGTACCCGGCTTTATGCCCGGCACCGACCAAGAATACGGTGGCATTATTAAACATGGCGCTAAGTTGTTGTATGCTTACGCTGAGTGCACCGTTCCCAAGGTTACTGTCATTACCCGCAAAGCCTACGGCGGCGCTTATGACGTCATGGCCTCAAAGCATTTACGCGGCGACGTCAACTTATGCTGGCCCAGCGCTGAAATAGCGGTCATGGGTCCCAAAGGCGCGGTAGAGATCATCTTTCGTGAAGAAGCCAAAGACCCCGCTAAGCTAGAAGCGCGCACTGAAGAGTATCGTACTAAATTCGCTAACCCCTTTGTTGCAGGACGACGCGGCTATGTGGATGATGTGATCATGCCGCATGAAACCCGCACGCGCATCGCACGTTCGTTGAACATGCTGAAAAATAAACAAGTTGAGAACCCGTGGCGCAAACACGGCAACGTTCCACTTTAACTTTAAGTCAATAATTATAAAAGCGTTGCCATGAAACCAATATTCGACAAAATTCTGATCGCCAATCGCGGCGAAATTGCTTGCCGCGCAATGCGCACCGCCAAACGCATGGGCATAAAAACCGTTGCGGTTTACTCTGATGCAGACGCCCGTGCATTACACGTAAAACATGCCGACGAAGCTCACTATCTAGGGGGCAATGCACCCAGTGAAAGCTATTTAAATATCGACAAAATAATAGCGCTTTGTAAGCAAACAGGCGCAGAGGCAGTTTACCCTGGCTATGGCTTCTTGTCTGAAAATGCTCATTTTGCGCAGGCGCTAGACGCCGCAGGCATTGGTTTTATCGGCCCTAATGTTAAAGCCATTACCATAATGGGAGATAAAATAACCTCCAAGAAACTCGCCAGCAAGGCCGGTGTTAACTGTATCCCGGGTTATACCGATGTAATCAAAGATGCCGCGCAGGCGCTACAAATAGCCAACGACATTGGTTACCCTGTGATGCTTAAAGCCAGTGCGGGCGGCGGCGGAAAAGGCATGCGAGTGGCCTATAACGATGAAGAATGTTTAGAAGGCTTCACCCGCGCCGCCAGTGAAGCAGCCACCAGTTTTGGCGATGACCGCATCTTCCTAGAAAAATTTATTGAGCAACCTCGGCATATAGAAATTCAGGTAATTGCCGACTCTCACGGCAAAGTGCTTACCTTAAATGAACGTGAATGTTCGGTACAACGTCGCCACCAAAAGGTGATTGAAGAAGCGCCCTCGCCGTTTATAGATGAGGCAACACGAGCCGCCATGAGCCAACAAGCGGTGCTGTTATCGAAGGCAGTTGATTATGTATCAGCGGGCACGGTGGAATTAATAGTCGACAAAGACAAAAACTTCTATTTTCTTGAAATGAACACCCGCTTGCAAGTTGAGCACCCCGTTACCGAAATGATAACGGGCTTAGATTTAATCGAGCTGATGATCCGCGTAGCCGCTGGAGAAGCCCTACCCCTTGAGCAATCAGACGTTAGACGCGAAGGTTGGTCAGTAGAGTGCCGAGTCTATGCAGAAAACCCCGCGCGCAACTTCATGCCCTCAATCGGCAGATTAAGCCGTTACATGGAACCGAGCGCAGCCCTAGGCGCCAGAGTAGATACCGGCATTGAAGAAGGCGCTGAGATATCCATGTTCTACGACCCGATGATCTCAAAGCTGGTAACCCACGCCAGCAACCGAGAGCAAGCGATAAGCGCCATGCAGCAGGCGCTAAATGAATACTATATTGAAGGCGTAGACACCAACATCAACTTCTTGTCGGCGATATTGCAAGAGCCGCGCTTTCAATCAGGAGAAATTGATACTAATTTTATAGATACGCATTTCCCAGAAGGTTATAGCCCATCAGATAACTGCCCAGACGACCTAAGCCAAATTGCCGCCATTATTGCCACGCTGCACTTTCGCTACCGTGACCGCGCCGCTAAAATAACCAACCAAGTGCCGCATACCCAGCACACCGCACGCAGAGACTGGGTAGCTATTACCAACAAAGACACTGCACAAGCTATTGATATTACGGGTGAAGGCGGTGATTTTACGGTAAAAATTGCCAAACAAGATTTCCAAATAAAAGACACTTGGAAAATCGGCAACCCGCTTTATAGCGGCGAAGTGAACGGCAAGAAAATAAGCTTACAGATAAACCGAGCCGACTACCGATTTACGGTTAACCACCAGGGCTACACCGCACAGTTTCAAATACTCACCCCAGGCACCGCTGCATTAGCGAGCTTAATGCCGGTTAAAACGCCGCCGGACTTATCAAAATTCTTACTCTCGCCCATGCCCGGCTTGCTCGTAAGCATGAATCCAAAAGTAGGCGACAGCTTTGAAGCGGGCCAAGAGTTGGCCGTAGTCGAAGCCATGAAAATGGAAAACTCACTGCGCGCCGAAAATGCCTGCACCGTAAAGGCCGTACATGCCAAGCCAGGTGAAATTCTTGAAGTAGATGCCCTTATTCTAGAATTTGAATAGACAAGATTTAAGGCCAAAACCAATGCCGGAATCACGACCATGATAGGAAAACTAAACCACATCGCCATTGCTGTGCCTGATTTAAACGCCGCGGTGAGCTTGTATCGTGATGTACTCGGCGCAACAGTATCAGCCGAACAGGACTTACCAGAGCATGGCGTCACCACTGTATTTGTAGAACTAGAGAACACCAAACTAGAACTACTGTACCCACTAGGTGAAAACTCCCCCATTGCCAAGTTTTTAGAAAAGAACGCCGCAGGCGGCATTCATCACTTTTGCTTAGAAGTTGATAATATTCAAACCGCAGTAGAAACCGCGAAACAGCACAACTTACGTATCTTGGGCAGCGACGAACCTAAAATAGGTGCGCACGGCAAACCCGTTATATTTGTACACCCGAAAGATGCCCTAGGTTGTCTGGTGGAATTTGAAGAAAGCTAGAAATGCCTATACCCTACTTGGGTTTATATAAGTAAGCATTTTGAGCCGCTTTTTAACGCGGCATTATCGAACGTAGTAGTTACGCCGCTCTCTCGCTAGGCCCTTACTCGGGTTTATGTCGCTAAAATACCACTCAATGGACTACAAACGCCATCGGCACCTTGCTTAAGTATATGCGTATATATTTCGGTGGTTTTTACGTCAGCATGGCCTAATTGTAACTGAACCGTACGAATGTCTACACCTGCCTGCAATAGATGGGTCGCGAAAGAATGGCGCAAAGTATGGGAGCTAACAGTTTTAACAATACCTGCTTTCTTGGCCGCACTTTTAATAATTTTATTAATAGCAGACTCGTCAATATGATGCCGCCGAACCGAACCCGCTCCGGGTTCAGTACTCAATTTGTACGAAGGAAAAAGGTATTGCCACCCTAATTCTTTATTCGCATTGGTGTATTTCCTATCTAACGCATTGGGCAACCAAACACCTGCAAAATTAGCGTCTTCAAGGTCTTCTGCCAAGTAACTTTCTACTTTTATTATCTGACGTTTAATGGGGGTAATTAACTCAACCGCCAAGGTGGTTAAGCGATGTTTAAAACCTTTACCATTCCACACTCTAACTTGCTTTAAATCTAAATCAATATCTTGCACTCGTAACCGCACTAACTCCATTCGCCGTAAGCCAGAACCATAAAGCAGGCTAATCAACAAACTGTGCCGGAGCTCAATATGGTGAAGTAATGCCTTAACTTCTGCTTGAGTCAAAACAGTGGGTAATTTTTTAGCTTGCTTGGTTGACCGCCTGAATTGTTTCATCTCACCCAAAGGAAGTTTCAAATACTTATCGTACAAAAACACCAAGGAATTCAAAGCCACACTTTGTGTACTGATAGACAATTTTCTGTTTACAGCCAAATAAGTTAAATATTTCTCGACTTCAATTCGACCTAACTTATTCGGGTGACCTTTATCACAAAAATTAATGTATCCTTTTATCCAAGTAATATATGTTTGAATAGTGCGCTTGCTATAATGACGCACTAACATGTAGGCATTTATCTCATTTAGGAACGCTGATTTGTACATTTTGCGAATAAGTAGTAAACTGAACGAAGAAACTCGGAATCTATCCTACTATTTTTTACGTTATATATACAGAAAAATATATTTAATTAATAAACAATTAGTTACAAAGAAAAATGGAATTTAATACTTCATCAACATTTAAATTAATAGGCTACCTGCTAATAATGTTATCTGGGACGCAGTCCTTGATAACGTACTGTTATAGGGCTGTTGTATTCGTTGGAATTTGCTGTAGAAATTCACGAAAAATAATAAGGAGAAAAATATGAGCTTATATGAACATACACTTGTCCCTGATTCAAAGTGGAAGGAACTTTCTTCGTCTTTCAAAGAAAATTTTATTATGGGGTTTTTCGTACTTACTTGGGGTGCACTTCTATTAGGTTATTATGATATTTTTTATTGGAAATTAGTCATAGGCATTACGGTTCTCCAAGTCATTATTATGCTTCCTATGGTTAATTTTAAACCTATGGTTTTCCCTGTTCAAATGAGGATTGCTTATATATTGTGGGTTAGTGTAGGTACTTTTGTTCCTGAGTTAGTCTACATGATGCATATAACAACGATTGGCTTAGCTCTTAGGTTGGCTTTTGGATATTGCCCATTAGCACGAATGCTATATTTATTACCTTGGAATAGAACCCAACCTTTTTCTTTAAACCTTTTAGTTCAGACTTTTATCCAGCCTTCAGCTCCAGGGCGTTTTGAGGTTACAAGTGCGCCTTAGTAAAAAGAGCCCTATAACAAGCCGCTCAAAAATCATTTCGCTACGCTTCATTGGACGCAGCATACGCTGCGCCTCTTAGCGGGGCGTCATGTGTCTGCGACGCAAAGACGAATATTAGGCTTTAGGTAGTTAATTATGCCCCCCACTGTTATACTCATAGGGCCATTTTACAAATATTTTCTGGGAGTCACATTACATTGATTAAATCGACATTTTCAGCTGTAGGCATCTTTGTAATCTTAGCGCTAGTGCTTGGACTGGTTGCAGATATAAGGAGTGCTGATAGTACAAAGGGTGGTTATGAGCATCCCTTTGAAGGATGGAGCGGAAAAACTATCGACTTTTCTGCAATGTATCAAACAAAAGATGGGTTGTATAAAAGTGGCTACGTTGTTGATCAATTCTTTAACTGTAATACCGGAATGATTAGTTGGGAAATATTAGGTTTCATAAAAGGCGAGTTTAGACAGTTTTCTGAAAGAGCAATTGTAGTTCACAAACCACAGGATGAATGCAAAGCTCGAGGTTTTAATTCCGATTCTTGGGCCATAAGTGATTTACTGTAATTCCTATTTAGCTATATAGAGAGTGCAGCATAACTCACGGCTGTAGCTTGATATTTCCGAAGTGGTCGTTTTTTGAGATATATTTGCCTAATTTCACGTAATCGATCATGATTTTTTTACAACCCTATCGGTTCGAGCGCCTA
>JBLIOD010000021.1:0-39805 GCA_047639475.1 Gammaproteobacteria bacterium
CAATGGGTTTTGTAAGATAGTCGGCATATTTCGTTCAGCACCTTTTACTTCTAAAACTGATTTATCTAAATTAAATTGTCGACCCGAAAGATTCGAATACACGTTAGCTAAGCCTTTACACTTAATCAAAGTATCAAGCGATATGCGCGAATCGGAAAAAGGTTCGTAAAAACGATGCCGGCGATAAGTCACATAAAGAGCTGGCACCAGATTGAACTTTAATTGTTCTGGGCTAACTTCTTGAAGCAATCGGTTTAAGCGCATCGTTTGTGCAACAGTTGGCCCAGAATGATCTAATTCGGAGAACTCGTCGCCCAGCTCCATTCTTAGTTTTTTACGTTTAGAGCCAATTTTATTTTTGACCTCTAAAACACGAACACTTCTGCCTTTAGTGCCATCAAAAGACGTGTACCAGCGCACTCTGATTTTGGTCTTGAGATAATCGCTAGAGGCCTTATCCATCGCAAAATCCCAACCTAGCGTATCAAAATACAGCGAATGAACTACATTTCCCGCAAATTCAGCATCTTGTTTACACAAGACATCTAATTGTTTTTTAATATAATCTCGGTTGCTAGGCCAGAATACATATTTTACTTCATATTCCATCGCTATTGCCCGAAGTACGCATCAATAGCGACCTGTCTTTTATAGTTGATAGCATTACTAAAAAATTCAAACAAATCTGTCCAAGGCCTCTAATCTAGTAGCAATAAAAATGCAGCCGATAAGGCACCGTTTGCTTTAATTTTAGCCACTTTGGCTAGTAACGCCACCGACCAAACTCCCGCCATCAAACTACGTCCACTCGGCCCAGGATGTAAATCATCCGCCATCAGACTGTCCCAGGCACCCACTGGATTTTGTGTTGAAGGCGCATAATACATTTCCGCCATGGTTACGCCTTCCTCTTCAAGCATGTCTCTCAACAGACTATTGGTTCTCGGAATCTCTTTGACATTATTATTATTTGATCTCGTGTCCGGTAATAAGGTGGCTATGATGGGTAAAGCTCCCCCGTCCAATATCGCATTCATCCCAATTCTAATATAACTAATGATTGTTTCAGGAGAATGATGATAAAGGTCGTTAGTCCCAAACAAATACAACATAAAGTCGGGAGAATGCGCTGCAAACGCCCTAGGGATTTGATTGGAGCCTAGTTTAGTAGACGGAACTGTTGCCCACTGGGCCCTGTCTCCCGCAATTCCAAAGTTATACACGGTACTGGCTAAGGTACTCGAATTCAACAGTGATTGCAGATACGGCGCGTATCCACCACAGGCGTGACAACCATTAGCATTCTCAATCTCTGGATAGCCTGAGGTAATGCTATCACCGACAGCTATCACCACTGTCTGACTAAGACTGGGAAGCGAAAGCAACAAAAGCATCAAAACCACTACCAGCTTAGACCAAAAATAGTTCATACCTACAGCCTTTGTACTTCTACTGGACGGTTTCAACGCGACTTCCCATAAAGTATTGACTGCTTCGACTACCAAGGAAAGCCGGGGCCTGATCAACATAGTGCGCTCGGCGATCACTACGCGCCTTTAACTTTGCTTTGACTGCATCCGCTTTACTTGCTCGAGACAAACGCGCAGTCACTTTGCGTTTCTGTGTGACGTCATACTCATGGATATCTATCCCTACATCAGAGAGTTGCTCCCAACTCAATTGAACTGCCAGCTTATCGGCACTCAAACTCAGCACGGGAAGCGTGTCGGGAACATCATTATCGGTTAGGCTGGTTTCAGCATTCCACTGCCCTTGCCGATACTCTGCCAACCTAATCTCCTCATCTTTTCCATCAAAAGCTGACCAGGCAACAAAAACGCCGAGAGGCGTAGCCAAAATAAAAGGTGAGTAAATTTTGTTGTCTCCAGTGGAGATGTAACCTACTTTTTTACGATTTGGTTTATTTAAATTGATCCGCGTGTAACGCAGAACATGTCTGCCCGGATCAGCACGGTCAACCCATACCGCCCATAGAATGTTGCCACGTATGCTCGCCACTGGCGTCAAATTAGCACCCGATTCACTTAGCTTGATGATTTGCTTGGGCTTCCCATCCTGCTCCTCCCCCAGATAAACGTTTATCTGCGAACTTGTTGCATCGGCTTCAGCCCAGGTATACCAATTGCTTGCTAAGGCAGGGGTAGTTGTACAAAGCGCGACGGAAAGAGTCACGAGTATTTTCCAAAATTGGCTAGAAACAATGCGATACATAACTTTGCGCTTACTGAATTACCTTCAACTTAATAGGCGCGCATATTAACATTAACGATCATAATGAACAAAGCACTCCCATACCAAAAAGCCAACATATTACGACTTTCTGCAATCAGTCATTTGTTGGTCAGCTACAATACTATCCGCACCTTAGTTGGGGTTAAGGTAAATACGTCGGACTGGATGAATCTTCGCTGTTTCAGGCACAATCTAACTAACTCAGTTTCCCTAATACTAGCCCACGATCTGAACTAAAACTGCTATATTAATTAATTAGACAACTCCTTCATTGATTGCCAGAATGGATTTACTCAATAGCCCGCTAAGCGTCATTCTATTTATACTCGGTTTGGCGGGAATAATTTGGTACAAAGAGCGCACCGGCATAGTCAATAAATGTGATTATTGTGACGAAGGCAAGATGCTTGAAGTGAGCGCCGAGCTTCTTGGCCCGGTGGATGGCGGCATGCATCAAGATGCATCGCTCACCAAGGTATTAACAAAGATAAGATACGAGTGCACTCATTGTGATGAATTTTGGGAGAAAACGATTACGCGGTAAGCTTCTCGCCAGTTACCGTTTCAAAAAGCGCTAAATCTGCGGGACCTTCAGAAGCGATTAATAACACTCTAGAACGTTCATCTAAGCCAAGCTGGTCACGCATCGTTTCGTCTTCGCACGCAGCGATAAGTGCGCCAAAACCCGCCGCCCCTGATTCACCGACATTCAAGCCACTGGCGTGAGCACGGCGCATTGCTTCAAAGGATTGCTCGTCACTGATTGAACAAAAGGCATGCGCGGTATTTTTCAATATTTCATAACCCACCAAAGAGGGGTAAACACAATCCAAGCGGCCCATGACAGTTTTATCGCCTTTTATGAGAGTGGGCTCTCCGGCTTGAACACTCTTTAACAAACAATCAGCGCCATGCGGCTCGACCACAATCGACTTTATCGATTGATTGCCATATCTGTCTGCGAAATAAGCTGCTACAGCTCCGGCTAACCCCCCGACGGCTGCTTGTAAAAAGATATGCGTAGGCGGTCCTTGATCATTTTGACATTGCATCGCGGCCTCATCAGCCATCACCAAATAGCCTCGCATAATGTCCAGAGGAATTTGAGTGTAACTACCCCATGAGGTATCCGAGACCAATTTATGGCCAGTTTGAGAGCATAAGGCTTTTGCTGCAGTGAAAGACTGGTCATAGTCAGCTCCCACGCGGGTTACCTTGGCGTTTTGAGCAATGAGACGATGTTCGAACTCGCTGGGCACCGACTCTGAAATAAACACTTCACAGCCCATACCCAAAATACGCGCGGCAGAAGAAACCGAGATACCGTGATTCCCGGCCGTAGCACATACCACGGTTAGCTCGCTCAAATTTTGCCGACTCTCATCAGCGGTTAAATCACTGGCATTAACCGCCACGCCAGTCAGCGCGTTTAAATGCTCAACAGCCAGATTAAAAACCGCATACGCACCGCCCAAGGCTTTAAAGCTGCCTAAACCCATTCGGGTAGATTCGTCCTTAATCCACACCGTATCTAAATTTAGAATTTCGGCTTGCCCTGCTAAGGAATGCATGGCCGTTTCAGTGTGCACCGGACAATGTTGCAGCAACGCAAGCGGCGCCGCCACATCGCCCATACCCAGATAACAACCGTTAGATGGATCTACCACATAGCTAGTGGTTTTTTTCGGATTGAGCCAGAGTTTCAAACCAGTAATCGCTTAGCTAGTGGCCGCTTTGGCAAACGCGGCCAGCGCGCCCGTCACCTTCTCTATCACCGCATCGCAACCATTAATCTGGTGACGAGATTGCATATAGCCTGCCGTATTATAAGAAAGATAAACCTCACCTTGCTCGTCTTCATGTATTAATGCTTTCATCGGCAAATCAATCGCACTGGATTGCGAGCACTGCATCAATTGGGTGCCGACAGTGGGGTTGCCAAAAATAACCAGTAGGGTGGGACGTAGCGCTTCACCTACCAATTGAGCGGCTTTAGCATGGTCAATTCGCGCAAATACGTTCATGCCCTTCTCGCCAAGTACTGCCTCTAGTTTGTCTGCCGTTACCTCGACACTGTGTTGACTCTTTACTGTAGTTAAACCTGGTATTGTTGCCATGTTAGATTTTTTTAATGAGTATTCGTTAGAAAAACTGATAGGAAATAAGCTCGCACCCCATACTTTTTAGCCATTGGTGGCGTGGGCTGAACGGCTAACTAACTCCTTCAACACGCCGTCTTTGATACCATAGACCCAGCCATGTACATTCAGATCGCTACCGCCTCGCCACGCTTTTTGTACAATAGTGGTGTGGCATATGTTCTCAACTTGCTCGCTGATATTCAATTCGCATAATAAATCTGATTGCTGATCATCGTCTAAGCCTTCAAATCGGCTTTTGTTAAATCGATATACGTCTCTTACATGCCTCAACCAGTTATCAATTAAGCCATGCTCCTGATTTTCGAGTGCCGCTTTTATGCCACCACAGCCATAATGTCCGCATAGGATAATATGTTTCACCTTGAGGACCTCTACAGCATATTGAATAACCGACAGACAATTTAAGTCGGTATGCACCACTAAGTTGGCAACGTTTCTGTGAACAAATACGTCACCCGGAGGTAGATTAGTGATTTGATTGGCCGGAACCCGACTATCGGAGCAACCTATCCACAAATATTCGGGAGACTGCTGTTCGGCAAGGCGGGTAAAAAAGCCGGGATCTTGCTCTTTCATCGAGTCAGCCCACCTTAGGTTATTATCAAATAGATGCTGTAACGGTTTCAATGCTGATTGTCCTCTTGATTCAATGACTACATACCATCACGGATAACGCTAATTAGCATTCCGCAGGCCCAGGGTGCGTCAACAAAGGTATGCGACGCGGTTAAAATTATCTACCACCAAATGATTACCTACCGCTAAATAATACGGTAAGCTAAAACTTAATTCACTCTTTTTTTAAAACAGATGACATCATCGGACAAGTCAACTTTAGGCATTCTTGGCACTGGCCACCTAGCCACCTATACAGTAACGGGATTGCGAACATCAAACGACACTCGGCGAATCATTGTTAGTCCCAGAAACGCCATTAGAGCGCAAAGCCTAAAGCACAATTTTGGTTGCGAAGTGGCTGCCAATAACCAAGCAGTAATTGATAACTCAGAGATCGTTCTACTCGCTGTACGCCCCTGGCAAACTGCAGAATTATTAGCCGGTTTAGTATTCCCTTCAAACAAAACAGTAGTCTCTGCCATCGCAGGGGTGAATCTGGGACAATTGCGAGAAATGGCAGAGCTCCCAGATCAATTAGCTTTAATACTGCCAGTCGTTGCCGCTGAAAACGCCCAAGGCTTTGTGCCCATTTATCCAGCACTAGACGCAGTCAAATGCCTGGCTAGCTCCTTAGGTGAACCGATAGCGTTTGAGCAAGAGTGCCAGTTTGCGGCCACTGCCACCATGGCGTGCTTACATGGTTGGTTGTATCGCTTTTTTGATGAACAGGTTAATTGGCTAACCGGACAAGGCATTGATGCCCAAGCAGCACGTAAAATTGTTCTGCACAATACGTTGGGGGCCGCCCATTATGCGCTTGGCCGCCCCGATCAGGATTTAAAAGAACTCGCTTCTGAAATAGCCCGTGATGGCACCTTTACCAAAATAGGCCTTGATCAATTAGAAGGTCAGGGTGCCTTTACACAATGGAGCGACGCACTGGACACCTTAAAGAAAAAATTTGACGCAGAAGCAAGCTAATAAATGAATTCCAGTCAACGGCGCATCTCTGATTTGAATACTCGCCTGCATAAGGCGTCTAAAAAGGTGCGTATATTGCGCCATCTAAGCTGGGCACCTAGTATTAAAGCAACGTTCTTTAGTCAAAATGCCCAGCAGATCCCGCAAGTCGACTACCCCCAGTACGACCCCAAAGAAGTACTTGAGCTAGTTGACACCGTTTTCGAGCAACTTGACGATTCTCCACTCGACCGGTGGTTGAAACGCCAAGGCGACGTCATCGCCACTGGCGCCAGAATGCTTAGTCATTGCGGGACCAAGGATTTTTTCGATCACTCAAAACAACTCTACGGCGCGCCCACTGATCCATTAATAGATGGCTTATCAACCTCCTTAGACCTAGCTCAACAATTTGATACACTGATCGATTCATTTTCGAGCATTGACCTAGGCGCCCCTGAAGATGCCTGCCACCTTGCACAAACTGTAGCGGAAAAATGAGAACGGCAGTCGCCTTGGCTTTTGGTGATGATGCCCCCAAAATAAGTGTCGAAAGTGATTTATCCGCCAATGCAATAGCCGGCGCTAGGCGTATCCGTATTCGAGAAGGTGCTTGTTTTACTGACCGTGATATCGTGCAATTAATTAATCACGAAGCCCATATCCACGTCGGTACATCACTCAACGGCTTAGCGCAAACCCATCTCCCCTTACTCGCTGCAAGTCACCCTGGCACCACACGAACCCAAGAAGGCTTGGCGGTGTTTGCAGAGTTTATTACCGGCACCATGGACATAGATCGCATGCGTCGCCTATCCGATCGCGTACTGGGCATTCAAATGGCAGTAGACGGCGCAGATTTTGTGACCGTCTATCAATACTTCTTAAAACGAGTGAGTGATAAAGAGCAGGCTTTTGAAAACACCCGAAGGGTATTTCGCGGCGGCGTTTTAAGTGGCGGTGCGCCGTTCACTAAAGACAATGTTTACTTAGATGGACTGGTAAGAGTACACAATTTCTTTCGTGCCATAGTGGCTACCAAACGCGTGGATTGTCTACCCCTGCTTTTTTGCGGAAAACTAGATTTAGAAGACATCCCCATTTTGTGTGGTTTAAGCAACGAAGGTCTTTGTATTGCGCCTAAATATCTGCCCCCGTGGGCGCAAGACAAGCGATTTCTATTAAGTTACCTGGCTTATTCCAGTTTTCTCAATGGCGTAGACATGACCAAAGTAAAGGCGCACTACAACGGATTGCTGGAGAACACGCCAACCGTTGTTAGCGCGTAATCAACTCTTAAGTGGCTTCGTTTTTATAACACCAACGGCGTTCGAATGGCTTGCAAGGTTTCACCAGTTAGCCGGGATTTAACCATCACCACCAAGCCCATATTTTCTCTTTGCCAGTCATCCATAAGGGGTAAATCAAACGACAAAGTATCACCGTTTTTTATCCGTTTGGGGCCGATTAAATCTCGTACCACGTAATCATGGTGCAATATTTTACCGCGGTTTTCGCCGCTCTCTATATTGCGTGCCAGGTCGCTCTCATATAAGGCCACGTACAAAACGCTGCCACTCCATTTATCAATATTATCTACTTTAATACTGGCTTGCAGCGGCTGATCAAATTGACTTAAATCAAGTTCAAGCTCGATATCTGCCTTGGCTTTTGAAGCGTTGGTATTAATCACGTTTTGGGTAATGGCTTGATTGCGTGACTCCAACCCATCAACAATGAACTCAGGAGTATAGATGGTGCGCTGCTCATTAATTGCACCTAAACGTCGTTGGCGCTTAGTGTACTCAGATTTGGAAAAAGGGTCATTCCAACCCAAATAATTCCAATAATCAACGTGGAAAGCCAATGGGAACACTTCCGCACCCTCACCCAATTTGCTTTCAATTACTCTGAGGTAGTCGTCTGCTGGCGGGCAACTACTGCAGCCTTCTGAGGTGTACAGCTCCACCACAGAGGCTTTATTGACACCACTCTTTATCTCGGTGGTGCCGCTAATCGCCACTTGGTTTATCGTCATAAACAAACCCGCTACGGCTATCGATCTCCAGCCCAAACCTTTTAATTTCTTCAACACTGTCATTCTCCTTATTCTGAGAATTGCACCATATACTGACCGTAGCCTTTCTCTTCAAGTTCCTCTTTCGGAATGAACTTTAAAGAAGCAGAGTTAATACAATAACGCAAGCCAGTGGTCGAAGGGCCATCATCAAAAACATGCCCGAGGTGAGAGTCGCCATAAACGCTTCGTACTTCTGTGCGCGGAAAAATCAATTTGAAATCCGTTTCTGTGGCAACAAATTGCTCGTCAATCGGGCGGTCAAAGCTCGGCCAGCCGGTACGTGAGTCGAATTTATTAAGCGAAGAAAACAGGGGTTCACCCGATACGATATCGACATAGATTCCAGCCTTTTTATTGTCGTGGTATTCATTCTCAAACGGCTTTTCAGTATCTTCATGTTGCGTCACTTGATACTGAAGTGGCGAGAGCTTCTTTCTAATTTCCTTCTTAGTGGGTTTTTTATATAACTCCGCTGGATCAACCGAAACAGTCACATCTGTCATCGTATCCGTTCTCCCCCCTTCTCCGGCCATCTCGCTATCAGCGACTACGACATCAGCCGGCTTTTTCTTCTTAGCATGCAAGTCATCACCCCAGGTATTTTCTAACCACTGATCTCGACCAGACCCAAATCGGTAGTAGTTATAACGTACTCGATTTACCTTGTAGTAATTCTGGTGATAATCTTCTGCGTCATAGAATGCTGTAGCCTTTGTGATTTCTGTGACGATAGGCTTGTCGTAACGCCCTGTGGCTTCCAAAGCATCGCGTGACGCCTCAGCCAGTTGCTTCTGCTCATCAGTCGCATAAAAAACACCAGGGCGATAATGACGACCACGATCTACAAATGAACCTTCTGCATCAGTTGGGTCAAATTGCTTCCAAAAGGCATCGAGTAGTTCGTCGTAGCTGACTTTCCTGGGGTCGTAAAGGACCTTGACCGCTTCTGTATGATTTGTTTTACCCGCCCCCACTTGTTTATAAGTAGGGTTTTCGAGTGTGCCGCCGGTATAACCTGAAATCGCTTCTTTGACGCCCTTCACTTTTTCAAAGTCGGCTTCAATACACCAAAAGCAACCTCCTGCAAATATGGCTTCAGCATATTTCGAGTTATCACTTCCCGCATTGCCCACATTGCTTTGACCCATCGTTAACCAGCACGCAGCAGCAATGCCGGTCCATACTAATAATAGGGGTTTGGTTTTAGTGTTAAGTAATTTCATTTTCTCTCCGATTGTTTATTAATCACAGCCTTAGTATATTTTTTAACTGTGACAGGCCTTTCACATAGTTATAACAAATTTGTAACAGATGCGCTTTTTACGTCAGTGGTGTATTAGTTGTGTGACGGCAGTGTTAGGGTAAACACCGTGCCTTTATTCACTTCGCTGCGTACGGCGATATCGCCTTCAAGTAAGGTCATAATGCGCTTAGAAATGGCCAAACCCAAACCCGCATGCCGCTGATCTGCACTCACTGTACGACCTTTGCTGCTCACAAAAGGTTCAAAAATACTGCTCAAGTCTTCTTGTGATATCCCTGCCCCCTGATCCGTCACGTCTATTTCCATTAGGTTATCACGGCTTTTCAAACAAAGCGTAATTACCCCTGCTCCTTTGGCATGGCTTAGGGCATTCTCTATTAGGTTGTCCATTACCCGTTCTAGCAGAGAAATGTCCGCCTTGGCCAAAAAGCCATCTTGTTGCACCTCCACCATAATTGCCACATCGTGCTGTTGCGCTTTCATTTGATGCTTTTGCGAAACGTCGTACAACCACTCCGCTGGTGCGAACACCTCCAAGTGGGGTCGGGTTTCTTTGGCCTCCAAACTAGAGAGCTCGAATAAGGCTTCTATCATTCTGCTTAACCGTTTCCCTTGTTTATGGGCGATTGATAAGAAAGACTGCTGTTGCTCCGCCGTCAAAGAAGTTTTCTTTAATTCCAGCGATTCTAAATAACCCAACATAGAAGCCAGTGGGGTACGTAAGTCATGTGAAATTTGCGCAACCAATTCTCGGCGCTCAGCATCTTTATCTTCCAGTTCGCCTATTTGAGCCCTAATGCGTCCGGCCATACTTTCAAAGGTACGGTTGATCTGGTCTATTTCGTCATTACCCGCATTTTTTACTGGGGCCAGCTCGCTGGTAAAGCCACTCTTCTCAAAGCTTTCAATTTGTTCACTGAAAGTTCGCAGACGCTTTGTTAAAAAATAGAACACCAGCAAGCCTGCCAGTAGTCCGATTAGCAAACTAAAAAATACCGCCCAACCACTAAAGCGCAAAAAATAGCTTTCCTGTGCCATTTGTTCAATCTGGTCTTGCTGCTCACCGCGCAATACTACATATAGATAGCCTTCCAAATTTTTTTCCGAGGGCACTTCCGTTACAGAAAATGGCTTGCGCTTTTCGTGACTTCTGGGGTCATCTCCTAGCGGGTATTGCTCGCTGCCATCCAGGAAGGAGAAAATGGGGCGCAGCGACACACGTTCCCGCTTCACCACTCCGGGATCGGCAGAATAGGAAATGATTCTGCCCTGCAAATCGAGCAGATAAATCTCAATACTGGGATTAACCACCATGTATTGCCGAAAGGTTTCTTTTAAAGCGGGCTCATTTAAGCGCCCTTCTTTAACCAGGTTTTTATCTTGAACCAAGTTGTCTGCCAGCGAACGATGTAAATCTTGGCTGACCTGCCGATTGTAGTTTTTTGCCACAATGGCACTTAAAACACCGTAAATCAGGCCGATTGACAACAGCAGCGCAAGCAACCCAAAGGCCAATTTAGCAAACAGGGAATGGCGTATCTTCATTTAGAAACCCCAGCATAGCCGTTGGTTTTGTCCCATTTCTTGGGGGCATAGCGTAGCGATCGACGAAAAGACGAGGCAAAAGGGAGAGAAAAAGCGCAGTGTATATTTATACATGAGTATTTTGATCGAGTTTTTAACGAAGTATGTTCTAGCGCAGTAGTTATGCTGCGGTTTCATTCTGTGAACTTGTAGCCAACACCCCAAACCGTTTGTACAAACTCCGGTTTTGCCGCGTCTTTTTCCACTTTAATACGTAAGCGGTTAATGTGAGTATTGACCGTGTGTTCATAGCCATCGTGATCATAACCCCATACAGAATCGAGCAATTGGGCTCGCGTATATACTCGGCCTGGGTGCTTGGCTAAAAACCACAGTAAGTCAAATTCTCTGGCAGTCAAGTCTAACGCTTGGCCATCCACCGACGCGCTATGTTTGTTAGCATCAATTTGTAGACGGCCGCGATCCAACGTGTTGTCCGGCTCAGCTGGCTCACTAACCGCGGACAAAGCTTTGGAGCGTCGAAACAGCGCCTTTACCCGCGCCATTAACTCAGCCAAGCTGAACGGTTTGGTTAGGTAATCATCCGCACCCATTTCCAGCCCTAACACCCTATCCAGCTCGGTGGATTTAGCGGTCAACATTAAAATCGAAACAGTCTCATTGATCTTGCGAATTTCGCGGCACACGCTTAAACCATCCATCCCTGGCAACATCACATCTAAGATCACCAATTGAGGTTTCCACCGATGAAATAACTCAACACCTTTGTCTCCGTCATTGGCATGCTGCACCGCAAAATCTGCATCTTCAAGATGCATACGTAGCAAACTGGCTATATCTGCGTCATCTTCAATAACCAACACGGTGTTCTTCATAATGAGATCTGCTTCTTATTTTTTATCAGAGCCTGCAAATATCGCGTTAAATTGCTGCTCAGTTTTCACAAAGGTGGTGCATTTACTGAGCCACTTTAATTTCTTGGCTCCCGCGTAGGTACAAGTACTGCGAATACCGCCTAGTATATCCATCACGGTCACGTCCACTTCGCCTCGGTAGGGCACCAACACTTCGCGGCCTTCCGAAGACCGGTATTCTTTCAATCCGCCAAAATGTTTGTCATTCGCTGCTGCCGAGCTCATGCCGTAGAACTGGACAAATTTACGCTCTTCTACGATGCTCTGCCAATCGGCATTTTTCTTTTCGACTTCGCCTGTTTTATAGTAACGGGTAATCACCTCACCACCACCTTCGTCATGTCCAGCCAGCATACCGCCCAACATCACAAAGTCAGCCCCTGCTGCAAATGCTTTCGCCACGTCGCCAGGGCAGGTGCAACCGCCATCAGCAATCACGTGACCGCCCAAACCATGCGCAGCATCAGCGCATTCAATGACGGCTGACAACTGTGGAAACCCTACACCGGTTTGAATACGAGTAGTGCAAACACTGCCCGGGCCAATGCCCACTTTAATAATATCCGCGCCGCTCAGCACTAGCTCTTCCGTCATTTCGCCCGTCACCACGTTGCCCGCAATGATAACGATATGAGGGCAACGGTCGCGTAGCTGCTTTATAAAATCAGAAAATCGTTCTGAGTACCCATTCGCCACATCAACGCAGACGTATTTAAGCCGAGTTTGTGGATGCTTATAAACTTGCTCAAATTTTTTCATGTCAACTTTTGCGATACCCATAGAGTACGCCACGTTTTCAATTCGCTTAGTATGCTGCTGGTTGAAAAAATCGATCAATTTCTCTGCAGGGTAATTTTTCACTAAACAAGTGAAGATGCCATGTTCAGCCAAGGTGTCAGCCATCTCAAAAGTACCCACTCCGTCCATGTTCGATGCCATTAACGGCACGCCGTTGTAGTGCGCTACATCGGACGCTAGATCGACGTTTCGAAAGCTAAATTCGCGGTATAAATCAACCTCTTTGCGGCTTCCTAAAGTACTGCGCTTAGGTCTTATTAATACGCTGTTGTAATCTAGTTTATGGTCTTCTTCAATTCTCATAATTAACTGTTTTGATACAGGTTATATTTAAGCGGCAGGCTATTATGAACGCCTAGCGCTGAGATGACAAAAAAAATTGGTGAGTTTGCGGTATATCGCCTTTAGACTTTTTACGGCTATAATTGACCAGTGGTTTAAAACCACACTAATCTCGGGGCGGGGTGTAATTCCCCACCGGCGGTAATTGCTGAGTTTTAGCATAAGCCCGCGAGCGCCTTGTTTGTCAAAAGCAAGGGTCAGCAGATTCGGTGAGAAGCCGAAGCCGACGGTAGAGTCCGGACGGAAGAGATGGTTGTTTTACGTGTACTGGCTTTGTCTAGGCATATCAACACCCGCATGTCCCGATTGTGTTTCACATTATTTATGTAGACTAATGAACCAATCGAACCAAAATATTAAAATCGCCTTTATTGAAGCCAGTTGGCACCACGATATCGTTGAGCAAGCACGTATCGGCTTTACCGAAGAAATGCTACGCGCCGACATCAATGCCAATCAAATAGATGTCTTTGCCGTTCCTGGCAGTTTAGAGATTCCCTTGCAATGCAAACTGCTTGCTAAGACGGGCAAATATAATCTCATCGTTGCCAGTGGATTAATCGTAGACAGTAACATTTACCGCCACGACTTCGTCGCTGCCACGGTGCTAGATGCCATGATGCAAGTTCAGCTAGATACTGAAACACCGATTATGTCGGTGGTACTGACACCGCACTTGTTCTCCGAAGCACAAGAGCATCATGATTTCTTCTTTAGCCATTTCTATAAGAAAGGCATTGAGGCGGCAAAATCCAGCTTACAAACAATAGAAAGCATTCGTGCAATTAACGAACCGCGCCTTAGTAAAGTAAGTTAATAAATCGCTAAGCTAGACAAAACAATGGCCCCTCAGCACCGCACCACTTTAAACAGAATTATTTCTATTGCCACTGCGTTTATTGTATTCGGCTTTATAGATAATTTTTTAATGATCATGTTTGGTGAGCAAATTGATGGCTTCTTGCGCTCCATAGGGATATCCAACACGTTACTAGCTGCAGGTTTGGGCAATACTTTCTCAGATGCCATCGGCATCATGTCGGGTCGCTGGGTAGAAAAGCTGGTTCACGTCAAGCTACCGCCAGTTCCAGATGTCGAGCTATCGAGAGGCAAGATCGTAATGGCTGAAACTATCGGCATTATTATCGGTTGTTTGATAGGCTTATTGCCGTTACTCCTTTTCTAATTGGGAAAATAACTTAGGGCTTTTTCATAAGCACGATGCCCCACTTCATAGCCCAATAGCCGCCCTCGCATATCATCTTGCGGTGGATGAATACCGCCGTATATTCTAGAGATAGCTGAGTCGTCAGCAGCGTCTTGATAGGTTGCCCATTGCAGTTTTATATCTTGTGATGGGCCGCGCTCAAATACTAAAAAGTGGTTCTGTTTGATGCTAAAGATTCCGATTCCACCCGGGAAGAACTCAGAACCTGTTAACAAAGTAATCACCTCAGCAGCTGCACGGCTAAATGTACTGTGCCCTGAAACGTAACCTGCAAAAGGTGGGGTAACAAAGTTGGGCCGTTGGTAGGGCCACCAATCTCCACAGTTTATCCAGCCTACTCCTGCAACATTTTGCCGACGGTTTTCTACGTATTGGGGGCCGCGCCAGGTGTTGACTGCTATCTGGCCAATGCCTTCGCCATTTTCACCTATTAGATGATAATGTCGTTCGCCCAATGCCGCTGACTGTGCTGTTACTAACTCGATTAGCCCTGCTTTTAGTGCCATTCCCAATTTGCTATAGCGCGGCAATGAAGGGGCACTACTTTGGCCGTTATCACATAAAGCGCGTATTGCTGAGATAGGCCGAATGTAGTCGTACCAACCTTTGTGACTCCACGCTGCCACCGCCGCATCGTGCATTGCACCACCTAGCGCCAAATAGCCTTGCAAATCCCATTGCAGACGATTCTTTGCTTTGTTCTGCTTACCCAAATTCGCGACAATACTGGGCTGGTCCGACACCAAATTAAACATCACAAACCAATGCCCGGGAGGCGTTTCAGAATCAGGGCCGTCGGCCCAATACTCGGCCAATACGCGATGGTAATCAGCCGCCTTTGCTAGGGCCGATTTGTAGGGCAGCAAGGTAAACGGATTTAACGCGCGCCCTGCTCCATCAAGGCTGCCTAACTTTGCATTGCCTCTTACGCCAGGGCTTATATCCAACACCTTCTCGCTATTGGCATCGAGCTGCTGGCTATATGCCAAGACTTGTTTAAAGCCATTGATATAAGCTTGTCTTTGAACCTTATCGGCTAACAAGCTAGGCGGCGCGCCCTTGTCAAGATACACCGAGTAACTTACACCGTTCCGTTGTCGTAGTACTCGGTCACTGTGAATTAAACTAAATGTGTCTACACTCCCCCATTCTGGCCCCACAAAAGGCGGATACCCCTCAGACCGAATGCCTGATTGCCCGACAAAACCGGGCAAGTCTAGACCCTGCCATCTATCAGGATTGCTCAAAGCTGAATTACCTGTGAGATGTGGATTTAAGCGTTCGTTAACCGGTTGATAGGCTTTTGACTGGTAGTCGTTTTGCTCGTTAGCGCCGTCGCCTAACCCGTAGGCAATCATCGTTTTTGCCACTCGGTGCCCCAGTGTTATGGCGTCAGATTGATTATTAACCACAAAACCGTAAGCGTCACTCGCACCTGTTAACGCTTGCTCCAGATGAATCTTGATCTTTTGGTAGTTATCGGAATGTTTAAATCGCCAGTGCAACAGCGTATAAGCAGCATAACTAATCGTTGCAGTCTGCTCTTTATTCAGGTTGTTAAATTCGCGACGTTCTTGATGAAATAGCTGTTTCGCTTCGGGGTGATAAGCCGCCCATGCGTCCCACATAGTAGCCGACAAATGATATAAATTGCGTGCATGTACCGTCGGCCTCGCGGTATCTAATCTGATCCCTTCAAGCAATGCTTCATTCCATACTCTGGCAACTGATTGGCTCGGCTCACCACTGTCTTGGGCTAGTGCACTCACGTTAAATGCGGCAAGCAAACCAGAAACAGCAATCACAAATAGATTTGCTTTGCCTATTTTAAATCCCTTCATATTGAATACTGTCATCTGGAAAATAAATCATTAGCGCGCCAGTGTTGATCAATAGATGCCTCAACTCAGTGGCAGCCATGAAACTCGCTCGACTTATAACGCGCTGATCAAGTTTCCTATGCTATAGAGATAGTCACGTGTTTTGGCTCAAGTCGAAAATTGTCTATTCAAGCAGCAACGTATTGCCAATGACGCTATGCCTTAAACCGCTCTGACAACAGACACAAAATCTCAAACATCATCGTCGCTCCTACTAAGGCGGTCGCACCCGACGGATCGTACGGCGGAGCCACTTCCACGACATCACCGCCTACCAAATTGAGCCCGCTTAAACCGCGAATCATCATTTGCGCTTCCAAGGTTGAATAGCCCCCAACTTCAGGCGTACCGGTACCCGGCGCAAACACGGGGTCTAGCGCATCGACATCGAAACTGATGTAAGTAGGGCCGTCGCCGACGATCTTACGTGCTTCCTTAATCACTGCCTGATAACCCATTTCCAGGTACTCTTCTATATAGATTACCCGCATGCCCGAATCGTGGCTAAACTTCCAAACATCTGGATCATTAAGCGAACCGCGAATACCTATTTGAATCGTTCGCTTAGGATCTAACAAACCTTCCTCTACGGCTCTACTAAACGGGGCGCCATGATGAAATTTAGAACCCATATAGTCATCACCGGTATCGCAGTGCGCATCAAAATGCACCATGCCAATAGGACCATCTTTGGCTATCGCTCTAAAAATGGGCAAAGTAATTGAATGATCCCCACCTGCCGTTAAAGGAATAACGTTGTTTTGAGCTACTTCCTCATAAAACGCCTGAATCTCGTCGTGACTACTTTCAAGATTAAACGGCCGTTCCACCACCGCATCACCTATATCAGCAACTCGGCAGCGATCATGTGGCGAAACCCCCGTGGCTTGATTCATTTTACGAATCAAACTTGATTGATTACGTATTTCACGCGGGCCGTGACGGGCACCGGGTCGATTAGTGACGCCGCCATCAAATGGCACGCCAATTAAACCGATATCAACACTTGATAAGTCGGTTTCGTGCTGCGCCCTAAAGAAGGTTGGGATGCCTGTATAACGCGGCTTAGAAATCTGGTCTGTTGGGAAAGAAGCCATGGTTTTAACTCTTTAAAATATCAATGTTGAGTGCTGTATTTGAATTTAATACAACTTAAGATTTTCACCTAGATTTTATAAAGCATCATTATCCAATTCACCGGTCCGAATACGCACTACGTTTTCGATATTGGTAACGAAAATTTTGCCATCACCTACTTTGCCAGTTTGTGCAGCGCCCATAATAGCGTCTATAGCTTGATCGAGTAAGTCTGTATCAACGGCTACTTCAACCTTGGCTTTTGGCTGAAAGTCCACCGTATACTCAGCTCCTCGGTAGAGTTCAGTATGGCCTTTTTGACGGCCAAAGCCTTTGACCTCCGTCACCGTCATGCCACTAACGCCTAACTCATTGAGCGCAGCTCGCACGTCATCTAAGCGAAACGGTTTAATAATTGCGGTAATCATTTTCATATTTTGAATTTCTGATTGCGAATATAATAGAGGAGATCTCAGGATAACGTAGCGAGCGACGAAAAGACTAGGCAAAAGTGAACGAACATTCGCAATGTAACCTTATGCAGGAACATTTTGAGTGAACGTTTAACGACGCCAAGTATACACACTGGTCTAGCGCAGTAGTTATGCTGATGTCTCGATGGAGTAATTCTACAACGATTCTTGGCAATACAATGAATAAAAGCACTTTCAATTTTTCATGGCCTACGCTATGACGTTATTGAAATAAGCCAAACTTAACCCACTGTATTAATCACTCTTAAATGTCTAACCCTCTAACTATTTCGCACCCATGTCACGATATTTAAAGTATGCATTTGCCTTAGCCGGGTACGCCTTTGGTGGCTTCTTCGGTGCATTGATAGGTTACTTCATTGGCAACATTGCCGGCTCTGTACAAATTATTGGTTTAGGTGGCCCGAGAATGAGCGCTGAACAAAGAGGGCGTCAAACACAGGCATTCGTTGAAACACTGTTTACCTTGATGGGCGCCTTGGCCAAATCAGACGAGCGCGTTACTGAACAAGAAATAAAACAAGCAGAGCAATACATGCTTGATTTGGGTCTTACCGGCGAACGTCGCGGCCAAGCCATCGTGTATTTTAAAAATGGCTCTAGTGATGACTTTAATATAGATAATACGCTGTCTGCATTTCTCGAAGCCTGCCAAGGTTCCGCCAAACTCAAGCACCTCGTTTTGGTTTATTTGATTGGCATTGCTATCGCTGACGGCGTTATCCATAGCAGTGAAGATGCCTTGCTTAGAAATATCGCATCAAGCTTAGGCTATGCCTCACCTTCCTACGAGATGTTGCTAAAAATGGTGTTAGCACAAAGTCAGTTTTCACAAAACCAAGCAGGCGGCGGCTCTAGATATCAAGACCAGCGATACCAGCAAACAGGCGCTCGCCCCACCAGCCAGCAGGAATTGGCTGCAGCCTATCAAGCGCTTGGTGCT
This sequence comes from Gammaproteobacteria bacterium, assembly GCA_047639475.1. GTDB lineage: Bacteria > Pseudomonadota > Gammaproteobacteria > Arenicellales > Poriferihabitantaceae > JAAELZ01. Next base: position 18,559 of record JBLIOD010000021.1, read on the forward strand.
AAAAACACCGACAGCAACAGCGTTGTCAAGAAAGCCTATCGTAAATTAATTAGCGAATTTCACCCTGACAAATTAATAGGCCAAGGCCTACCCGAAGACATGATTAAAGTCGCGACCCAGCGTACACAAGAAATTCAAACCGCTTATCAAATAATTCAAGACAGCCGAAAGTCCTGAGATTACAGCGCAGAAACTCGTCAGACTAATATTGGTGTAAGGCTCAAATATCTGTTTCGGCGACGTTAGAATGGGTGTATAAGGGGCACATTAGAATTGCTTGTACAGACAAAAAAAGTAACCACCTCTATCCGTTTATATTCGCTCAAATTAGCCATGTCTCTGCATAAATACGGTATCGCGACTGATCAGGCCCAACAATGTGTTGCGTTTTATCTTTGCGACAATTTCAACATGTTGCCATTCATATCCGCAATGGAGCCATTACGAATCGCCAACCGTCGCGCTGGCAAGGCCCTCTACCAGTGGGTACTGATCACCGCTGACGGCGAAAGCGTGGTGGCGTCAAACGGCATGGTTCAAACCGCTGATTTCTCAATAGATAGCGCCCCGAACTTTGATATGGTATTCGTCGCGGGCCCATTTGAACCTAGTGATTTCAATCATCCACCGACGCTAAATTGGCTAAAACAACAAGCACGCGAAAACGCTTTGGTGGGCGGCCTAGAAACAGGCTGTCATATACTGGCTAAAGCGGGATTATTAAACAATGTCAAATGCACCACACACTGGGAAAACATGGATCAATTCACCCAGGATTTCCCCAAGCATGATGTAAATGCTGAAGTATACGAAGTAGATAACAACCGCGTCACTTGCTCTGGCGGCGCAGCCCCCTTAGATATGATGCTGTATTTGATTGAAGAAACCCATGGCCATGAGCTAGCTGCATCAGTGGCTGACAGCATGATTCACCCCTACATTCGCTCACCTGGCGAACCTCAGCGTATGAACTTACAGGCGCGCATCGGGGTTAATCACCCTACGTTATTAGAGTGCATAGAGTTGATGGAAGCCAACGTCGAAGAACCACTGACCCCGAACGAATTGGCCGATCTTACCAAAGTATCTAAACGCCAAGTTGAACGTTTGTTTCAGCGTTACTTAAACATCACTCCCGGCCGTTACTATTTAAGCTTGCGCCTTGAAGCCGCCCATCAATTGCTACAAACCACCACGATTAAGGTGGTTGAGGCAGCATTGGCGTGCGGTTTTAAATCTTCTGGCCACTTTAGTAATTGCTATCAATCTCGTTTTGGCGCCACGCCGCGGGAAAGCCGAAAACAATAATAGGGCCTAGTTTTGGACACGTTCGACAACCTAACACAGCTTCTTTCTGACGCTAGTTCGACAACTTATGCGCTAAGCATCTTGCTCGGCGCACTGGCGGTTAGCTTGTTGTTACGGCTGCTTATCGCAAGATTCAAATCCCGCGCTGAGCGCACTGAGTTATTGTGGGACAACGCCTTAGCCTATTCAATTGAAGCTCCACTCCAGTTACTTATTTGGGTAATTGGTGCAGGCACGGCTGTCAGTTTGTTGAGTTACAACGGCGATGCCAATGGCCTTCACAAGGTCATAAGTCCAATGCGAGATGTTGGCGTCATAATCTCTTTAGCTTGGTTTTTGATTCGCTTCATAAAGTTAACCCACCGCCAGTATATTGACGGAAAACTCGTCAGCGGAAAAGTAGATCGAACCGCCGGCGACGCCATTGCAAAAATAGCGCGTCTGACCGTCTTCATCACCGCCGTGTTGGTGGCGATGCAAACACTGGGCTTTAGCATTGCTGGCGTGCTCACGTTTGGCGGTGTGGGCGGCGTAGCCGTTGGCTTTGCCGCCAAGGACTTACTTGCCAATTTTTTTGGCGGCATGATGATCTACTTAGACCGACCGTTTGCTGTCGGCGACTGGGTACGCTCTGAAGACCGCGCGATCGAAGGCATGGTGGAGGACATCGGATGGCGAATGACCATTATCAGAAAATTTGATAGCCGCCCTATGTATGTGCCGAACTCCATTTTTTCTACTATCGTGGTAGAAAACCCCTCGCGCATGACACATCGACGTCTCACCGAAAAACTCGGAGTTCGGCACGAAGATGCATCGGTCATTGGCGCTATCGTAAGCCAAACTCAAGCCTATCTAGAAAATCACCCCGACATTGACCCAAAGCAAACCATCAGAGTGAACTTTGAAACACTTACCCCCAGCTCTTTGGATATCGTCATTAATTGTTTTACTAACATCATCAATCTAGATCAATTTAGTGCCATGAAACAGCAAATTCTCCTACATATTCTAAGCATCATCAACGACAACGGCGCGCAATCCTCCGTCCCTATTACGACACTTAAGATAAAGGAAAACACTGCCATTACTGCGGCCAAGTAATCATATTCGCTAGACCTTAAGGGGCATGGCCGAATAGCTTTCGACGCAGAAGCGCAACTAGCCGTCGCAAAGTTGAATTTTTCAAGCTGCGGCATAACTGATACTATATTTTTACTATAGTAACGACTGTTTAATCATGGCAAGAAGACCTGGCGGACGCGTAGCGCGTCATGCACTACGTGCAGCACCCTTAGCAGATGAAGATAAGCCCGTCCGTCCTGGACAACTGAGCGGTAGATTCAAAGCCCTGTCAGATGATGACATGAAACGAATTGATGCCGCCATTTTCGACCTATTAGAAAATATCGGTTTCTCTCTGGCAACACCGACCTGCATTGAATATGTTACCAAAGCCGGTGGCACGCTAACCGATGACGGTAGACTGTTATTTCCTCGGACGCTCATAGAAAAAACCTTAGAGATTTGCGCACGTGACATCACCTTACACGCGCAAGACCCCAAATACGATATGCATCTCAGTGGCACTAAAGTTCACTTTGGTACCGCTGGCGCGGCTGTGCACGTCGTTGATGATTGGAAAAAGCATGCTGCTTGGCCCAATAAAGGCGCCTATAGAGAATCGACAATTCAAGATTTATACGATGCCTCACGGCTAGTAGATAGCTTCGAGCATGTGCACTTTTTCCAGCGTTGCATGGTGGCACGTGACATAGAAGAACCGGCCGTAATGGATTTAAACACTACTTATGCCTCAATCTCAGGAACGACCAAGCACGTAGGCGTTAGTTATACAGATGGCGAAAACGCCAAAGAAGGCTTAAAAATGCTATACGAAATCGCGGGCGGCGAAGCAAAATGGCGTGAGCGCCCTTTCGCCAGCTTATCTTGCTGTTTCGTGGTGCCTCCTCTGCGCTTTGCGGAAGACGCTTGCTCAGGCCTTGAAGTGTGCGTTAAGGGCGGTATGCCTATTTTGCTATTAGCCGCTGGCCAAGCCGGCGCCACCAGTCCAGCGACCTTAGCGGGCGCGGTAGTACAAGAAATGGCTGAAGTATTGGCTGCGTTGGCCTATGTGAACGCGATTGTACCGGGCCACCCCTGTATTGCAGGCCCTTGGCCATTTGTCTCTGACTTACGCACCGGCGCGATGAGCGGCGGCAGTGGAGAACAGGCTGTATTGATGGCTGCCTGTGGTCAAATGGGGCGTTTTTATGACCTTCCCACTGGCATCGCTGCGGGCATGGCAGATTCAAAAATACCCGATGCACAATCAGGTTTTGAGAAGGCTTACACCCTAACCCTCGCAGGCCATAGCGGCGCTAACATGATCTACGAATCAGTGGGCATGCAAGCCAGTTTATTGGGCTTTAGCTTTGAAGGTGCCACTATTGATAACGACATGTTGGGCGCGATCAATCGCAGTATTCGCGGCATTGAGATCGACGACAATACTTTAGCGCTCAAAACCATTGAGAACGTCTGTCTTGAAGGCCCAGAGCATTTTCTGGGCCACGAGGACACTTTATCCCGCATGCAAACAGATTACGTTTATCCGGAAGTGGGCAATCGCTTTCCGCCTGCATTATGGGAAGAACTGGGGTCTAACCCCATCAACGTGCCGGCTCGCGAAAAAACCCAAGCTGTCTTAGCAGAACATTTTCCTTCGCACATCAGCGATGAACTTGACGCACGTCTTCGCGCCCAGTTTGATATTCGCTTACCGCGTGAGTTAATGAAACCCGCTAAAGCCTGATCTAAAAGAAGCAAGCCCTTAGAAAACCCCTAGTAGACTTTTACCATGAACGATAAAGCCCTCCCCTCACAAGCTAAAGTAGTCATCATCGGCGGTGGCGTAATGGGCGTAAGCCTGGCTTATCATTTGGCACTTGAAGGTTGGACTGACGTAACCTTGATTGAAAAAGGCGAATTGACTTCAGGCTCCACGTGGCATGCGGCAGGGCAATGTCCCAGTTTTAACCCCGATTACAACATGGCCAAGATACATGACCATGGCATTAAGCTTTACCCCAAGCTAGAAGCCCTTACGGGTCAGTATGTCAGTTGGCACGGTTGCGGCGGCATTCGATTGGCGCAAACTGAAGAAGAGGTTGAATTTTTTCATCGAGTGGCCAGCGTAGGCAAGCTCATTGGCTTTGATTGCGAAATTATTGATCCAGCGAAAATCAAACAGCTAAATCCACACATTATGACTGATGGTGTTATAGCAGGCGCATGGACCACCACAGATGGTCACGTTGACCCCGCGGGTATAACCAACGCCATGGCCAAAGGCGCAAAAGACTTGGGCGTCAACCTCATTACCCGTAACCGTGTATTAGACGTCAACCAAAAAGAGTCGGGCGATTGGGAAGTACAAACCGAGCAAGGCACCATCACCTGTGAGCACGTTGTCAATGCAGCGGGTTGCTACGCGCGCCAAGTCAGCCAAATGGCAGGCACCGATATTCCTATCACCAATATGAAGCACACTTATATTGTGACGGACACAGTTCCAGAGTTTATGCAAACCGACGAAGAAATGCCGGTAATGCGCGACCCTTACCCTTCTGCTTATTATCGCCAGGAGCAAAAATCAGCGCTGATCGGCATATACGAAACAGCCAAGTCAGAAGAGTGCTGGACCCACCGCGGCGGTTGGCCAGAGTGGGAATCAGAAAATGAATTATTCGACCCTGATTTCGACAACTTAATGCCCTACATTGAACGCGTTATGGAGCGCATTCCCAGCTGGGAAGAGCTCAGCATTAAACGGGTAGTTTGCGGCGCCATTCCCCATACCCCTGATGCCAATCCCTTCTTAGGACCCGCAGCCGGCTTACGTAACTTTTGGCACTGCAATGGCGCCTCAATCGGTATTGCAGCAGGCGCAGGCTCAGGCAAGTATTTGGCGCAGTGGATGGTCTACGGCGACGCCGAAATCAACATGGCCGGTTTAGATCCACGTCGTTTTGGTAGCTACGCGCCGGGTAAGTATGCCAAGGACATGTCGCACCAAGATTACGAACATATGTACGTACTCCACCTACCGGGTGAAGAACGTCCTGCAGCCCGTAATCAACGCGTCACGCCTTTATTTGATCGCTTAAAAGACCAAGGCGCGATATACACCACCGCCAATGGCTGGGAGCGCCCGAAGTGGTTTTCACTAGACGGCCGCGAAGAGAAAGAAGGTTTTCGCCACAATAATACCTTTGAAGTGGTGGCCGAAGAATGTAAAGCAGTGCGTGAGCGAGTTGGCGTATTAGACCTGTCTAGTTTCGCTAAATATGATGTAAGCGGCAAAGGTGCAGAGGCGTTCTTAAATCGCGTCAGCGCCAATAAAATGCCCAAACGTGCTGGCGGCATAACACTGACACATTACTTATCTGACACAGGCCGCATTGCCGGTGAATCAACTATCACCAGATTGGGCGACGATCATTTTTACGTACTGTCTGGTGCCGGCGCTGAAGACCGTGATTTAGATCTACTCACGCAAGGCGTATTGAATGGTGAAGATGTTCAAATCACCAATATCACCGACGATTGGGGTGTCATTGTAGTTGCTGGGCCACAGGCGCGCGACTTAATGAGCAAGATAACCCAAGCTGATTTAACTAACGAAAACTTTAAGTGGTTAACCGGGCAAGAAATAAACGTGGCCGGCGCAGACCTTCGCGCCCTGCGGGTAAATTATGTGGGCGAACTGGGCTGGGAATTACATTGCCGCATGCAAGACATGCTCAGCGTTTACGACGCAGTATGGGAAGCAGGTCAAGAATTCGACATCGCCAACTTCGGCACTTACGCCGTTAATTCGATGCGCATGGAAAAAGCTTATAAAGGGTGGGGCGCAGAGCTAACCAATGAAATCACCATGATTGAAGCTGACCTAGAACGTTTCTTATCCAAGAAAAAAGGCGACTTCACTGGCAAAAAAGCCACTTTAGACGTTAAGGAATCAGGCCACGATATCCAAATCATTTACCTAGACCTTGAAGTCGGCGACAATGATGTAGCAGGCAACGAGCCGGTATTTGCCGATGGTAAGCCCATTGGCCTGACCACCTCAGGTGGTTACGGTCATACTACAGGTAAGAGCCTGGCATTTGCCTATGTCGAAACCAAGTACGCAGCCCCGGGCACTGCGTTAACCATCGACCTGATTGGGGCTGCACGTAAGGCCACGGTTATTGCCGACCCAGTATGGGATGCGCCTGCGGCACGTTCTAGAGCTTAATTAGCACGCTATTTTTGGGCTAGCCTTTGGCGCTAGCCCAATTCGTTTTTATGTCTACAGACCCAGTACAACCTGATTCGATACTGATTGATGGCTCTACGCCGCATCTGCCGAGCGAGTTAATCACCCTACTAAATAGCCTGAGCATCGATCACAGCATTTTGGTTCATCCTCCGCTTCATACCGTCGAGGAATCAAAGATTCATCGCCCCGACAACCCTGGGGGATTCACCAAGAACTTATTTGTTTACAACAAAAAGAAACAGATGTGGTTACTCACCCTGCAAGAAGATCGGGTCATCAACTTAAAACAAGCCGCTAAACAATTGAGCGCACAAAATTTCTCGTTTGCCTCGCCTGAGCGTTTAATGCAGTATTTGGGAATTCGCCCGGGCTCAGTCAGCCCATTGGCTTTGATCAACGATAAATCAAATCAAGTACAGTTTGTGATTGACGAAGCGCTGTTAGCACATGAGATGATTCATGTTCATCCATTGGACAACTGCCAAACCCTCACCATGCCTACACAGAAGTTATTGAATTTTTTGGCTTCCACTAATCACGACTACCTGACAATATAGGCGACCAGAAAAGATTTCAATTAGCCCTCAAAGCCCATTTCGTTATGGGCACCATCACAAAATGGCTTATTGGCCGACGCGCCACAACGGCATAAGGTGGGACTGGAAACCATTTTTTGGGTGCCATCTGGCAGCGTTAATTCAACCTTCCCTTTTACTCTCATTGGCCCGTTCTTAAACACCTGTACTACCGCTACAGGTTCTAACACGTCTCCTTCTGTCGCCTGCTCAACCTTGGAAGTGTCGCTGTCAATGCTCAGTGCCCCTGATGGACACTTTTCAACTATCGCGGCAATAGACGCACTATCGCTGCCTTGCAAATCTATCCAAGGCCGGGCCTTGGGATTGAAAACCTTACTCAAGCCTTTGGCACAAACGGCAGAATGGGTACACATACTAGGTTGCCAAACCACGGTGAGGTCGTCATTGCTGTATTTTTTAATTACTTCGGTCATGTCTAGTTCGGATTAGTTCACCTTGAGTCATTCTAGCATTGATCTCTTTTTCAGTTTAAAATAGTGTTCCTATTGATCGCTTGAAAACGGTCTTTAGATATTTTATATACAACCAAACCGAATAGACAGCTTATGACTTTTGATACTTTCTCATCTGCCTGGAACGTTATTTTACTGGCGAGCTTTTTATTTGCTGTTGTTATTGGCGCCATGGTGAATAAAACCAATTTTTGCACCATGGGGGCAGTATCTGATTGGGTTAACATCGGTGACCAGCGGCGCTTTAAAGCCTGGATGTTAGCCATCGCCGTTGCGGTAATTGGTGTGGCCGTATTTGAGTGGCTGGGCTGGGTGAAGGCTGACTCCGCCTTCCCACCTTATCGCAGTGGTACTCTCATCTGGGGCGAGAACATTTTTGGCGGACTGTTGTTCGGCATTGGTATGACCTTGGCGAGCGGTTGCGGCAATAAAACACTGATCCGATTTGGAGCAGGCAACTTAAAGTCTTTCTTTGTTTTATTGGTCATCGGGGTGATTGCTTATTACATGCTTAACCCACTCCCCAATACAGACCAAACTTTGTATTCTTTGTTGTTTTTGCCCTGGGCGCAGTATTTAAGAGCTGATTTGGGCATTTCGCAAGATTTAGGCACCTTACTAGCCGGAAGCAACGGCGTTAAGGACATGAGACTGATGATAGGCCTACTTTTAGGTTGCGGCTTATTGTTTTATGTATTCAAGACCAAAAGCTTTCGCAAAGATAACGACAACATTTTAAGTGGCAGCTTAATTGGCTTAGCCGTTTTAGGGGCTTGGCTGGTCACCAGCTTAGTGATGGTCACGGCAGACGGCGAGCTTTACTCATTGCGTAATTATTACAACGAATGGGATTTCTTGGCTAATGACGGTGATATTCAACCCAGTCTGGGCGCCGCCCTAAGCCCCCAGTCATACACCTTCATCAACCCCTTAGGCCAAGCCCTGGGCTATGCCGCCGGCGGCTTTGGCAAGGCTGGTTTAACGTTTGGGATAGTGGCCGTGTTGGGCATTATTTTTGGCTCTTGGCTGTGGGCGACACTGACCAAGGGCTTTCGCATCGAATGGTTCGCCAACCGGAATGATTTCATCATGCACATGATTGGCGCCATATTAATGGGCTTTGGAGGCGTATTGGGCATGGGCTGTACCATCGGCCAAGGCATTACCGGGGTTTCAACCCTGGCCCTGGGCTCATTTATCACCGTGGTCTTTATTATTCTAGGTTCAGCTATCACCATGAAAACCCAGTACTACAAGTTGGTGTACGAAGATGAGGCCAGCCTAAGCAAAGCAATCATTGCAGGCCTAGCCGATTTAAAACTATTGCCTAATAGCTGGAGATCGCTAGATAAGGTTTAGCAAACGATCACCTTTCCGCGCGGAAATGACCTGTAGCTGAGTAGCTACACTAATTTTTGATTATTAGAGTTCCAACTCACTCACTATAATCCAGCCATCTTGAGCCCTCGTCAGCCTTAATTCCTTATTGGATTTTCCTTGATAGGTGGAGCTGGCATAGAGCTGATTAAATCTAACTACCACGTTATTAGCATCTGCCACCGCAATCTTGACGTTCGTGAGTTGAATATCAATGAACTCGGTTTCAGTTAGCCGCTTGGTTCTCACGGCCGCCCAGCGCTTAACGGTGGCCCCATCATGAGGTGTAAACTCAGTGGAATAAAACTTAAAGTACTCAGCCGGAATTTGACTAGACCAAGCACGGCTCTAGGCCCGTAATGTACTGACAATTTGCTGGCGAATCTGCTCCTCACTGTATTCAACCTCTTTCGCTACTTGCATGACGGTGGCTTCATCTGAACCCTGAAAACTTGGCGTGGTCATCACCAATTCAGCAGACTGGGCAGCCACAACCAACGCGACTTGTTTATTCAAAATCGGATTCTTCGTTGCTTGATTGGCAGCAACAAGATACTGTTTTGCTAATTCCAGGTAGTCGTTTCCCAGCGCTTGATAGGCTCTTGCATCATTTGGGGGGGGGCCTGTAATGAAATTGAAGTTGAGCGTTTAACAGCTTTAATTTTAACTGAATATAACCTGAATAACAAAAAAGGTTAACCACCGAAATTTAAACCAGTAAATACAATACATAAGTAATTTCCTATACTGCTAAATCTAACAGCAAGTTTAAAAATAACCCATGCAGAGGCCTTTTCGCCGATCACACAATATACAAACTTATTGTTACTTTCTATCGGCATGAACTCAGCAGCTTGAGACACTGAAACAGCTCCTAATCGGCCTAAAAATGAGGGCAGTTACAAATCGTTTTCAATAAGGCATGCTGCGTATTTTGAATAAGATCCACGACGCTGGCGTCTACCGTTACGCTAGAAAATGATCTAAGGTGTTTATTCCACCCTTTTTTCTTGAAAACCTTAAAACAGCCCCAATTTAGTCAACAGGTTTTTATTTAATAGTTCACTTACTCATGGCAACAAAAACAAAAGTAGAAAAACACGCGTTTCAAACGGAAGTAAAGCAACTGCTGCACTTGATGATTCATTCTTTGTACACCAACAAAGAGATTTTCCTGCGCGAGCTAATCTCCAATGCTTCTGATGCTTGCGACAAATTGCGCTATGAAGCCTTAACAGACAATAGTCTGTTTGAAGACGATGATGAGTTACAGGTTCAGATTGAACTTGATGACAAGAAAAACACCATCATCATTCGCGATAACGGCATCGGCATGAGCCGCGATGAAGTGGTAAGTAACATTGGTACCATTGCGCAATCAGGCACCAAGGCGTTTATCGAGAAGATGAATGAAGACAAGGAAGAAGATGCCAATTTGATCGGACAATTCGGTGTCGGCTTTTACTCCGCATTTTTAGTATCAAAATCAGTTGAATTAATTACCCGCCGCGCTGGCGAAGAATCAGGCACCAAGTGGGTATCTGCTGGTGATGGCGAATATACTTTGGAAGAAGTAGCCAAAGAAGGTCGCGGCACCGAAATCAAAATCAAGCTCAACAAAGATGCTAAAGAGTTTGCCGGTGATTACAAAATTCGCGAAATCATCCGTAAGTATTCAAACCACATCTCGATGCCCATCATGATGCTCGCGATGGCAACGCCTCCAGCGGATGATGCCGATGAGAATGTGATTGATGTGCCAGAATGGGAACAAGTCAATGGCGGCACCCCTATTTGGGCACGGCCTCGCAACGAAATTAAAGAAGAAGAATACAATAGCTTCTACTCGGGTTTAAGCTACGACCCTGAGCCACCGGCTGTAACCCTACATAACCGCGTTGAAGGCAGCTTGGAATATAACTCTTTATTTTTTATTCCCGCGCGCGCGCCGTTCGATTTATGGGACAGAGAACAACGTAACGGCGTGAAGCTGTACGTGAAACGGGTGTTTATTTCTGATGACACCAAGAACTTGATGCCTAACTACCTGCGGTTTGTTAAAGGCTTGGTAGATGCACAAGATTTACCGCTGAATATTTCTCGTGAATTTTTACAAGACGACCCTCAACTTGCCAAGATTCGCGCTGCCTCTACTAAGAAGGTGTTGGGTGAACTGAAAAAACTGGCCAAGAAAGACACAGAAAAATACCATAGCTTGTGGAAGGAGTTTGGCAAGGCCATCAAAGAAGGCATTGCTGAAGACCATGAAAACCATGACCGCATTCAACCTCTGTTACGTTTTGCTTCTACCCATAACGATAGCGATGAGCAGAATGTGTCGTTTGAAGAATACGCTGAACGCGCGGGCGAAGACCAAAAGGAAATTTACTACATCACGGCTGACAGTCACGCTGCAGCCAAAGCATCACCGCATTTAGAAATCTTCACGAAGAAAGGCAAAGAGGTATTACTGCTTTCTGACCCTATCGACGAGTGGGTAGTGAACCAACTTAATGAGGTGAGCGGTAAAACCTTGAAGTCGATTGCCAAAGGCGATATCGACCTAGGCGAAAGTAAAGAAGAAGATAGTAAAGCAGACGCTGAAAAAGAAGAAACCATTAAGCCCTTGCTTGAAAAAATTAAGGCCTTATTGAGCGACAAAGTAGAAGACGTAAAAATGTCTAATCGCTTAGTGGACTCACCTAGCTGTTTGATTGCCGAAGAAAATGCCATGGGCGGCAATATGGAGCGCATCATGAAAGCAATGGGACAAGATATGCCTGACGTAAAGCCTATATTGGAGATCAACCCAGATCACGCCTTGGTGACCAAGTTAACGGCTGACCAAGCTGATTTAGAGGATTGGGCTAACTTGCTGTTCGACCAAGCAGCATTGGCTGAAGGCGCACCACTAAAGGACCCAGGTAGTTTCGTCAAACGCATGAACAAGCTGTTACTTGGCTAGTGCTAATTTGATATGACGACCAAAGCCGCGACAGAATTCGCGGCTTTTATTTACCCGCCCTTTTACTTACTAAAGGCTGCAAACTCTCGATATGGCCAACATTATTACAGAAAAGGTGACCTACGTTCACCATTGGAACGAACGCTTATTTAGTTTTCGCACTACCCGGAAGGACTCTTTTCGTTTCGAAAACGGTCAGTTTGTGATGATTGGCATAGAGGTAGAAGGCAAGCCATTGATGCGCGCTTACAGCATTGTTAGCGCCAACTACGATGAGTACTTAGAGTTTTTCAGCATCAAAGTGCAAGATGGCCCGCTCACTTCTCGCTTACAGAACTTGAAAGTAGGCGATGACTTAATGGTGAGCACCAAACCCACCGGTACATTGATAAAGGACCGCCTCATTCCAGGAAAGAATCTTTATTTGCTTAGCACCGGCACCGGCATTGCCCCCTTTCTAAGTGTCATTAAAGATCCAGACATATACGAAATGTTTGATAAGGTTATTCTGACTCACGGTGTACGCCAAGTTTCAGAGTTGGCTTATCAGGAATTTATCCGCGAGAGCTGGCCAAGTAACGAATACTTTGGTGACTTGGTAAAGGAAAAGCTAATTTACTATCCGACTGTTACCCGAGAACAGCATTTTAACCAAGGCAGATTAACGGACCTCATTAATTCAGGAAAACTGGTGCAAGACATTGGCCTGCCAGAATTCAATTTGGAAGACGATCGTTTTATGATTTGCGGCAACCCAGGCATGCTTCAAGATTTAACCCAGTTACTAGAAGGCCTCGGTTTTCGCGAAACGGTTAAAAATGATGCAGGCCACTACGTCATCGAAAAGGCCTTTGTAGAGAAAGGCTAATAATAAAGCCGCGATGAAATCAACCAACGCGGCTTTTCTATAAAAAATGCGCAAAAATTAGGGCCGAATATAAGAATAACCCTGTTCTTGCAATTCCATAATGCGTGCAACGCCAGCAGGCGTTTGCTCAACACCCTCTAACAAGGTTGGCATAGTGCCAGATTTTTTAGCAACGGCGTTCATGGTATTGCCGCAAGCGCTAAAAGTGATGTCAGACAGTGCCAAGCTCGACACGCGCGAAGCCACGCCACTTTTTTCAGTCAGCATGCCCAAGCCAGGGCCATACGCCACAATTTCAATTTCGACATTGTCTATGCCGTAGTGCTTTTGCAAGTTCACCGCATTGTTCAAGGCGATTTTCTGGGTTCTTGGATCATCAGTGCTAACCTGAATAACCAATTTATGGGCAACATCAGATTGTGCATTGGCAAAATAACCCATTATTAAACCCAGGGTCATCACTGAGCCTAGCAACACCAATGCAACACTTTTCAATTTAGTTTTCATCATACAGTTCCAATTGTTAAGGGTGACACTTCGACACTATCACGCAGCAACGAGTTCAAACAAGTTAAGATAATTATTGCGCAACCTTGTTTTTCAAGGCTTCCGCGGCTTGTTGCGCTTGCGTCGCCGCTTTAGCCAGTGCGGATAAAGCACTCTCTAAACTGCCCACTAATAGTGACATTTCCTTGTTTGAGGTTTCCTTGTTTGACGTTTCAAACGAAACCGTAGCCGCTGTCGAACTTGGGGTTGAGCTAGCGGTGTTACTTTCAATCTCTACTTCGCTAACTTCTGCCCTAACATCTTTAGCGTTGTTATCTTGATCTTGTTCGTTTGAGAGCGCTTTTTTAACCTTTTCAGTCACAACGCTACCCGCTTCAACAGTGACCTCAATTGCCTCGCTAGTGATTTCTACCGCGGACTCACCGACAGATAGAGCCACATCGGTGGTTTTTTGCATCACGTCATTTGCTACTTCTTTTGAGTCGCCCATCATTTCAGTGGTTTTTTCAGCCACGGCAGCACCTACTTCTTTGGTCTTGATAAGTGCAGCAGCACCCAAGGCAACAGCGCCGGTGGTCAACGCTTCTACCTTACCGTCTGACTTTTCTAATAGCTGTTCGCCGACTTCCTTGCTCTTTTCAGCCACATTTGAACCTGCCTCGACTATCGAATCTAACGCCTCTTTTAGCTTATTAACCACATCTACATCTTCTTGAGGCGTCACCTCTGCATCAGCGATATTCTGGGTATTTAATTCAACAGTCTCCTGAGTTTCAGCGGTCGCCGCTTCGATTCCATCGGCCGCCAATTCCTTAGTGGAGTCGACCACTGATTCGGTCACCCCAACCACTTTTTCAACTGCATCCGAAACGCCTTCTTTGGTAACGTCTACTAGATCTGTGGTGGCCTCCATTGATTTGTCGGTCAATTCTTGGGCCGTTTCTTTGGCATCATCGCACGCGCTTAAGGCTAAAACAGCAACGATAAGTAGTAATTTTGTTTTGGTAGTAATCATAATAAAAGGGGGGTTAAAAAGTTGTTTGAGTCGACAGAAAAAACGCCAAGGTTTAATCGGGTTACCATAATAAATATAAGAGCATTATTGTCTAATGCAATATAAGCACCGAAACTGGCCCGAAGATTAACCCCTAAACATTAACGCCTGAAACTCACCTTAGGCTAATAGCCGCAATCTGCCTACCGTAATCACCCTCTCCTAAAGAGCGTGAACGCCGATAGCTAAAATATTTTGAGGCTTGTGTATACGTGTCCTGTTCGATTTGTTCTTGATGAACAATACCAGCTGCTTTAAGGCGCAGCCGTATAAATCGCGTCAGATCAAAATAGATGCCCTCCTTACGGCGCTCGAAACAATTTTCAGAATCTATCACCCCATTGTTTAAAAACCCTGTCACGAATTCTTCTCCCACTTCATAGTGAGTGACCGCCATCGCTGGCCCGATTGCGACAACTATTTCGCTCACGTCACTGCCCAACGCACACATGTTCTGAATAACGCGTTCATTAATGCCATTTAATGCGCCCTTCCAACCTGAATGCGCAGCCCCGATAATTTGATTTACGGGGTCATAAAATAATACCGGCGCACAGTCTGCCCCTAAAGCGCTGATCGCTATACCAGATTGATTGGTTACCAAACCATCCCCTTCAAAAGGCGCATTCAGCTCAAGCCCTTCTGTAATCGTCAGCACACGCGTAGAATGCACTTGTTTACAACTAATCAAGAACTCAGCGCCCAGGGAAAACACACCGGCTACACGCCCGCGATTAGTGCGCACTTTTTCGCTATCATCGTGCGACAACTCTCCGCAATTCAAGCTTTTATATTTTCCAGCGGATACACCGCCTTGTGCGCCAAAAAAACCGTGTTGTATTGCTTTGTGCTGAGATAATATTGACGCAGTTAAAAACGGTGGATGAGCTGACACAGACTTTCACTTAGAGTTAATAACCACAGACTTTACCTTGATTCGCTTATGATGCCTAGCGCTACCCATACAACTCGCTTGAATCGCTGGGTTGATTGGCTTGACCCTTATCTACGCCTAACGCGTTTAAACAAACCTATTGGCAGCTTCTTGTTGCTATGGCCAACCTTATGGGCGCTGTGGATAGCCGCCGATGGTCAGCCAAAAGCACACATTGTGGTTATTTTTGTATTAGGCGTGTTTGCTATGCGTTCAGCCGGTTGCATCATTAACGATTATGCCGACCGCAATTTTGACGCACACGTAGAACGCACCAAAGACCGACCGCTTGCCACCGGCGAACTAACCGAGAAACAAGCCATTGCCGCATTTTTCTTGTTACTCACGTTCTCTTTTAGCTTGGTATGTTTACTGAAAATAGAAACGATTAAGTTCTCTTTTATTGCGTTATTTATTGCGTGCTTATATCCTTTCTTGAAGCGCTTCACCTACTTGCCGCAGTTATTGCTGGGCGTGGCCTTTTCCTGCGGTATTCCCATGGCATTTATTGAACAACAAGGCAGCGTGGGGTCTGTAGGTTGGATATTATTAGGCGCCAATTTGCTGTGGGTAGTAGCATACGACACGCTGTACGCCATGGTAGATCGAGAGGACGACTTGAAAACGGGCATCAAATCGACCGCCATTCTTTTTGGCAAGTATGACCTACGCATCGTTGCCATCTTAGAAATTGTTAGCTTGCTGATGCTGGCGCTATTGGCCAATCACCTTGGGTTCAACAGCTACTATTATTTCGGGCTTGCTTGCGCGCTTTGTCATTTGGGATACCAGCTTTGGTTATCGCAAGATCGACAACGTGACCGACTGCTCCGCGCGTTTATCAGCAACACTTGGTTTGGTGCGTTTATTTTTATTGGCTTAGTCTTAAACTATTTGTAGCAAGCACATTGATAGCATCATGGTACACACAATACGCGGTTATAATGCCCTCTATGGTTCTCGTAATAAATCACCACAATAGATTCTATGACTAAATCTGCGCACGGCGATCTAACCCATTTCAATGAACAAGGCGATGTTCATATGGTGGACATCAGCGACAAACAGATAACCCACCGCAGTGCGACTGCCCGCGGGACGATCAGTATGCAAGTCGCTACGCTGGAAAAGATCAAAGCGGGTAATCATAAAAAAGGGGATGTTCTTACTATTGCACGGGTGGCTGCGATCATGGCGGCAAAAAAAACTGCGGATACCATCCCATTATGCCACCCTATTGGCTTAACTAAAGTCGGTGTGGATTTTACCATCGACGATGATAACCGCCGGGTACATTGCGAAGTCACGGCCCAAACCACCGAACGGACAGGGATAGAAATGGAAGCACTGGTAGCCGTCAATGCAGGGCTATTGACCATCTATGATATGTGCAAGGCAGTTGATCGTGGTATGGAAATAAACCAAGTGCATTTAGTCGAAAAAACGGGCGGCAAAAGCGGTACTTGGCGACGTCAAGACAACGAATAACGCAGCAAAATAATGGACAAAATCAGCCTAAAACCCCAAGGGCCGGGATGCGATGTATTCGACCCAGACAGCTTGCCTTTGGATGTGGCCATCGACCGCATCTTAAGCACGCTTTCCCCTGTCACCGAAACGACTACCAAGGCAATTCGCAAGGCCTTGGGTAGAGTGCTAGCGGTCAATGTGACCGCTCCAGATAATGTCCCCAATCATACAAATTCCGCGATGGATGGATTTGCGCTAGCGGGCAACGACTTAAGCGAAAGCGGACTGGCTACTCTGACAGAAGTTGGCGCTGCATTCGCCGGAAAGCCCTACCTAAAAGAAGTAAAGCAAGGCGAGACAGTGCGCATCATGACGGGCGCGGTGATGCCCAGTGGCACCGACACCGTTGCAATGAAAGAATACATTGAAGCATCCGACACCTGCATTCAGCTGACTAAAGCAGTAAAACTCGGCCAAAATGTGCGTGCCGCAGGAGAAGACATTAAGCAAGGGCAAACTGTTTTACATTCGGGTAGACGTATTACGGTTGCAGACCTGGGCTTATTGGCCTCTTTAGGCATTAAGCAAATCAAAGTTTTTAAAAAACCCCGAGTGGCTTTCTTTTCCAACGGCGACGAATTAAAACAGGTAGGCGAATCACTGGCCCTAGGCGAGCTATACGATTCCAATCGCTATACGCTACACGGCCTATTAAAACGGGCTGGGGCTAAATTGGTAGATCTGGGTGTGGCTGGCGATAGCTATGAAGCTATCCGAGAGGCCATGATTGTGGGAGATAAACAAGCACAAATGGTCATCACCTCCGCTGGCGCTTCAGTCGGTGAAGCTGATTACGTCTACGATATTTTACAAGAACTGGGTGAGGTCGATTTTTGGAAACTGGCCATTAAACCGGGGCGTCCACTGGCTTTCGGACAGCTTGGCAATAGCAGCTTTTTTGGCTTGCCCGGTAACCCCGTATCGGTCATGGTTACTTTTGCGCTGTGCGTGCGCCCCGCCTTAGCAAAATTGAGCGGCGAAGCAGCGCTGCAACCCATCACGCTCAATGCAACCACCCTCTCAAAGCTTAGGAAGCGCCCTGGACGAGCAGAGTATCAACGCGCAGTGTACAAAAACAACCCTGCGGGGGAGCTAGTAGTAGAGGCATTTGACTACCAAGGCTCTGGCGTACTCAGCTCAATGTCAGTAGCGAATTGTTTTATTGTGTTGGACCTTCAATCAGAAGGGGCCGACATTGGCGAGCAAGTCCAAGTTTTACCATTTTCAGAGGTATTTTAGTGAATGAATCAGATGAGCAAGAAAGTGCACCTGCTGACAGGATTGACGAACCACCGCTATTAACGCCCATCGAAGCACGTGTGTTGGCGTGTTTAATGGAAAAAGAACTCACGGTTCCCGATACCTATCCCTTAACACTCAACTCCCTAGTGCTTGCTTGCAACCAAAAAAGTAATCGCGAACCACAAATGAATTTGAGCGAAGGTGAAGTCGGCCACATCGCAAAAGATTTGGCCGAACGTGATTACATTAAAATTGAGTATGGAGAACGGGCGCATAAGTTTGAACACAATTGCCGTAAACAATTAAGTATCGACAAGGCTCAGCAAGCCCTGTTAACCGTCATGATGTTGCGTGCACCCCAAACTCTCAACGATCTCAAAACCCGCACCGCCAGGATGGCCGAATTCGACGACCTTAACGATGTGGAGTTTGGTTTGGAAAGCCTGAACTCAGATGAAGCCAACTTTATGCAGCATTTACCCAAAACCACGGGCCAACGAGAAGATCGCTACACTCATTTACTTTGTGGCAGCGTTGAAATTGCTGCTGTTACGCAGCAAGTTCCCGCCTTTGTTCCTACAGAAAAAAGCGATGCTATCGCTCGTTTAGAAATGCGCATTGAGGAACTAGAGAAACGATTAACTGAGCTCGAAAACCTAAACGAATAACATGGTGCTGGGCTTTACAACCTGACGTTCCTGCATTCGAAGACAATCACACCAAAGCCTGACTTGTATATCTCCAGACCTGATTTGACGACGCAAAATTAAAGGTTCGATATAATCTGACAATGGCGGCAAAATACTCAGAGCGGACATTTTCTATCAATCAAAATGTAATGCCATTAGCACCACTGATCAGGGCTATCTGTACTTCTATGTAAAACATATCAGGGCAGTATGTTAACCGAGTCTAAAAATTAACCGAAAACTACCGAGGAAGCAAACTGGGTCGAATAGTAAAAGGGGTCTTTATTGCCTGCGTTCTGGCAATGTTCAGTATCAGCGCGCACGCCCAAACCAAGGTCGTAGTCATTCCTATGTTCGGAGATGATGCAGCGGCTAAATGGCGTGGCGAATGGGCCAGCGAAACAGAGTACAAAAAAGGTGACCTGGTTCACGACCTCGGTAGCAGCTATATCGCCACATCTGACCATACATCAGATGATAACAATGATCCGCAGAACGCTTTTACCGCCTGGGATCTGGTAGCTGAGAAAGGGGCCAACGGTATAGGTGGTGCTCCCGGCACCCCTGGTGCAAAAGGTGACGCTGCTGTCGGCGGTGTCGACTATGCCCAGGGAGCCTATTTCGAGCTAGGCAGTCCTGGTTTAGTTGATACAATTGTCACGACGATCGTGGTGAATGCTCCCTCGAGTGGGCATGTGATTGTTAACGCATCTGCTGGGCTCGATATTAGTGCAGATGCCGCTGCGAAGTGTGGAATTTCAACCGACGCAACCATTCCTGGCAACCTAGTAGTGCAGCTACCAGGAGTCTCTATTGCTTTCGTGAACTTCGCTCAGACCAAAGGTTTCCCAGTTTCCGCAGGCAACAACACGTTCAATTTTGTGTGCCGGATGGACAACCTCAATGGCACAACCGTCGACGTTTGGGATCCAACGCTCACTGCTATCTTCTCGGGGTCGAAGTTGTAAGCACAAAGAGCGCTCTCCTGAGAAAATCTGAGAGAGAAACAAAGGGGACAGATTTATTTTATCGCAAAAACAGGGTGTGCAACATTCGACACCGCCTTTCATATAAATAACATAGCGCTTCATGATGCCCGTAAAATCTATGGCCCTTTGCGCTAAAGCAACGTTTTCAGATTAAATAAATCTGTCCTCTTTTAGTTTATTTAATGACGCTGAAATACTCTCGTCACTTCGCTTTTTTTCACTTTTTCCTTGAAATGCTATACGTTGTCTATACAATATAGGCAATGAGTAATTATATCCATGAGTGGGACGAAGAAAAAAATGCCCTACTTAAAGATAAGTTCCGTATTTGTTTCGAAGACGTGCTCATCGCCTTACAAAGCGGAAAGTTATTGAGTGAAGAGCCTCATTTCAATCAAAAAGATTACCCTCATCAGAAGATTTATATCGTCGAGATAAATGAATACGCCTATGTTGTTCCGTTCGTAATCCACAACGCTAAACAATCTTATTTTCTCAAAACTATCTATCCGAGTCGTAAACACACTAAATTATTTTTAACCGACCGACACAATGACTAAAACAGCCGAAAACTTACCTCCCATTCTCTCGCGAAACGATTTTGAAACTCAAGAAGAGTATGATGAATATCTTCTTCTTGAAAGTGATGATTTTACTCCTACGTTAGCGACACAAGAGCAAAAAGACCAAGCATCGCAGGCCGCTACTAATACTGTTGAAAAGATAGCAGGCAAAAAAACCCCTATCGGATTGCGTGTGCCTGAAAGAGACTTGAGCCGTGTTAAATCATTGGCTCTTCAAAAAGGAGTCCCCTATCAAACTCTTATCAACTCAGTACTACATCAATACTTAGACGGGAATCTGGTAGAGAAGTAATCGTTTGTTTTTGAATTTCATGTGATAACCTGCACGCTGGTATTATGGACTCTCAACTAAAAGGTGACATTCTTATGAAAGTAACACTCGCTCTCTTAATCTTCGCTTTCTCCAACTTAACATTTGCTAGTAACAGCCTAACCGTTGTTAGTTTTAACGTAGAGAATCAATTTGATACCATTAACGACCCTGAAAATCCTAGCAAAAAAACGGGGTAAGAAAAAACTGGGGCAGGTCTTGCAATCAAGCATTCTTGACTTGATGGGGTGTTTTTATGGCAATACCAATAAGAATAGAATATGCGGGAGCGCTTTATAATGTGATTTCTCGGGGTGGTCGACGTGAAGATATATTCGTTGATAATGAATTTAATGTGCATTATTGAACGGTTAGTCGAGTGATGAAAAAAGCAGAAGTGCGTGATTGCAAGACCCGACCATGAATCTCCTAAAGGTTCGATATAATCCTGACAATGGCGGAAAAATACGGTGAGTCACTCAAGAGAACGTAGATACGTGCCAACTTCATACC
>JBLIOD010000022.1:0-38913 GCA_047639475.1 Gammaproteobacteria bacterium
ATAACCATTACCATATAGTGATAGAAACAATAGAAGGGAATTTATCGCAGGGGATGCGCCAACTCAATGGCGTATTCACACAAAAATCTAATAGGCGACATCGGCGTGTTGGGCATGTATATCAAGGACGTTTCAAAGCGATACTCGTTCAAAAAGAAGCCTATTTGCTTGAGTTGGCACGGTATGCCGTTCTTAACCCCATTTGAGCTAGAATGGCATAAAGGGCAAAGCCATTATGGGTGATGAGGAATTTGTAGCAGATGCTCTCACTAAGATAAAAACAGATGCTGAAGCGGTTGACCTTAAAGAAGTACCGCGAATGCAGCGAAGAGCACAGGCCAAACCATTGAGTTGGTATAAAGATAACTTTTTATCCCGAGATGAAGGCATTGTTAGCGCCTACCGCAGTGGTGACTACACAATGAAACTCATTGCGGATAAGTTTAAAGTGCATTACTCAACAGTGAGTCGCGCCATAAAGAAAGCGGAAATGAATGATTGCAAGACCCCTTTTCACCCATTTTTGCTGATCTTTACTTGAGCTAGCTGTATATCAAGAAAGCAGGCTTGACCAAATAGCGGTAGGTCTTGAATTGTACGTCTGACATATTGGTTAACTGTGCCTTTACGACAAGTGACAGGGTCTATTACCTTTGTGCGTCTATCACGACTGCAAGTAATAACCACCCGATTGAGTTCTTGATCGTGCTGGATTTTATTGACTCTTTGCCCCTTCAGAGACAAAATGCTACTGGAGATGTTGATACTCATATTGTGTGTTGCATACAAAGCGGGCAGAAACTTTATATTTCAACACTTTATACTCATATTAGCATCCCTTTTTAACTCAACAAAGCGGAGAAGAGCCATAAGTAGCCATGCTAAACAAGCGCAATCAATCAGTTAACACTCAAAAGCCGAGTTTTAGTAAAACTAAACGCACCGTTCTAAAAATTGTCGGGGCAGTTGGACTATCGAATCTAGCTTCCATATTGTTTAGCAAACCGATTTACGCTAAAGGCCACGCCATTTATGATGTCATTATTATTGGTGCAGGCATGGCAGGGCTTTCTGCTGCCAAAGACTTACTGAATAAAGGCTACAAGGTTCTTATTTTAGAAGCCACTGAGCGCCACGGCGGGCGAGTTTATAGTGCTACATTGGGTGACACCCGAATTGATATGGGCGCCGAAGAGCATTACTTAGAACAAAATAATCCCGTCTATAAGGCTGTTATCAAAGAATTTGGTGAAGATATTTATGTGTCGCCTTATGTGGGCGATCAAATGTTATCGATTGACGGAGAAACCTGTTGGGAAGGTGGCGGTGGATGCGAAGATGATGAAGACATTAACAACTTTTGGCAGTATTTATCTCATATCGAAAGCCGGCGAAAGCACCAAGATTTTACCGTGACGATGGCCGACGACTTATGGGAGCATCACCAAATTGACAAAGGTCATCGCGCCTATCATCTCTACGAGAACGGTATTGCCGGCGCTGTATTTGGCACATCTTTAGATAAGATCGGAATAGCGAGTTTAACCAGGCAAAATTGGAATTGGAGCTTATCTAATAACGTCATTGCACTAGCCGTAAAAAGCCTGGGGTATTTGGATGTACTTAATAAAATTTGGTGGGACGACATCATTGATAACATTCAATTCAACAGCCCCGTAGTTGAGATTGACACTCAAACTAATGTGGCGGTTATTACCACACAAGACCAAACGCAATATCAGGCAAAAAAGGTCATCGTCACGGCATCGATTGGCGTACTGCAAAGCGAAACGATTAAATTCAATCCAAAGCTGCCCGTCGAAACGGTAGATGCATACAACAGCATTGGCATGGGTAAAGGTTTGAAAGTTGCTCTACGTTTTAGTAAGCAATTTTGGGAAGACAAAATGGCTTTCCTAACGACAGAAGGTTTCGCTAGTAGCTGCTGGGTGCCCACCAATTACAAAGCAGACTGCGAAGACCATATCATTATGTGTTACCCAATGGGCAACCATAGCGAAGTTTTGTCAAAAATAAGTCAATCTACGAATGACAAAAACCACAGTGACGATCTGATTATCGCAAAGCTATTAGAAGACTTAGATTCTTTGTTTGCGGGTGCAGCCACTCAGAACTTTGCATCGGGCATAGTGCAAGATTGGACATCAGCCCCCTACGTGCGTGGTAGTTACTCTTATACAATGCTCAACACGTTTAAATCTCCCACTGTGAACAAGCGTAAGCAACTTGCAAAACCTGTGCGCAAAATGATCTACTTTGCAGGCGAAGCAACCAGCAACAATAACCCGGCTTGTGTACCTGGTGCTTTAGGAGAAGGAGCCCGTGCAGCGAGCCAAATTCATGCTAAATTGAAGACCTAATTCAGCATCATTTATTTACACTATTATAGTCCGTCCCCGCGGACTGATTTATATAATGCCCACGTCTGGCATGCAACTATGGCAAGGGCTGCAATCGGGATGCTAAACTTGTGGCCAGCAATCGGCGCACAAAGAAACAACTAAGTGCAACAGCACCAACGAGCAAAGTAGATTAGCAATTATTATGGCACTGCCCCTTTCCTCTCGAAACTTAAGCAGTGCGCCAAAGCAATCGAGCTACGATGTGATTATTGTTGGCGGTGCTATGTTTGGTTCTTCAGTCGCTTGGTTTCTATCTGACAACTCTGATTTTGATGGCACGGTGCTAGTGGTGGAGCGCGACGCAACTTATGAATTCACCTCTACCGCGCATACCAACAGTTGTATGCGGCAACAATTTTCGCGCGACATAAATGTGCAGGTTTCGCAATTTGCCGCCGAGTTCGTAAAAGGCTTTCAAGGTTTCATGGCCAACGATCCACGGGTACCTGAATTGGCGCTGCAAAGCTATGGGTATATGTATATGGCCGACAATGAGCCCTTCGCTCAAGTTTTAAGAGAGAGCCAAGCAGTTCAAGCAGCCTGCGGTGCAGGCACGAAGATCATGACGCCCGAAGAAATAAAACGTGACTATCCATTTTATATGGTTGATGACATCGTTGCGGGTAGTCATAACTTGATTGACGAAGGTTACTTTGATGGCAACACCTTGTTCGACTGGTGGAAGCGTTCGGCGAAAGAGCGTGGGGTTGAATATATTGAAAATGAAGTCGTGGCGATGACTAAGAACACGTCTGGTTCACGAGTAGAAAGCGTTACCCTGGAATCGGGCGAAGTTATTCATTGCGACAAGGTTATTAATACCTCAGGGCCACGTGCAGTTTTAACCTCGCGCATGGCTGGCATTGAAATACCGGTTGAGCCGCGCAAACGATACACGTTTATTTTCGATGCAGAGCAACCATTGGACCGTGATTTACCATTGACCATCGATCCTAGTGGTGTACACATTCGCACCGATGGTACTTACTATCTCGCGGGCAGTGCACCAGATGATGACCACGCAGTAGGTTACGATGACTTTGTCGAAGATCACAGCATATGGGAAGAAAAAGCATGGCCCGCTATTGCAAATCGAATTCCACAGTTCGAAGCGATTAAGTTGATTAACTCCTGGGCAGGTCACTATGCCTATAACGTATTTGACCAAAATGCTATTTTGGGCCCTCATAATGAAGTAGAAAACTTCATCTTTGTTAATGGATTTTCAGGCCATGGCTTTCAGCAATCGCCTGCAATGGGACGGGGTACTGCAGAGCTAATCACCTATGGCGAATATCGCAGCTTGGACCTAAGCCCATTTAATTACGATCGCATCGTTCTTAATCAGCCTTTTGAAGAGAAAGCGATCATATGAAAAGACTAGTATTAACCGGCGCGGCTGGTCGTTTAGGTTCTCATTTACGCGAATCACTGAGTACCTTAACCGACGAACTTGTCTCTTCGGATATTGTTGAGGACATGGGCAAGCTTTATCCAAATGAAACCTACGTAAAAGCGGATCTCGCCAATTACGACGAAATACACGCATTGCTAGCCGGCGCCGACATGGTGGTTCACTTTGGCGCGATGGGCGATGAAGCAGACTTCAACACTATTCTAGGCCCTAACATTGTTGGCGCCTATAATATCTGGGAAGCGGCATATCAACATGATGTACCCAGAATTGTTTATGCCAGCTCAATTCATGCAGTGGGCATGTATGACAAAACTGAATATATAGACACTGAGGTGCCCCACAGACCCGACACCTATTACGGTTTAGCTAAATGCTTTGCTGAAGATTTAGCGCGCATGTATTGGGAGAAACGCCGGGTTGAAGCGGTGTGTTTACGCATTCTGTCTTGCGCCAAAGTAACCAATGCACGCGCCTTAGGTACCTGGCTTTCTTACGACGATCTAATTCAACTAGTACAACGTGCCATAGATACGCCTGTAACAGGCTTTAGCGTCGTGTACGGGGTTTCTGATAACGACCGCGCGCCAGTAGACAACAGCAAAGCCCATCACTTGGGTTTTCGGCCTAAAGACAATGCCGAACAATTTGCTGAGCAAGTTTTAGCAGAAGCGCCACCGCCGGACATCAATGATTTAGGCATCACCAAGCACGGTGGACCATTTGCATCCGTCGCGTTGGGTAACAGCGGACAAGCAGCGATGAATATCGTTGATGACAGTAAAAAGAATTAGTCGTCGGGTGAAGTTTGATTTTGACATCTAAAATTAACCGACCCAATTCGTATTCTCAGCATAATTTTAATCGTCAATTACTATGACCTCTACCACCTCATTTCAAAAGGCTTCACGCATCGGCAATATCGGTATTTCCGAAATCTTAGTCATTGGCCAACGCGCCCGAGAACTTAAAGCGCGAGGCAAGCCTGTCATTGTGCTGGGCGCGGGCGAGCCCGATTTCGATACCCCGGACAACATTAAAGCAGCTGCCATTAATGCAATAAAGGAAGGACAAACCAAATACACCGCTCTAGATGGCACGCCTGAGTTAAAGCAAGCCATTAGCGATAAGTTTAAGCGCGATCATGGTCTGGACTACGCACTCAACGAAATAACCGTTGGAACAGGCGCAAAGCAGATATTGTTCAATGCCTTTATGGCCAGTTTAGAAGAAGGCGATGAAGTTATTATTCCTACGCCATTTTGGACCTCTTATGAAGACATTGTCGACATTTGCGGTGGCAAAGCGGTGCTGGTCCCTTGCAGCGCCGAGAACGGTTTTCGAATGACCGCTTCTGATCTAGACAATGCGATCACTGATAAAACCAGATGGCTGTTGCTAAATTCACCCTGTAACCCGAGCGGAGCTGCTTATAGTGAAGACGATTATCGGCCCTTAACGGATGTATTGCTACGCCGTCCCAAGGTTTGGGTTCTGTCAGACGATATGTATGAACATATCGTTTATGACGACTTCAAGTTTGTTACGCCAGCGCAAGTTGAGCCAGCACTTAAGTCGCGCACTTTAACCGTGAACGGCGTCTCTAAAGCTTATGCCATGACGGGTTGGCGCATCGGCTACGCGGGTGGCCCTGCTGAGTTAATCAAAGCAATGTCGGTTATTCAAAGCCAGTCTACTTCTTGTCCCAGCTCAGTGAGCCAAGCGGCGTCGGTGGAAGCATTGAATGGGCCCCAAGGCTTTTTAGTCGAGAGGAAAGAGAGTTTTCAAAGAAGACGCGATATTGTGGTGAGCGCACTTAATCAAATTGAAGGCTTAGAGTGCCTGTCTCCGGAAGGGGCGTTTTATACCTTCTCGAGTTGCGCGGGCATACTAGGAAAAACGACACCAAGTGGTGAAGTGATCGAAACCGATTCTGACTTCTGTCGGCACTTATTAGAAACCGCTCACGTGGCCATGGTGCCAGGCAGCGTGTTCGGCGTATCGCCATTCTTTCGCATTTCCTATGCGACTGCTGAGGAGGAGTTAAAAACTGCTTTAGAACGAATTGCTGATTTTGTTTTGCAATTGAATTAAAAAAGAAAAGCGAAACCTTAAGAAGCCAAACCCCAGCATACGGAGTTCAACTTCTTAAGCACGAGAATTGCTTCTAGTCTATTCCACTCTAAGTAATTCGCTGTGGAAACTTCTCGTGGAGTTTTTATAGTGCTTTCTTATATGAACCACCCTAGTACCTAACTCCGGAGAGTAATACATTGTCCTTTTGTCATCATTAGGTTTACATACCACTTTCCAAGTATCATGTTCGCCGGTAGCCGTTTTAATGCGCACAGCACCACTAACCTTACACTTGCGTTTGTTATTCCACTTCCCTGTCCAAGCTCCTTTCGTAACTTCGCCTTTGATTGAATAGCTGGCTTTACTGCCACTTTGTAATGGGAACATAGACCCTTTTGCTTTTATTTTTTTAGTACCACTAGAACCACTGCAATTATTCCAATTTCCTGTAGCTGTAAAGTCAAAATCATGTAGCGGACTTTCCCAACTACAACCATCAGCGCTTAAATAAGCAATATGTGTGTCCGTCACTTCAGTTACCGTGACCATTTGTTCTTCATCATCTTGTATAAAAAACTTCTTGGTTCCTGCTACTGGCAACGCGGGTGCTTCTGCCGGCCCGAGGTCAATTGATCCTAGTTCTTCAAACGCATAAGTATTGCTCGCAAAAAACGTACATAATGTAAAAGCTATCAAGCTTCCTTTTGCCGTTATTAAGGGTCGTTTCATGGGTATTATCCTCCTTTAGGTTTAATCATATGGTTTATGAAGTTACAGTGTAAAATTTCATAAAGGATTAGAAAATAGCAGCTAATTTTTACTATTCATGTGATAAAAACCACCTCTATATACTCATCCGTGCACTTCTCTAACGGATATAAGAAAAATAGTTCATGAGCTATTTTAACCTCTCGGATTTACGATTTTTCGGTCAAACCGACAAGGGTTGCATACATAAGCAGAAAAAGACTCTCTAGCTGAATGGTCTGTAAAACTGTCACAACCTTATTCAAATTCACCTCAAAATAAGCCATCGCAGAAACTTATAAAGCTGAGTACTGTACCTAGTAAAATTACAACAATCAATTGACCTTCAAACTGGGGCATTGTTCCGCTGAATACTTAATATAGCCGCAGGTAAGCTCGTTGCGCTTTAACAGAACCACATCAGCCCAACCCTCTTGAGTAAGGCGATAAAGCGCTGATAACCCACCCACACTGCCACCAATGATCACTACGCGTGCCTGTGACTGCATGATATTTAGTATTGGTGACCTGGACTAACGATATTGTGTAGCGTTTGTCCGTCGAGGAATCGCTGAACGTTCTCGAATAACAGATCTAGGCTCCTCGCCGCATGATGAACAGGGTCGTTGGACGAAGAATGTGGAGTGATAATTAGATTTGGCGTACCCCAAAGTGAGGAAGATCTTGGCAACGGTTCTTCGTCAAACACATCGACTACTGCGCTGATTTTGTTCGCTTTCAAGGCTTGCTGAAGTGCTTGATAGTCAATTAGACGAGAACGGCTATAGCCGATGAAACCTGCCCCTTGCTTTAGTAATCCAAACGCATTTTGGTCAAATACTCGTTCAGTCTCACTGGTATGGGGCGCAGTAACCAACACAAAGTCAGCGAGCGGTAATAAGTTGTGCAACTCTCTTGGCTGATACATTTCGTCCACTCCTTCACACGGCTCGCCCGAGCGTCGAATACCCACTACCCGCATTCCAAAATACTTGGCTGCGCGAGCCACATCGCCGCCGATGTGCCCAACACCGAATATCAAAAGCGTTTTGCCGCTGATAGAACTGTTATTAACTCCTTGCCAAAGGCCTTGCTGTTGGTTAACCATCATCTTCGGCAAGCCGTTATTTAATGCCAGCAAGGCCATCATGATGTATTCAACCGCGCGCTGGCCGTGAACGCCGCGACTGTTGGTTAGCGTAACGTCGGCTGGCAGCCAATCAAGCGGTAGCAAATGATTGATACCCGCACCTTGCAGTTGTATCCATTTTAGCTGCGGTGCCAACCCACCTAGGTTGCTACGAGTAAAGCTCCACGCAAACAAGGCATCCGCTGTAGACATGTTATTCTCAAACTCATCACCATCGTAGCCCAGGGTGATTTTCACTCTCTGAGCAATCTGAAGATGACGAACTAAAGCCTCGGCTAAACGAGTCGGCGTAATTTCAAATACGTCGCCGATGGCGGTCGAGTTTTCAATGTGTAAATGCAATATTTTAAGAAAGCTTATCTAGAAGTAACCCTTATACGTAGAGTCACACTAGACAAAACTGTATACCTCAGCGGGGTTATCAACAATGAGTGTGGCAACCTGCGAATCCGATAAGCCGCGCTTACGTAGTCTTGGCATAACGTTGGTGATTAGATGGTCATACCCCAACCCTCCATAAGTGTGTAGGCGGTGTTTAGTTGCCACGTCGTGAGACAACAACACTTGCTTCTCAAAACCGTTTTCGAAGTGCCATAAAATCACTTCCATCCGCTGGGCGTCAGACGGCATGTCTACATCTGGGTTGGGTGGGTAATACGAACTTTCATTGCCGAACAAATCGTATTCTAAATAACAACCTGATTGAGCTAGCTCTGTAAGCCATGACCGTTCAAGGCAGGTTCTATCAATATGGCAGATAATGGTGCGTGACAAGTCACCGCCTGCTTGAGCGATCACTTCGATAATTTCTAAGGGTGATTTCGGATCACGCCCCGGATGGATCATCAACGGTGCGCCGGTTATTTTTTGCGCCTTGGCTGCAGCGCGCACGTTTTTCTTTTCGTTCTTCCACCATGGATAGGCACAACCAATTTCGCCAATGAGTCCGGCGCGAATGCCCGTGTCATCTACGCCTTCCTCTATGTCTCGGACAATTTCTTCAGTGATCGATTCTTCGCTACGCTCATCCATGTCTGCGGGATGAGTGGAACCAATATAATAGCCAGCACCCATCACTATATGCATATCAGTCAGTTTAGCAATTCTAGCTAATGCGTGCGGGTCACGGCCCAATCCCATATTGGTCGGATCTATAATGCTGCTACCCCCTGCCGCGACAAATCGTTTCAACTCAGAAACCGCCAACTCTTCA
Organism: Gammaproteobacteria bacterium; assembly: GCA_047639475.1. Classification (GTDB taxonomy): domain Bacteria; phylum Pseudomonadota; class Gammaproteobacteria; order Arenicellales; family Poriferihabitantaceae; genus JAAELZ01. The sequence goes on from JBLIOD010000022.1 coordinate 9,024, forward strand.
TCTTGTAGCTCAACGTTATCCAAACTGGAGGTCCAGTTGTAGCCGACCCAACCTCGGTTCTGTAAGCTGATCTTTTGATGAGCCAAGTCTTTTTGACTGGCCTCTTCGGGTTCTACATACATGAAACTGCCATCGATCAATACGTGATCGTGTGCCAGCGTCACGCCTAGGTCAGTACTATCAATCAGGCCTAATACGGTTTGAATTTTACCTACTTTGGAGTCGGTCATTTTTATTTAGTTTATTGGTAGTAATAACAGCGATTTGTACGTGAAACAGCTAAGGGAGAATAGCAATTGCGCTAATCTCAACCAGCAAATCTTCAAAGGCAAAATCTACTCCGCCGACAACTGTCGCGCTCGGCCCAGGCGCTGTGAACACTTCAGCACGCGCATCAATGGCGGCTTGCCGATAACTAATATCGTTCAAAAAGATATTTAGCGACACCACGTCGTCCATCGTTCCGCCTGCAGCGGCAACATAATCTTGGATATTGCGAAAGCACTGCCTGCACTGCTCCAAGGCATCCCCCGCACCGACCAACTTACCATTGTCGTAGGCAATCTGGCCGGAGATAAATATTTGATTACCCGCAACAATACATTGAGAGCCAACACTGGCATCTGCGGGTTCGGCGATATTGGGGAGCGGGATATTTTTTCTAGTCATGATTTATTTTCGATTAATCTTCTTCAGGACCAATGACATGATCAAGCACATAATTGGAGAATTCATAAACTGTTTGCTCTTCAGTGGGCGAGTACCGACAAGGACGAGCAAACCGGCTAACGATACCGCGATGCACCACCTCACAAATACCCTTGTCTTCTTTAATAAACAGTTCCATAGGCGGATAATACTTGTCTTCTGCCTCTTCTTCAAAGTTTGGCATATCAACCGTTGATTTTGGGAAACAACACCACGTCACGATGCGCGTCCATTCGGGCCCTTCGGGAAAATATTGGTGAAAGGTGATTCGATCTGGAGGCAGGTTCATTAAAAGGTGCGGATAGAACACCATAAAATGGGTGCACTCTTCATCTTTTTTCTGCAAGCTCTCGATAAAGGGCAGCGTTTTATTGCGCGGTACATATAAACCATTTTCGTTGTCACTGCTGTTGATGGCATAAACGCCGGGCATTCCCTCAGCATCAAATTTCGAGTTGGTAGCGCCGGGGTAATAAGTATCTAGTGACTCCCGATGCACTGTGCGCACATGATAACCCTCACGCGAATTTTCTACCCATATTTTCCAATTGGCGTTGAAACGGTTTTCCCATTTTTTGGTAACAACCATGTCTTCCATTTTGTAATCTTTAAAACGCTCAACCAAACCGCCTAGGCATTCAAGCAATGGCTTCGCGTCGTCATCAAAGTTGATGAAAACAAACCCTGCCCAAGTTTCAGTCCGAAAGCTGGGCAACTTGTGATCCTTGGTATCAAAACACTTGGCGTCTTGCATAGAAGGGGCGCCAATTAATTGACCATCTAAGGAATAAGACCAAGCATGATAAGGGCAAACGAGTACCCGGCAGTTTCCTTTACCTTCCACCAATTCAGATGCGCGATGCCGACAAGCAGCCGATAAGGTCCTGATTTCACCTGAGAGGTCTCTCAAGACAATCAATGGCTCGCCCGCAATATCAATTCGAACGTAATCGCCGGGATTGGGGATTTCCTCTTCGCGCGTTACTTGCAACCATCGCTTTAAGAAAATGGTTTCCATTTCGCGGTCATACCACGCTTGCGAAGTGTAAACTTCTGCAGGTAAAGGGCTTGCCTCGTCAATAGGCAAGCGAGTTTTAGCGTATTTCTCAGCGTCGAATATTGAATCGTTCATAAACTTAATGCGTCTTTAAGTACTTGTTTAAATCGTGTCTCCAAAATAGCCTTTTCAACTGGTGTATGCAAATTGATATAATGAACGCGTCATGTTTAAAAATTAAACAGGAAATACTACATAATGAATCTATTAGGTGTTCACATGAATGCGCTGCGCGCCTTCGAAGCTGCCGCACGGCTAAAGAGTTTCAGTAAAGCCGCTACGGAATTACACGTCACTCATTCGACAATCAGCCATCATGTTAAAGGCTTAGAGAGTGCACTGGGTAAGCCGCTTTTTAACAGAGGCCACAGACAGGTGGAATTGACCCAAGAGGCCGAGAAGCTAAGCCTTGTCCTTCAACAGTCGTTTAAAAGTATTACTACCGAGTTAGCCACCTTGCGTAAAAGGCAAAACATCACTTCGCTAAAGGTGGCTGTTACGCCTACTTTCGCTAATAAATGGCTGGTACCTAATCTAAAACACTTTCGTAAAGCCTATCCAGAAATTGAAGTTAAGGTGCATCCTTCTTTAGAACTGATGGATCTTAAGCAAGGAAATTTTAATCTTGCTGTTCGCACAGGTGCAGGTGACTGGCCTGGGCTCAGAGCCCAAAAGGCAATGCCAATTCACATGAGCCCAGTATGTGCCCCAGATTTTTTTAATAAGCACCAAGGAAAGTCGATACTCGACATGTTAGAGAAAAGCACGCTAATACACGCAGACGTTAGCGAAGGGGTGGGCATCGTTTCTGAGTGGGATGAGTGGGCTAGCGCTGCGGGGCTGAACGCGTTAAACACGCAAACTGGACTTTCTTTTAATGACCCAGGCATAGCCTTACAAGCTGCTGTAGACGGCCTTGGCATCGCAATGGGTTATCTAGAACTAGCGCAAAGTGATATTGACAAAGGCAATTTGGTCCAGCCATTCGAGCTAACAGTACCCCACCCTTGGTCTTATTATGTCGTGACGCCTGATGATCAAGAGAAGGATGAAGTCACTAGTCTGTTCTGTAATTGGCTTTGCCATCTTACGAATGGCCAGCGTCAAACAGATTAGGCAGAATTTGAAACCCAAGGCTTGGAACCGTTTTTATAAGTAGTATAATTCGACTATTGCAAATAGTCGCTATTACTTCATTACGGACAATCAATCATTTGCACATCCTGACTATTTCCGAATCATCACGGTCTAACAGAAAGCGCAATCCGCCCCAAATTATTCATTGAAGAAAAAACGCTAATTAACAGCCTTTTCAGCATTGTGCGCTTCCTCCAGTAGCCATTTCCGAATGGCTATCAGACTTATACAGTTCCGCCAACCAGTTTTCATTCGTAGAGTAAAGAGTGTTTTTTTCGGAATGGCCTGATCAAAGAGTCTTATCAAGCGACCATCGGACAGCCCATCAGCCAATAATTCTAGGTAGCCTAATTGCACCCCCAAACTAAGTTCTACGGCACTCATTGAGGCATATCCATCATCGAACCAAAGTTCAGCTGCTTCGATTGAATGTTCAGGCATGGTAATGGAAAACCATTCGTCCCAACAATCCCATTGATGCTCTCTGATCAATGTATGATTCTGAAGCTGAAAAGAATTCTCGATAGGCCCGTTTTCTTTCAGATATTGCGCACTGCAGACAGGTGCGCGCACTGTTGATAGAAGAACCTCGTCGTCACCTTCAAGAGGGTGTGTGTGAGCACATTTAAATTCTATATCCACGCTTGAGTTAGAAGTTTGATTCGTTGTCAATGTCAGGTCGGCGTTGGGAGCGCACCTTTTTAAGTAACACAGGCGAGGCATGAGCCAGCGAGCCGCAAACCCAGGTGAACTTTGTAATAAAATCTGCTGGCGAGGTTGGTTTTGTATTGCCTGATTGGTTGCATTTTCGAGAGTCTCTAAAATTGGCGCGAGATCTGAGAAGTAGTTTTGACCACTTTGAGTAAGCGTAACTCCGTTCGGGCTTCGCTCAAAAAGCGGACTACCTAAAAATGTTTCTAGTTGGCGAACATGATGACTAATTGCCGATGGCGACAAGCACAACTCTTCGGAGGCAAGGCGGAAACTCTGCAGTCGGGCAGCAGCCTCAAAACCACGTAGCGCTGGGAATGGAGGTAATCTCAAGATAGTTGTCATTAATTTAATTCACCACCCTAACAAAAATTCTTCTTTTGTCAAGTAGCTACCATGCATACTATTCTTATAACACGATAAATATACGTGGAGTAGATCGCATGAAAAGTAGACTTTCGATAGTAATTAAAAGCTTGCCTAGAGCCGTTATCTTATTAGTAGGTATCACCGGCGTCGGGGTTGCTGGTAATGCCATTCTAGCTGCCGCTACAGGGCCGACAGAACATAAAGATATTAAGGTTGGAAAACTGGAAGAACTGCCTGAAAGCACTTTAAAGGCAACGATTGGGTTAGAGGGTTATACGCTTCGGATGCGGTGGGTAACAATTGAACCGGGTGGCCATATTGCTGAGCACAGCCATGCTGACCGCCCTGGTATTGTGTCCATGATTGATGGAAATTGGGTAGAAGGAAAACCAGAGGGCGAAGATACTTATTCTGCGGAAGATTATGGCACATTTCCGGAACATGAAGATACTGTTCATTGGATTTATAACCGCACTGAAACTCCAGCCACTGCGCTGGTTTGCGATATAGCAAAGTCAGGCTGACGTATGGCAATAGAAGATAGGCAATCGACCACCTTCGTGATACTCATAACCGATATTCACAAACGTTACTATATATTCTTGGGCCAGTTTACCAACAAATGAAACGTGCTCTTGCTGTCATCCTCTACGCTGATGTGGTTGGATATAGTCGGCTTATGGGTGTTGATGAGAAAACTACCTTAGAGCGACGCTTCGATTGTCTATCATTGTTGACAACAATTATCGAGTTACATGGTGGTACGAAGATTAAGGAAGCAGGTGACGCCATACTTGCAGAGTACACGAGTGCAATTTCTGGGAATCAAAGGGTACCGTCCCCTTTAAACTCAGAAGTTGATCATTTTTTTCCTCATACATTGAAGCATCATGGTTTTAGCAATATCGTTGATGGTATCTGGAATCTAGTGTTGTCCTGTCAAGATTGTAATCGTGGTGGAGGTGGTAAGTTCGCCAGCATACCGACAATTCGGTTGCTAGGTAGGTTACATACACGGAATGAATTTCTAATATCTAGTCATCACCCACTAAAGGAAACGCTTATTCAGCAAACTGGTCATTCTGAGAAAATTAGAACGAATTTCCTGAATGCTTTCCATGCAAAAGCGTGGGCAGTTCTAATTCATACTTGGGAAGCGAAGGAAAAATATGCACCTTATTTTTAGCAACAAGTGGGCTAACAAAAGCTCACGGTGCCCTGCGGGCTAGGGCTTTTTCGTAGCGTTTCGCACACACTTTAGCTCATTCTCGACTGCCTGCTCAGGGCCAATAAGCGACCGTTGGCTTGTTTTTGTAGTGCAGTAAAACATCAAGTGGTTTTATGCTGAGTTTGACTTTTCAATCTGGCAGAATCATACTCAAAACGGCCACTCAACACTAAGGTGAAATTTAAGCTGAGTTGAAAGCAGTGATTAATCTTACTCGTTCTAAAATAATCCACTCTAAAGAGAAAGAAATGAAAGAAATGAAAGAAAGTACAAAGCCCAGTTTAGTCCGTCGAAAACTGGTTCAATCGGTCTGGATGGCACCGATCGTAAGCAGTGTTGTCCTGCCCGCCCATGCGCAGACATCACCAGATCCCGTTACTACTATTACTGGCGATACCCTTCCCACATCATTCACGGAGCCTGGCACGTATTCGTTTACCGTTGGACAGGGGGTTACGAGCATTCAAGTTGAAATGTCCGGGGCCGGTGGCGGCGGGGGCGGTTCCAGAGCCGGTAATGCTGCGGCTGGCGGAGATGGAGAATTGGTGAATAGCGCAATTGCTGTAACGCCAGGTCAAGTTCTGAGTATAGTTGTGGGCCTTGGCGGGACGGGAGGACTGGAATATAACTCCAGTAACCCTATCCCTCAAGGCGGATATGGAGGCGAAGGAGGCGGGCTTTCTTCTGTAGACGCCCTCCTAGCCAGTGGGGGCGGCGGTGGTGGTGGTGAAGGCGATATAACCCCTGGCACTGGTGCTACGGATGGCACTCCGGGCGGGGGTCCTGCAGGTGGAGCCGGGGGATCAGCTGGTGCATTCGCATTCACCCTGAGCCCGGGCCCGGGACAGCCTGGTGGGGCTGGAGGCGGTGCGTCAGGTGGCGCGGGCGGGCCTGCAGGTAACGATCCTGGCAATCCTGGCGTTGTCGGAGGTAACGGATACGTGAATCTATCCTGATGTAACTGTTAGAGTTGTTCGATAAAAACCCGGCCCTTATTCAGCCGGGTTTTTATCGTTCGAATGTCTTATAGGGGCCAAACTCGGTCATACGATGTACGACGACATGTAAACTAATTTGCTGAATATGTCAGATCAAGTCCCGACATATACACCTGACTGCCACCGATATACAACTTAGCTTTGCAATCGGTCCATTAAAGTAGCAACAGCGCCTTCAATATCCCATTGCTCATTCTCCGCTGCTGCGCGATGCTTATACTCATAAACTCCGCTTTCTAAGGCGCGATCTCCGACCACCAAACGGTGAGGAATACCAATGAGCTCCATGTCTGCAAACATCACACCAGGGCGTTCCTTTCGGTCATCTAGTAGTACTTCCACACCTAGATCTAACAGCTGTTGATAAAGTGCATCGGCTGCCTGCTGCACCGCTTCTGATTTTTGATAGCCAATCGCCACGATCGCCACGGTAAACGGCGCCAAGGCATCCGACCAAATAATGCCTCTGTCATCGTGTGATTGCTCAATGGCTGCTGCCACCACCCGAGTGATACCGATGCCGTAACAACCCATCTCCATTAGTTGTGCTTTGCCACCATCATCTAATACTTTGGCATTCATCGCTTCACTGTATTTAGTGCCTAATTGAAAGATATGCCCAACTTCAATGCCACGTTTAATGTCCAGCACGCCTTTACCGCAGGGGCTGGCATCGCCTTGAATTACGTTACGCAAATCCGCGACTTGCGGTTCGGCCACATCTCTACCCCAGTTAATGCCAAAGTGATGACTGCCTTCAATATTGGCACCTGCGCTAAAATCGCTCATCAGCGATACTTCGGTATCGGCAATGATCGGTAACGGCATATCGATTACGCCCAGAGAACCGGGGCCTGCGCCAATGACACTACGGATAGCCGCTTCTTCGCCAAACTCAAGTGGACTGGCCACTTCAGGTAAATTTTGTGCCTTTATTGTATTTAGCTCGCGATCACCCCTTACTAACAAGGCCACCATATCAGCGTCTATCTCATCGGATGCCTTAACGATCAGGGTTTTAATGGTTTTTTCGATGGGCAAGTTATGGTTCTCTACCAAGGCCGCGATGGTCTTCGTATCGGGCGTCTCTACCAAGCTCATCTCCAAGCTAGGCTCTGCGCGTTTACGAATACTCGGCACGGCATAAGCCATTTCAACATTGGCGGCGAAGTCAGATTCTGTCGAGAAGGCGATCGCATCCTCTCCCGATTCAGCCAATACATGAAATTCATGTGATGCGTCTCCGCCGATGCTGCCGGAGTCGGCCGCTACGGCGCGATAGGTTAAACCGAAGCGATCGAACACGTTGCTGTACGCTTGGTACATCACGTCGTAGGTTTCTTGCAACGATTCACGTCCCACATGAAAAGAGTAAGCATCTTTCATGATGAATTCGCGGCTGCGCATCACACCAAAGCGCGGGCGAATCTCGTCGCGAAACTTGGTTTGAATTTGATATAAATTCATCGGCAAGCTGCGATAACTGCGTATCTCATTGCGGGCCAAGGTAGTAATCACTTCTTCATGGGTGGGACCCAAACAAAAATCGCGCTGATGACGGTCAGTGAGGCGACACAACTCAGGGCCATACTGTTCCCATCGGCCTGATTCTTCCCATAATTCAGCGGGTTGTACCACCGGCATTGATAGCTCTATCGCCCCGGCTTTGTCCATCTCGTCACGCACGATATTCTCTACTTTACGCAGCACTCGCAACCCCAAAGGTAACCAGTTATATATACCCGCTGCGACTCGGCGAATCATACCGGCACGCAACATTAGCTGATGGCTAATAACCTCTGCATCAGCTGGGGTTTCTTTTAAGGTGGCGAGCAGATACTTAGAGGTGCGCATAAAATAAACGGAATGGTTAGAGTAAGGGTCTGAAGTTAATGCAAAGATCAGTTTTGCGCTAGTCTAACCGATAGCACCTGTTTCTCAAGACTTTAAGCGCTATAAATAATCAAGAATATGCGCTTACTCCAATGCTAAATTAAAGCCTTCAGAGATTAGTAATCGCTTTGTGCATCGCGCTCACTTGGGTAGCAAACCAAAATGGCGCTTGAGTAAGTTCGTTATGTCCACGGTTCAACGCAGATAAAATTTTGGATTGGTATTTGCTGCTGAACCTGCTTTGCTTTGCAGCAAGCGCAATTGAGGTTTGAAGAATCACCGCCGCCGGTGAAGCACTAGCGCCTTCTTGCATCAGCTCTTCGCCATCTACCGCGGGCAATAACGCCCCATCAGCGCGGCTCCAGGCATTATTCTGATAAAAACGACTCCATGCTTGCTGCAATATGTCATCAACCAATAGGTAATCTTCCTGTTGTTGAGTGCCCTGCGCATAAGCCAACAAACCCTGCGCTAGATAAGCGTAGTCTTCGATAGCGGCGCTACCGACTGCTTGGCCTTTGGCCAAACCACGGGTCAATTGCTTACCATCCCATAATTCAGACAAGATAAACGTTTTGATATGCGCTGCCTGCTCTTGATAGGTGTTGTTATCTAGTAGTTGGCCTGCTTCAGCAAACACCGTTAATGCCAAGCCATTCCACGCTGTTAAAAATTTATCGTCTACTGGCAAAATGCGCTGTTCCCGAGCAGTCAGCAGCGTTAAATGAGCCGCATTTAAATGTGTTTGAACTTGTTCCTCGGTCAACCCTGTCACTTCGGCAATTTGATCAATTGGCTTAAAATTCCTTAGATGATTACCTTTCTCCAATTCATTGCGTCGGTCCATATTCCATGCTGTATTGAACACTGATAATTGCTGGGTATTTAACAGGGAACCCAGCTCTTTTTGCGTCCACAAGTAATAACCACCTTCAATGGACTCGTTATCTACAGCGGAAAATGCCGCGACCAATGCGCCATGATCACCCGCCATGTTATCTATCATAAAATCTAAGGTGCGAGTCGCAATGGCGGTATAACGAGGCTCATTCAATATTTGCCCTGCATGTAAATACACCCGCGCTAAATTCGCGTTGTCATACAACATTTTCTCAAAGTGTGGAATATCCCAGGCTGGATCCACGCTGTAACGATAAAAGCCACCACTTAGTTGGTCCATCATGCCCCCGGATGCCATCACATCTAAGGTTAGACGCAGAAAGGCATCGACCCGTTTACTCTTGAACACTTGTTGTTGCTCAAGTAAAAAGAACAATTGCGGGGTCGAGGGAAACTTGTTCGATGAACCAAAGCCCCCTTGAAAATCATCGGCCCGGCTTAGAATATGATTAATAGTCGCATCAACCAAGTTCTGCACATTCGGCGCATCTAACTCCGGCTTGGCATCTGGAAAGGTAACTGGCACTCGTTCTTTCAGGGCCAAGTCGCGAATTTTAGCGCTGTTGCCCACCCACGCCTGGGCTAACTTTACGAGAATGTTTTGAAACTGCTCTTTAGGTTGATACAACACCGCATACAGCGGTAAGCCATCAGGAGATAGAAACACATTAAGCGGCCAGCCTCCTTGCTTTAAAGTCGCTTGGGCATAATCCATGAGTCGCTGATCTAACGCCGATTCTAGTTCACGGTCTATTTTGATTGGGATGAAGTAGGCGTTGAGTATCTTCGCTATTTCAGCATTTTTATAGCTTTCCGCTTGCATCACGTGGCACCAGTGACAGGAAAAGTAACCACTAGAAATAAATAGCGGTTTGTTCTCAGCCTTGGATCGCGCTATCGCTTCTTCATCCCAGGCTTGCCATGCGACTGGGTCGCTACCGTGGAGCGCTAAATAAGGAGACGGATTATCAACTAACTGATTATCTAACGACTGGGATACGGGTACTTCTTGAGCACTAAGCAATAAGGGACTAAAACCACTAAGGCTCGCTAATACAACACAAAGTCGGGCAAAAGGCTTGAACATTCGATCTAGAAGGTTGAGTGAAAGTACTTCGACACAACGCTAAACCTTTAGTTCAGCCTAAGGCTGCTTATCAGAGGCTGATTAAGTTTAACGCCTAGTCAGGTGGCTTATGGGCCCGGATCAGGTTCAGAATCTAGCGAAGAAATCTGCTTTTCTGCCTTTTTCATTTCATCGTCCATATCTTCTTCTGATTCTTCTGCCTCAATCTCTTCAGGCGAAGTCGGCGTCATTCGCCGTGAGGCAAATAGGCCCAGCTCAAATAATAACCACACCGGTATCGCGAGCAGCGTTTGAGAAAAAATATCTGGCGGCGTTAACAACATGCCCAAAATAAAGGCACCAATAATAATGTACGGGCGCTTTTCCGCCAATTTATCGGGCGTACTTATGCCCATCTTTACCAAGATAACCGTCGCAACAGGGACTTCAAAAGCCAAGCCAAAAGCAAAGAACAGCTTAATAACAAAGCTCAAATAAGACCCAATATCGGTCATCATAAGCACGCCATCAGGAATAACTTTGGCGAAAAAACCGAACACTAAAGGAAATACCACAAAGTAAGCAAACACCACGCCCAAATAAAACAGCAAGGTGCTGGAAATCAAAATAGGATAAGCCAAACGCTTTTCATGGCGATATAAGCCTGGCGCAATGAACGCCCAGAGTTGAAATAAAGTGTGCGGGATAGACAGCGCAAACGCCACCGCAATAGCGAACTTAAACGGCACAAAGAAAGGCGCGTGCGGTTCGGTAGCAATCATTGAGTTGCCTTGCGGCAAAGAACTCATTAAGGGCTTAGCAATAAACTCGTATAGCTCGCTCGCAAAGAATGCGCACGGGATGAACAAAATGAATATCACGCCAACAATGCGTAACATACGATCACGCAGTTCAAGCAAGTGCGATAACAATGAGCCTTCTTCTATCTTCTTGATTGCCATAGGGGGATTTGTGCTGACTAAGCTTTAGCCTTAGCTGTTGTCTTTTGGGCCGCTGGCTTTTTAGCGGTGGTTTTATTAGCGGTGGTTTTTTTGGCCACTTTTTTCTTAGTGGCAGTGGCAGGCGCTGCCTTTGAAGAACTCTTCTTAGCAACCTTCTTTTTGCTGACCTTCTTAGTCGTTTTACTGGCTTTTGAAGTAGCGGCCTTCCCTGCTGCCTTGGTTTCTGCTGCCTTGGCTTCTGCTGCTTTAGATTCTTTTCCTAAAGCGTCGCTAATAGCGTCATCCATTGCAGACGTTTCTTTTTTTAGACCTGACTGAAGCGTCTCATCAGAAGAAGATACTTGTGACTTAAGCGACTCTCCGGCTTCTTTGATATCTTTGCCAATTTCTTTCAGCCCTTCCAATTCGTTGGCGTCCAATTCGGCTTTGATGTCGCGCTTCATATCGCCCATCATTCGGCGGGCTTTGCCTACCCATTTACCTGCGGCCCGCGCCGCGCCGGGTAAGCGTTCTGGCCCCAGGACAATCAAAGCCATGATGCCAATCACAGCCATTTCAGCAAAACCTACGTCTGTAAACACAACTAATTTTTAGCGTTATCTAAATTTTATAAAGTCAGCGGATTAAACTTTATCCGCTGTTTCTTTTACTGATTTTGCCGTATCTGCCACTTTTTCAGCCGCTTCTTCTACTACGTCGTCTGCGACTTCTTCAGCTTTATCCATTGCTTCGTCTTTTTCTTCCTTAACCGCCGTTTTAAAGTTCTTAACCGCACCACCGATGTCTCCACCCATGTTCTTTAGCTTTTTGGTTCCGAAAATCAAAACCACGATGACTAAAATGATCACTAACTGCCATATACTAATTCCGCCAAAACCCATTTTTCTACCTCGTAATTATTACTATTTCGCCGCATTCTAACGTCAAAACGTTGTTCTCACAACGAGACTTTAGTATCTAAAATATTAAAATTATTTTAACTGCGGCGTCTTGACGCTTTTTCTTCTAGACCAGACAGTCCGAAGCGCCGTTCAAGCTCTTTTAAAACATCTTGTGAACTCAAACCTCTACTAGAAAGTAAGACCAAAGTGTGAAACCACAAGTCCGAAACTTCAGAAACCAGTGACTTATCGTCACCATTTTCAGCGGCCAGAATCGTTTCAATGGCTTCTTCGCCTATTTTTTTTTGAATTTTTTCAAGGCCTTCGGCCAACAAAGAAGCCACATACGATTCGTCTGCGCTTTGTCCTTTACGCTGCTCAATAACGTCATCCAGCGCTGGTAAAATAGAATCAGTCATTTTTGTCAGTACCGTATATTTGTTCGCTGCTTTTAAGCACCGGCTCTACTGCTTGCCATTTACCGTCTTGCCATTTTTGATAAAAACAGTGGTGCCGGCCGGTATGACAGGCAATGCCGCCCACTTGCTCTACTTGCATTAAGACTACATCATTATCGCAATCAAGACGCAGTTCTTTAAGGTGTTGTACGTGGCCTGACTCCTCTCCCTTACGCCACAGCCTTTTGCGCGAACGTGAGTAATATATTGCACGATTTTCTTGAATAGTCAGGGCTAAGGCTTCTCGGTTCATCCAAGCCATCATCAACACCTTTCCTGATTCGTGATCCTGCGCTATAGCGGGCACCAAACCATCGACTGTCCACTTAACCTCGTCTAGCCAGCCATTATTGACCACGCTCATAATCTCACCTCGATACCTGCATTCTGCATCGCTTGTTTGGCCTCGCCAACGGTATATTCACCAAAGTGAAAAATACTGGCCGCCAACACGGCGTCAGCGCCGCCTAGCGTAACGCCCTCTACCAAGTGTTGCAAGTTGCCCACTCCGCCAGAAGCAATAACAGGAATGGTTACTGCATCAACCACCGCGCGAGTCAGGCCCAAGTTAAACCCGCTTTTAGTCCCGTCTTTGTCCATGCTGGTGAGTAAAATCTCCCCCGCCCCATTGTCCTGCATTTTCTTCGCCCACTCGACAGCATCAATGCCGGTCGGTTTACGCCCGCCGTGAGTGAATATTTCCCAACGCGGCGTCTCGCCTTCTTTCGAAACCGTTTTGGCGTCGATTGATACGACAATACATTGGTTACCGAAATGCTTACTGGCTTCAGTTATAAACTCAGGTTTAAACACTGCCGTGGTATTCACCCCGACTTTGTCCGCACCTGCATGTAGCATTCGGTGAATATCTTCCAATTCGCGAATGCCGCCGCCCACCGTTAAGGGAATAAATACTTGTCGTGCCACTTCTTCCACCATGTGGACCATGGTGTTGCGCTCGTCTGAGCTGGCCGTAATATCTAAAAAGGTAATTTCATCGGCGCCCTGTTCGTCATAACGCTTTGCCACTTCTACTGGGTCACCGGCATCGCGAATATCGACAAACTGCACGCCTTTAACCACGCGACCTGCATCAACGTCTAGACAAGGTATGACTCGGCGCGCTAAACCCATTAGGCCGTATCTCCGACTAAATCATCTAACAACTGCTGGCCTTGCGCAAAATCTAGGGTTCCTTCGTATATGGCGCGCCCGGTGATAGCACCGGCAAGCTTGCCCTGCGTCTCGACAGCCAATTCTTCTAAATCTTGTAGTTGATGCACCCCGCCCGCTGCGATGACAGGAATAGAAACCGCCGTAGCCAGTTTGTGGGTATTACTGCTATTGGCACCTTGTAGCATGCCATCACGTGCGATATCGGTATAGATGATCGAACTGATACCATCGTATTCAAATTGTTGTGCTAGCTCAATCAGCGTCATTTCAGTTTCGGTTAACCAACCTTGCGTGGCCACTTTATCACCTTTGGCGTCTAAACCAACGATAATATGCTCACCGCCAAATTCCTCGCACAGCTGTGCGATAAAAGCGGGCTCATCAACCGCTTTGGTGCCGATAATGACATAACTCACGCCGGCGTCTAAATACGCTTTTACGGTTTCTCGATTGCGAATGCCGCCGCCTATTTGCACTGGCAAGTCTGGGTACTTTTGACATATTTGCTTAACGATATCAGCGTTTATTGGCTCACCCGCTTTAGCCCCATCTAAATCAACAATGTGCAAACGCCGAGCGCCCTCAGCCACCCAGCGGTCTGCTACTGCAACGGGATCAGGAGAAAACACAGTGGAATCGCTGTAATCACCTTGACGCAGGCGAACGGCTTGGCCGTCAATTAAATCAATCGCTGGAATAAGTATCATGTTCTTTAGCGTGGCTTTAAGGGTGCCAATTAATGAAATTCTTAAAAAGTTGTAACCCGGCCTGTTGGCTCTTCTCAGGGTGAAACTGCACCGCAAATACATTGCTATGTGCCACCGCAGCAGTAAATTCAATACCGTAGTGACAGGTTCCTGCTTGTTGTGTCTTGTCCTGACATAGGCCGTAATAGCTATTGGCAAAATAAAACCGCGCGCCATCGTCTATGTCTTGCCACAAAGGATGATCACTGCCTTGCCACACTTGATTCCATCCCATTTGTGGGATAGTTAATACATGACTGTTCTCTACAACATTATCGGCAAAGCGGTGTACCTTCCCTAAAATCAAACCCAAAGAGTCGATGCCACCATCTTCTTCGCTGCGCTCAAATAAGGCCTGCATCCCTACGCAAATGCCAAGTAAGGGTTTGCTTTCAATCACTTGCTCGATAACGCCGAGTAAATCTCGTTGCTGCACTTGGTTCATCCAAGTGCCTATCGCGCCTTGGCCTGGCAGCACTACGCGCTCAGCCGCTAATATTTGCGCTGGGTCATGGGTGATAACGACGTCTCGGTCAGGGGCGACAAATTCAACCGCTTTAGCAACGGAATGAAGGTTCCCCGTGCCTAAGTCTAGGACGGCAATACTACTCATAACTGCTACTCGAATAATAAAGGGGTGTTAAAGCGCGCCTTTAGTAGAAGGAATGGCGTTGCCTACGCGCTCATCAATAGCGGCTGCCATACGAAACGCTCTACCGAAGGCTTTGAATATGGTTTCTACAATGTGGTGCGAATTACGGCCTTTTAAGTTGTCGATATGTACCGTGGCCAATGCGTGATTGGCAAAGCCTTGGAAGAACTCGTGTACTAACTCTGTTTCAAAGTTACCGATATTTTTACTGGTGTACTCAACCTCTTCAACCAATAAGGGTCTGCCTGAAAAATCAATGACCACGCGGCTAAGCGCTTCGTCTAATGGCACATAGGCGTGCCCGTAACGCGATAAGCCTTTTTTATCGCCTAGCGCTTTGGTCACCGCTTGGCCCAAAGTAATGCCCACGTCTTCAACTGTGTGGTGGCAATCAATGTCTAAATCACCCACTGCATGCACTTTCAAATCAACCAAACCATGGCGGGCAATTTGGTCCAACATGTGGTCCAAGAACGGCACACCTGTAGTGAAATCAGCTTTGCCTGTGCCATCTAAATTAATGGTCACTTCTATCTGCGTTTCGTTGGTGTTCCGTTGTACGGTAGCGGTGCGGTTTGTCACGGTTTTAAATCAATTGAAAATCAAGGGGGTATTGTACGCAGACCCAAGTGCTTTTAACAGCCTGAAAGCCGTCTGAAATTAACTTGAAATCGACTTGAAATTGATGAGAAAACCGCCGCAAAAAAGCGCTTGCTATCGTTCAATTCAGATCGATACACCCAAAAGCGCCTCAAATAGATAAGCCAGACTAAGACTTAGCAGAGCATGTTGGGCTTAAAAAATGGCCGCTGCACATTCAAAAAAAAGGTTAAAGGGATAAAGTGTTAAAAAGCCCAAACTGCACTTACTGGCCTATTGAAGTCCCTTCGGACGACGGTCGGGTCACCGTTACCAATGAACACATCCCATGCGAAGTCGGGACCGGTGGCTGAGGAACTCCAGAAGTTGTCAGAAAAACCACCTAAAGGGGGCAAATATCTTTTCAGGTTGTTGTATATCAAATTCAGCTCATCTTTCGATGGCAAAAACCAGTCATTAAAACCTCCGCCGTCATACCGCCGAGCCACACTCGCCGCTGCAGTTACTCCAGAAGCGCAGGGACTAGCCAAGATAGTATCGATGTTCGACATGCCTGTACCTATATCTTCGCTAGTGCCACCAACGGCTATTTGGTAACAACCCCATGGTGCACACTGCTCTGATTCACAGGCGCTACTTCCAAGCCATGTAAGCCCTCGCTGCTTGGTGTGATATAAAAAACAATCCCGCCTCCTGGGCCTTGGCTACCAATTCCGTATTTGGTCACTGCTTCACCCGCCAGCAGAATCACCATCACATTGTTATGGGCACACGACAAAGAGCCCAACATCATCAACCACAGCGCCCCTAGCACACTGAATCGTTTAAACATCATACTTTCACCTATCAGTCATTTTTTTCGCCGTTTAACACGACTACAAACGGGGAACTTAGTGGTTTATTTACCCTCTTAGTCAGACCTTAAATTACTCTGTAGATTATCAACATGACTTCAACTGATAGACGCCGCTTTTTAACCAACACGCTTAGCGCTGCCGCACTGGGCTCGGCGGGCCTTGCTAACACCGCACGAGCACAAAGCAACCATAACTACGGCATTGAAGGCCAAATAGCGCCAGAGCTTAAAGTGCCGTATTGGATAGATGCGCAAGGTGAACAAACTGAATTTAATTTGAAGGAACAACGCGGGAAATTTGTATTTATTAAGTGCTGGCAAGCGTGGTGTCCGGGCTGTCACAGTCGCGGCTTTCCCACATTACAAGAAATCACCCACGCCTTCCTTGACGAACCGCTAGTGGAAACCCTAGCAATACAGACAACATTTGAGGGATTTGGCAGCAACACGCAAGACAAAGTGAGGGAAATGCAACTTCGTTACGACTTGCCCATTTTGATGGGCCACGACGACGGCCAGCTAAACGCGCACCATCGCCCGAACACCATGATGGACTATCGAACTGGCGGGACCCCCTGGTTGGTATTAATTGCCCCAGATGGCTCGGTGATCTTTAATGATTACCATTTGAATACTGATCAAGCCATTCAATACCTTAAAGGCCAAGTCGCTGCCCTTAAAGCTTAAAGGCAAGTCTTTCACAAACTTCGTTAGCTAAGCGATTAGTTAGCGATAGCGCCCAATTTAACGATGCGATTACCGCGCTGATCGTGCCAAAAGAATTGCCCCGCTGGGGTACCCAGATACCCATCTATTACGGCATTCTGATCTCCTTCAATATCAGCAAATGAAAAGTTTTCATTATCAAAACGAGGATCCGGACCGGCGTGCGTGTGGTAACTCGCAGCGATCGCCCCCCCTATAGGAACAAGCGAGAATGGTAATGACACGCTGGACACTTGTCCTCGAATGGGCGTTGTGGCGATATACCGCCCATCCGGCGCTCGATAAACATAGCCGCCATATTCACGGTTTTGCCGAACAGACGTCGGATTGATATCGTTCAGCACACCGCGTGCGGCATTATGTTGCTGCTCAAATCGAGGCGCATTATCTTGTGAATCTGAACCGGAGCTTGTAATGCCGATCAGGGCCACCGCACCGGCGCCAACCAATAAACCGCTACTGATAGGCTGCTTTTTCTCCTTCGCCTCGGCTTCATCTTGATACAACACTCGGCCCAATTGGCGTTGGTAACTCAACATCACCCTAGAACTGCGATCGTCTTCTATCAATTCATTGTGTTTTGTCGACAGGCTAAATGTAAATTGGTCATTTGAACTGCCGGACCAAGAAACATTCAGTGCCTGAAACTCACCGCCCGCATTGACGCTTAAATGCTGCGCCGATAGCAACACATCGCCAAATCGAAGTGATAAATCCAAGTTGCGCCCTGCAACGGCCCCCGTGCGTTTAATTTTTGTATAGGCCAACGACCAATTAGAATCAGAAACTTTCAGA
Organism: Gammaproteobacteria bacterium; assembly: GCA_047639475.1. Classification (GTDB taxonomy): domain Bacteria; phylum Pseudomonadota; class Gammaproteobacteria; order Arenicellales; family Poriferihabitantaceae; genus JAAELZ01. The sequence goes on from JBLIOD010000022.1 coordinate 26,943, forward strand.
TAGTCCGCGGTTCGTTGAGCTAATGTACGCGCATTAACGCTCACATGGCCCACGCTCAACCGCCTGGCGCCACCCATATGATAAGCTCCGTCAAACCCTTGATAAGAATACGCTTGAGCGCTCCCACCATGGAAATAATGTTGCTCTAACCCAAACGTAGCAGCCCCACTGAACTCGCTGCCCTCCCCTTGCCCTGATAGCATCGTAATAGCGCCCCGCTTATTGCGATAACCCAAAACAAAACCGCTATCGGTATTGCTCAACAAACTCTGTCCGTAATAGCCTAGTCCATTCGCTGTATTTTGACTATCGCCTTGAAAATTAATCACTATAGATGAACCCCCTTCAAGCAACTGAATAGCGTCTTGCTCTTCGCTATTAGCAGCAGCCTGCTGTGCAATTAATGCGCACGCCATACTTAAGATTATCGTTGGTTTATGCATAGACTTGCCTTAAAAATGTCATAAATTGACCAAATAATATAAGTGATCTATTACCAGCTGTCTATTGTCTATTCCTCGAGGTATGCGATAATCGCGCCTCAAATTTTTTCAGCCAGGATTTACCCGTGTTTTCAACTGCTAACCTCACCATGCAATTTGGCCCCAAACCTTTATTTGAGGATATCTCTGTTAAATTTAGCGAAGGCATGCGATATGGTCTAATTGGCGCCAACGGGTCAGGCAAGTCTACTTTCATGAAAATACTCGGCGGCGATCTAGAATCGACGCAAGGCAGCGTCATGATTACTGACAACGAACGCATGGGCAAACTGCGTCAAGATCAGTTCGCTTATGAAGCGTTAAAAGTAATCGACGTGGTTATTATAGGCAATGAAGCATTGGCCAAAGTAAAAATGGAGCGTGAGCGCATTTATGCCTTACCTGAAATGTCCGAAGATGAAGGCATGAAGGTAGCGGACTTAGAAATTGAATTCGGTGAAATGGATGGTTACACCGCAGAGTCACGTGCTGGTGAATTATTATTAGGCTTAGAAATACCCGAATCTGCTCACTTTGCTTTGATGAGCTCCATTGCACCTGGACTAAAACTACGCGTACTACTGGCGCAAGCACTGTTTTCAGACCCGGATATTCTGTTACTCGACGAGCCAACCAACAACTTGGATATCAACACCATCCGTTGGCTGGAGAATATATTGAACCAGCGTTCTAGCACCATGATCATCATTTCGCATGATCGGCACTTTTTAAATTCGGTGTGCACCCACATGGCTGATTTGGATTATGGCGAGCTTCGCGTATTCCCCGGAAACTATGATGAGTACATGCTCGCAGCAACACAAGCACGTGCCCGTTTAATTGCCGACAACGACAAAAAGAAAGGCCAAATCGCTGAGTTACAACAATTTGTTGCCCGCTTTTCCGCCAACGCCTCTAAAGCCAAACAAGCCACTTCACGGGCGCGGCGCATAGAAAAAATTGAACTGGCCGAAGTGAAAGCATCAAGTCGGGTGAATCCCTTTATTCGTTTTGAGCAAGACAAGAAATTACATCGCCAAGCGGTCATTTTGGAAAACTTAAGCCAACACTATGACGCTGATAACCCGCTGATCGACGACCTTAGCCTAATGGTAGAAGCCGGCGAACGCATTGCCATCATCGGCCAAAATGGTATTGGTAAAACCACTTTACTCGAAACCCTAGCAGGTAACATGGAGCCTAAGGCAGGGCGCGCCAAATGGGCTGAAAATGCTGATGTAGGGTATTACGCGCAGGACCACACCCACGAATTCAAAGAAGACATGATTTTGATGGAATGGATGGGACAATATATTCCGCCAGGTTCAGACGAGCAGGTATTGCGCGGTGCGCTAGGTCGAATGTTATTCTCAAAGGACGATATCAAGAAAAAAGTCAGCGTATTATCAGGTGGAGAACAAGGCCGCATGGTGTTTGGTCGTTTGATTTTGCAAAAACCCAATGTCATGTTGATGGATGAGCCAACTAATCACCTAGACATGGAATCAATTGAATCCCTGAACATGGCGCTGGAGCAATACCCTGGCACACTGATCTTCGTGAGCCATGACAGACAATTCGTGTCGTCACTTGCGACACAAATCATTGACATGCGCCCTGAAGGCTTGGTCCATTTCCGTGGCAACTATGACGCCTACCTAGAAAGCCAAGGTATCAACGACTTCACGCTTAATTAAGCGGCCTGTCGCAACAGCATCGTTTTATAACGGTGAATTAACAACAATGTTGGATTAAAGCTCTAGAATAGCAGCAATTCAAACAAACTAACCCGGTGGCACCCATGGAATTATCAGTATTAGACTTATTCAAAATTGGCATCGGACCATCGAGCTCTCATACCGTTGGCCCTATGGTAGCCGCGTGGGAGTTTGTCGCAAAGCTGACTGACAGTGATCAACTGAAAGCCGTCAGTTCTATCGAAATCGAGCTATATGGCTCTCTAGGTGCTACGGGCCGCGGCCACAATACCGACCGAGCCATTCTACTGGGCTTGCTGGGCCACCACCCAAAAGAAGTTGACCCCAAAACGGCTTACCCTCAAATTGATGCGCTGCAAGCTCGTCAACAACTACTACTCGGCGGCACACATCGCATCAATTTCATCGCCGATGAGCAGATTCTCTTTATGCCCGAAGTACTGTTAGAACACCACGTTAATGCGATGAAGGTGACTGCAGTGGGCGCCGATGGCAACACTGTTCTGGCAGAAACCTACTATTCAACCGGCGGCGGGTTTATCGAGAATCACAGTGATATTGACAACGCGTCGGCCAATGCCAGTCACGATTTTGCCGCACCACCGAACCCTTTTTATTCGGCAAATGAATTACTGCAACGCTGCAACGAAAAAAAAATGTCGATTAGCGACATCATGCTTGAGAACGAGCTAGATTGGCGTGAAGAGCTTGACCTAATGGAGCGTATTGACGAAATACTACAAGCGATGAGTGACTGCATCGACAACGGCATGATCACCGAGGGCATCCTTCCAGGTGGCCTCAATGTAAAACGCCGTGCTTCGAGCATCGCACGCGCGGTCGCCGAAAAAGAAAAATCGGCTGAAGAAGATCCACTAAAAGTGCTCGATTGGATCAATATCTGGGCAATGGCAGTCAATGAAGAGAATGCCAACGGTCAACGTATGGTCACCGCACCCACCAATGGCGCAGCGGGTATCATCCCAGCCGTGCTGCGTTATTACTTAAAGTATCACGCCAAAGACGACCCGCATGCGGGTCGGCGCTTTGTCCTAACCGCCGCAGCGATTGGCAAGTTGTGCAAGTTAAACGGCTCTATTTCTGGCGCCGAAGTAGGCTGTCAAGGAGAAGTGGGCTCAGCCTGCGCAATGGCAGCAGCCGGTTTAGCAGAAGGTTTAGGCGGCACCCCAGAGCAAGTAGAAAATGCCGCTGAAATCGCCATGGAACACCATTTAGGTCTGACCTGCGACCCCATCGCAGGCTTAGTGCAAGTGCCCTGCATCGAACGCAATGCGATCGCCGCAGTGCATGCCATTGATTCTGCGCGTTTGGCAATGGCAGGCGATGGCACCCATTTTGTCTCTTTCGATGACGTATTACAGACCATGCTGGAAACCGGTAAGGACATGCAAAACAAATATAAAGAAACCTCTACAGGCGGTCTAGCGGTGACGGTTAACTTTCCTGAGTGTTAGATTAATTGCGTTACCGCCTAAGGAACCTAACCCAGACGACATGGTCTTAGCAAAGTTATCTCTCACTGGTTAAATCACTGTTTAACATGAATAATCCACAACTCCCTAACGCAGATATCACTGATGTTATAACAGCGGTAGTGCAAGCAGCGGGAGAGGTTATTTTCGGCAAGGAGCAGCAGGTAAAGCTCGCCTTATGCGCGCTGTTTTCAAACAGCCATGTTTTACTTAACGATTTACCTGGAGTGGGTAAAACCACCTTGGCAATCACCCTCGCTAAGTTGTCTGGATTGGACTTTTCTCGAATTCAATTTACCAGTGATTTATTGCCTGCAGACATCACCGGGGTTTCCATCTTCAACGCAGAAAAACAAAGTTTCAGTTTTCAACCCGGGCCGATTTTTGCAGGATTGGTATTGGTGGACGAAATAAACCGCGCCACACCCCGCACACAAAGCGCACTATTGGAATGTATGGAAGAGAAACAAGTCTCCGTAGACGGCATCAGTCACGCCTTGCCTAAACCATTTTTCGTTATCGCCACTCAAAACCCCACAGAACAAATCGGCACCTTTGGCCTGCCTGAATCACAATTAGACCGTTTTGCCATGCAGATTGAACTCGGTTATCCGAATGCGCAAGCAGAAAGGCAAATACTTAAACACGGTGATCCACGAGAAAAGCTTGCGAAAATGCACCCTGTGCTAGATAGCCATAGCCTCAGCGCCATCCAACAGACTGTTAATCAGTGTCATGCGGCGGACGCGTTGCTGGATTATTTACAAGCTATCATTGCCGCCACGCGTAATCACCCTGATATAAAAGTAGGTTATTCGCCGCGAGCGGCTTTATCGCTATTAAAGTGCGCGAAAGCTTGGGCAACTATTGCGGGGCGCAGTCACGTTATCCCTGAAGACATTAAAGCGGTACTCCCCTCCACGGCTCACCACCTCAGCACTGATCTTAATCACCAGAACCTGGTACAAACGCTGCTACAAGGGGTGGCGGTACCCTAAGTCACATGCTCTCGGCTCTTATACATAAGATACAGTCGTTAACCCGCAGCGCACGGCGCAATGAAAGCGACATCATCGTTCTCAGTACACGCAAGATATACATCGTCCCCACTCGTTACGGCTGTCTCTACGCCGCAATGGTGATGATTATGTGGGTTGGCTCGAACAACTATGCTTCCAACTTTGGATTTATTCTAGCGTACTTACTTGCCGGAATCGGCATGTCTATTATGTTGCAAGCATGGAGGAACTTGTATGACCTAGAGATAAATGCAGGACGATGCGACAATGCTTTCGCCGGCGAACATACCGCGCTGTCTTTACGATTGCACAATAAACGTTCAAACCGCCGCCCGGCCTTGCAATGCATATTTAACGCGCAAACCACGGCGATAGATTTACCCGCCGCCAGTGTACAAAATCTAAACTGTCAAATCGCCACAGAGCAGCGAGGCAAGTTATTTCCAAACAAAATTAAACTGTTCACTCGTCACCCCGGCGGGCTTTTTCATGTGTGGAGCGTGCTGGACACTGGCCGCTCCTGCCTAGTTTATCCACGGCCCACCCATGTCATGGTATTTCCGTCTGATACGGACAACACTGAGTTAAGTGAGGCGACCTCAACACAATCTACCGCCCAAGATAATCCCAACGACTTCAAAGGCCACCGCGAATTCCATGTGGGCGATAACATGAAGCATATTGACTGGAAAGCTTATGCACGTAAATCCACCGATGCCTCACCCACTTTACTCAAAGAATTTTCCAACGAGCAATCATCAGCACTTTGGCTAAGTTGGGATACAACTCAGCTCAAAGACAGCGAGTCTATTTTGTCAACACTCTGTGCTAGCGTGGCATTTTACGCACAGCAAGAGCAACCCTATGGGTTGATTTTACCTAACCTCACTATCAAGCCAAACCGGGGAGAACAACACCAAATAGCCTGTATGGAAGCGCTGGCATTACACAAAGCCTGGTCATGATCGAGTTTCAGTCCATAGAAAGCAAAAAGCCCAGTGCCATGCTAATGGGGATAACAATTTCGATATTGCTTGCAAGCACCTTGCTACACCATGGTCTAATTGGCCTGCCGTTAGTGATGATTGTGCTTTGCTGCGCGGCTTTAAGAATGTTGGCTTTTTACCAATCCAGCTTCAAGTTATCCCGATGGTGGCTCTGGCCGCTGTCAATCGCCGCCATGAGCAGCAGCATTTACTTGCATGGCATACCACTGGGACGCGACCCCGGTATTGCGTTTTTGGTTACTATGTCTGGGCTAAAAATTTTAGAACTGAACACGCGCCGAGATTTACGTATTGCCGTTTTACTGGGCTATTTTTTACTCATGTCCCACTGTTTGTTTGATCACTCACCGTTGTTTTTTCTTGGCGTACTTCTGGGGCTAATCGCACTCACTTGGTTGTTAATTCAAAACAGTCACGGCAACGCGGCAAGTCAACAATGGCCCGATTTAAAGCTGACTGGTAAAATACTGTTACAAGCCCTGCCTTTTGCCCTCATATTATTTTTTCTTATTCCTCGACTCAGCGGTGCTTTCTGGCTGATCAAAACCCAAGAGGATGGCGGCGTTACGGGGCAATCCGACACGCTACAAATGGGTGCCTTAAGCCATCTTTCCCTCTCCACTGAAACTGCTTTTGACGTGACATTTAAAGATGACAAACTACCGCCGCCCAATAAACGCTACTGGCGTGGCAATGTATTTTGGGAAACCGATGGCCGTACGTGGCAGCGTGGCTCAACCACTGCGATCCAGCCCAAAGCGCAAACTGCGCGCATTGCGTCATTAGCCGACGTCTATGACTACGAAGTCACGTTACGACGGACTAATCAAAACTGGTTATTCGCACTTGATGTGCCCATTGCTGTCCCGCCTAAATCGACCTTAAGTGACGACCATCGTCTGACTTACCATCAAGACATTACAAAAACAATACGCTATACCGTTCAATCAGCCAGCAATTATGCAGATCTAACCCTATCAGCAGAGCAAGAAAAGCGTGGCTTACAACTGCCTGAAGGCGCAGAAACGCCGCGCCTCACTAACTTGTTAAACACGTGGAAAGCAACGGTCACGAGTAAGCAACAAATCGTTCAGGCAGCCCTATTATATTTCAACCAACAAGCTTTCTATTACACCTTGTCTCCCCCCCTATTGAGCAGTAGCAATCCCGTTGATGAATTTTTATTCGATAAACAACGCGGGTTTTGCGAACATTATGCCAGCGCCTTTGTCACTTTAATGCGAGCCGCTAATATTCCCAGTCGCATAGTCGTAGGGTATTTAGGAGGGGAATATAATCCGATCAGCAAAACAATGGTAATTCGTCAATCTGACGCGCACGCATGGAGTGAAGTTTGGCTAGACCATGAGGGCTGGGTAAGGGTTGATCCTACCGCAGCCGTGGCGCCGCAAAGAGTAGAACAAACGATCGACTTTGCTGGAAGCAGAGAAGGTTCGATACGTTTTTTAAACGCCGATTTGAGCGGCTTAGCTTGGTTATCTCGAGAAGCGCGCTGGTTAGCAGATGCAACCAAAGCCAATTGGAACCAATGGTTTGTTCACTACGATAAATCACGGCAAACCGCTTTACTGAAAAAGTTAAAACTTGATCATTTCCGCATTGAAACACTAACCCTCATTGCCTTTGGCTTTGCCTTATTGCTGCTTAATTTCGCGGGGCTTGGCTTGTTCTTTAAAGACCGAGTGAAAGAATCAGAGGTTAATCGACTCTATAGACGCTTCACTAAAAAACTGCAGAATGCCGGCGTGAAGGTATCGCCTTATCAGGGGCCACAGGAAATTTGTGAAGCAAGCTGCCATCTATTCCCACAGTTCGAACCCAAACTACAGGCCATTACACAGAATTATATCGATTTAAAATATGGCGACGATCCCCGTTTTAACCAATTAAATACGTTTAAACAACAAGTCAGAGCGTTTACACTTCATGCTTGAATTGGTTTTAATCATACCCACACTATTTACATGACTTCACGCCGACCAAGACGCCGCGCACGACCTGAACGACAATGGGATAACACAGTGCCATCACCCTGCGTGGCCGTGTGTACCTACGGCGGCGATAATTTATGCGAAGGGTGCATGCGCAACGCTGACGAAATTCGGGAATGGATGATCATGTCTCGTGAGCAAAAATTAACGGTTCTAGAGAACATCGAACAGCGTAAAGACGCGTTGTTTGGCGAATAACGACCGACATAAGGTCATTTTTACCGGAATCAACGAAATATTGTTGATTAACAATTTGATTAAGATAAAAATGACAATTCGTTCTAACTAGTCCCTTTTATCTATTTGCTGGGCATCCCTTCCGATCACCTTAAATGAATTTGCCCCTGTAAAACCAACATTTTAAAGCTAACGACCAGCCTAATTGCAGCGCTCCTACTAGCAGGCTGCATTGGCGCCAAACTAGCACCCGTTATAACGTCTAATGAAGCCCTAATAAGTGCTTTTCATCGTGTCGGGCTTGAAGCGGAAGAAACACCAAAAGGCGTCGTAGTTTACTTGCCCTGTGTGATGTTTAAGTTAGGCAGCGCAGATATCACTAGCGAATCACTCAGCAAAATCCAATACATTGCTGGAATCTCTAACAAACCTGATTTTACCGCTAGAAACATCTCCGTTGAAGGCCATACTGATTCAAAAGGCAGCGAAGCATTTAATGTTCGATTATCAAAAAACGTGCTCTCTCCGTCGCAGGCTTATTGAATACCAACGAGTTGGACGAAGCCAGGGTCTTTATTGATTGGCATGGTGAGCTTATGCCTCGGGTGCCAAATGAATTAAGTGACGGCTCGGATAGCCCAGATGGCCAAGCCACTAATCGCCGCGTTGAAATCATTTTCTTAAACTAGCTGCTGTGAATTTCTTTCTCAGCTTCCTAGCCAACAAGACACCGTAAATATCATCAAGGTGAAACTAACTTGATTACCGTTATGGCTATACTGCATCTCTGATCAATGCCTGCGGATCAAAGTCATCCACGTTAATCACGGCCATCAAGCGTTTATCAAAATCCAATAGAATCTTGGCTTCCGCTTCATCGACAACCCCGCCCGCCTGCGCCAGCAGTATCTGTTGCTTGCCCAAGGCCTTGGTTATTGTTCCTTGCTTGGTCGCCAGCTTGATTTTTTCATAGCTACTATTTAGCGCCAATCGACTTAAAAATACCGCATTTACATTGCCTACCGGATTAGTGACTAGATCGTCGGTAAACGTGCCGCTTAGTAATCGCTGGCGTGTGCTGCTATCAGTCGTCATTAATTGACTAACGGCGGTTTCGTCTTTATCCGTCGGCGCAGCAAAATGGGCGCCGAGCGGAAACACCAAGCCTTTCAATACCGACGCGATAGCTTTATTGGGGTAATTTTGTAGTATTTCTTGCATGGCAATTTGATAGTTGTGCAATAAATAATCTAAGCACCAGCGCACCAGCGGCTCGTCTTCGATAGGTGCACCTTCACTTTCATGATGTTTTAGCACCATGCTGGCCAAGTACAAATTACTCAGTAAGTCTCCCAACCTAGCGGATAGCATTTCTTTAAATTTGAGCTTTGATTGCATCGTCAGCATCGTGATATCCGCCGTCAAGGCGAAGGCGGCACTTAAGCGGTTTATGTCTTTATAGTACTGCGCGAATGATCCTCCATTCGGCGCGGTGGCTATTCTAGAGCCCGAAAGTGCCATGGTGAAGGCACGTACCGCGTTCGATACGGTAAAACCAACATGCCCAAAGAACACATCATCAAACTCTGCTACCGCGCTATCGCTCATTTCCTTACCTGCCAAAACCATCTCTTTCAGAACATAAGGATGGCTACGAATCGCGCCTTGGCCAAATATCATCAAATTGCGGGTCATGATATTGGCACCTTCAACCGTAATCGCTATCGGGATCGAGCTATAGGCATCCGCAACGTAATTCTTAGGCCCCATCATAATGGCCTTCCCGCCTTGAATGTCCATGGCATCCAAGGTGCATTGTCTTGCCATTTCGGTTAAGTGGTATTTCAAAATCGCCGAGGCCACACTGGGCTTTTCGCCGTAAGATAAAGACTGCGCAGTGTGTAGTCTTGTCGCATTGATGATGTAACTTAAGCCCGCCATCCTTGCGAGTGGCTTTTGCACACCTTCAAAACGACTAATGGGCAAACCAAACTGCTGGCGTAAAGCCGCATAAGCGGAAGTACCAAGCAACAAGTGCTTGGCCAGAGAGTTACTGACACTCGGCAAGGTGATGCAACGCCCTACCGACAAACAATTAACCAACATCGTCCATCCTTTACCTGCCATTTCAGGACCACCAATAATGGCCTCTAGCGGCACAAACACTTCGTCACCTTGAATCGGCCCATTTAAGAACGCATCTCCAATGGGCTTATGACGGCGGCCAATCTTGATGCCTTTGGTATCTCTAGGAATGAGCGCGCAAGTGATACCGTAATCATCGACTTCACCCATTAGATGATCAGGGTCTTCTAAACGAAATGCCAAACCAATGAGCGTGGCAACGGGCGCCAAGGTGATATACCTTTTATTAAAAGTGAGTTTGATTCCCAACACGGTCTTGCTGCCCACGCGTTTTTTACACACCACGCCGTAGTCTGGCAATGAAGTGGCGTCTGAGCCCGCCAAGGGGCCGGTTAAAGCAAAACAAGGCAACTCGTCACCCGTCGCTAAACGCGGCAAATAATAGCTTTTCTGTTGCTGCGTACCGTATTTAAGCAATAGTTCTCCCGGGCCCAAAGAGTTAGGCACATTCACGTAATTCGATACACATCCGCCGGTAGACGCCAAAATACTGAGGATTTCAGTTTGTGCCATCCCCGAAAACTCTAAACCGCCGTATTTTTTGGGAATGATCATCCCTAAAAATCCTTGCTCTTTTATGTACTGTGTCACCTCATCTGGAATAACCGTGGTGTGATGGTTAATTTCCCAATTGTTCACCATTCTACACAGAGTGTGTAAAGGGCCATCTATGAAAGCTTGCTCTTCTTTGGTAAAACTGGGCTTGGGCAGAGAGAGCAGCTTTCCCCATTGCGGTTTACCGCTAAATAATTCGCCATCCCACCAGACGGTACCCGCATCAATGGCTTCTTGCTCCGTTTGAGAAATAGCTGGCATGGCTTTTCGATACCATGAAAACAGGGGCTTACTTAACTTACCTATTCGCCACTTCTCGACCGAAAGAAAAAACAACCCAAATGCGAGTAACACCAACAACAAGGTCAGTATAAAGCCGCCACCAAATAACAGGGAAACCAAGGTGGCGCCAGCGGCAATCATTGCCGTCGCAGTTAAGCTCCAAGACTGGTAACTCGCCAGCATCAGTAAGGCAACTGAAATTAGTGCGATAAAAAAACTACTCATGATCTTTTGAACTAGCTTGATAAAAGCTTAGTGTATCATCTAAACGATATAATTAAACCGAGCGCTCGTTTTAATTATATGATAAATTAAATATCTAAAGCGATTAACTCAGTACAACCTGCTACTACTAACATGTCCGAAGCCGCATCTTTATTACCCAGTATCGCGACCAATTACAGGGACTACGAGACTTTTAAGGGCCATTTTGCCTACCAAGGCAGTGCGTTATATAACTTAATTTTTGACAGGAACGCTGACTATATTTCAGTCAAAAAGCGCCATGTCGCCACTGCCAGTCTGCAAAAGCTGTTCGACGCTGCTTTCATGATTTCATCAAAAATTGGCTTCCACGAAATGAGCTTACGTGATTTAAGCCGCGAAACCAGCATAAGTATGGGCAGCATATATGCCTGCATAGGCAAGAAAGAAAACATCGCCATCATCGTTAAGGACTTAATCAATACTCTATCGCAGCAAAATCTAAACGCAGTGATAGAGTTGCCCAGCGCCATAGAAAAACTAGAAACCTATATCCGCTTACAATTTTATACCAGCAGCCTATTAAGACCTTGGTATGCCTTTTTGTATATGGAGACGCGTTGCTTGCCGCAGCAACATCAAGAGGAATCAAAGTCAATTGAGCTGCGCACTATCAGCAACTTAGAAAAATTGATCCGAGACAGCCTGCCCATTAAGGCATTAAGTGAAACTAAGATCTCTTTCCTAGCGAATACCATTTTGGCCTTATTACAAGATTGGTACTTGAAGCCGTGGAAGCATAGTAACGAAAACGAAGACATTGAATGTTACTTCGATAATATTTTATTCATAGCACAGCCGTTTTTACGCCTACCTT
>JBLIOD010000023.1:0-37793 GCA_047639475.1 Gammaproteobacteria bacterium
CATCCTGCTGATCTTATTTGATTTCTAGCAGCGGTATTTATTCCCTTTGAAGGGGAGTGTACTCGTTGTTTACAACATGCCTTCTTCTTCAAGCACTTTACGGGCTACCTGAAAGCACTGCACCGCCTGAGGTACGCCGCAATAAATACCGATCACGTGAACGATAGCGCGAATCTCTTCTAAGGTGCAGCCATTGCTAATAGCGCCTTTGCAATGAATTTCCCACTCGTGCATTTTACCCAGTGCTCCGATCATGCTGAGGTTCATCATTGAACGGGTTTTGGCGTCAATGGTATCGTCGCCCCAACCAAAGCCCCAGCACCAGGCTGTCATGGCTTCTTGAAATGGCCGCGAGAATTCGTCTGCTGCGGCAAGGTTTTTCTCTACATACTCTGCGCCCAAAGTGGCTTTGCGCTGCTGTAGGCCTTTATTAAATAGATCGTTATCCATGTTGTTTAGTTAAGTGATTTTAAAGGGTTATATTATCAAGCTTTGCCGCTTCCCTACACCATCAAATCTCATCGGCTACTTTAAGTGGTTGAGATAGATTAATGGAACTTAAATCTCAGCAGGCTTTCCTAGTAGCACCGCTTAAAGCGACAAAAAAATGAAAGCATCCACTGCCTTATCAACTGAAATGTCCGTTTCTCGATTCTTTGTTATCTCCACTCTTCTGCTGACTTTGATGTTCGGAGCAGCGTTGCTATTATCTTTCGAAGCAATGGCACAAACCGAAGAGGATAAAGCGGAAGCGCATTTTATCGAGCTGGTGGTGTCACCAGACAAGGAGTTCAATAAAACATTGGCATCTATTGAAGCAACGTGGAAGCCCAGTTATTTGGCTTTATCGCTAGATGTATTGAGTTTGGCTTGGGAGGTGAAAATGCGTGAACGCTTGATTGATTTGATGCAACGCAAAAAAGGCCAATCGTTCGGTGAAGATATGAATGGTTGGTATCGTTGGATGTGGAATCAGCCTGAGGCGCGTCACCCGCATTACGCACAGTTTAAATCCAACCTGTTTAAGTATATCGATCCTCGCTTTGCGGGCTATTTTGATGATGCGCGCGAAGACACGATTCGCTTGGATGAGGTGAGATGGGGTGGTGTGAAGCAGGATGGCATTCCACCATTACGTCAGCCAACCATGATAGCGGCTGATGAGGCTGACTACCTAGAAGACAGTAACGTGGTATTCGGTGTTGAAATAAATGGTGATGCGCGGGCCTACCCAAAACGCATTTTGGCGTGGCATGAAATGTTTGTCGACGAGATAGGAGGCATGCAGTTCGCAGGCGTTTATTGCACCTTATGCGGTGCGGTAATTTTGTATGAGACCCTTCACAATGGCACGCAATACAATATTGGTACTAGTGGCTTTTTATATCGATCTAATAAGTTGATGTACGATAAAACCACGCAATCCTTGTGGAGCACCACCCGCGGAGAACCTGTTATTGGGCCGTTAGTGGGTAAAGGCATCCAATTGCAGCGCAGCTATTTAGTAACAACCACCTGGGGCGAATGGAAACGACGCCATCCCCATACCAGCGTACTGTCGGTGAAAACAGGCCATTCACGTAACTATCGAGAAGGTGTTGCCTATCAGCAATACTTTGCCACGGATGATTTGATGTTCAACGTTCCCAATGAGGACGCCCGGTTAAATAATAAAGACGAAATACTGGCGCTCACGTTCCCAAAATTGAACGACGAGAAACTGGCTATCCATGCCGCTTATCTAGCCAGTAACCCGATTTATTATGATGCAATGGGCGAGAAAAAATTTGTGGTATTGACCGATACCTCGGGCGCCAATAGGGTGTATCAAGCTGGAAAGGTACGTTTTGTTGAATATGATCAAGCAGAGTCAGTTATTGATGAAAATGGATTAAAGTGGGCCTTATCTGAATCTCGATTGAGCTCTCAGCAGGGCGACGAACTGCAGCGCTTGCCGGCTCACCGGGCTTTTTGGTTTGGTTGGGTGGCGGCGCATCCTGATACGCGTTTGATAAAATAGCTAATTAAGCGGTAACCATTACTGATACCTAAGGCAGTACAAACGATTTAGCTTTGCTTTTACAGCTGACCGAATGGACGATAGCTAGTTAGTCCCTTGAGTTAATGGGAATAGGGGGATAGACAGCAGACCGGGTGTTTTCGATGGCGAGTGTGTCGGGCCCATGATAGGTATAAACCAATGAAAACTTGGTTTTATCTGATTGGTTTTTTCCAGCTGCATGAAAGGTGTGAGCGCTAAACAGTAGCGCATCACCCACATTAAGCTCGACAACGCGCTGAGTGGCCAGTCTGTCTTGATTGTACTCGTGGTTTAGCTTCAGAAACTGGTGTTCATCTAGCGCTTCAGACGGCACTTCCCAGCGATGTGAACCAGGTAGCACTTTAATAGCGCCGTTAGCTTGATGTTCATCGCGCAGTGGAAACCACGCATTGATAAGGTATTTGTCGGTGAAGTTCCAATAACGCGTATCACGATGCCATAGCGTTTCGCTGCTATAAGCAGGTTGCTTGGTCATTATGCAGTTGTGGTGGTTGGGGTTAATGTATAAATCACCTACATCTAAGATCTCCTTAATACCATCAACAATGATGGCGTTACGGGCTGTTGCGCGCAACAGTTCGTCTCTATCATGCGCATGCAACAAACGGCGAATCGTTTTACCGCCTTGTGCATCGCGTGAAGCAGGCGCACCGGGATAAGCGACATCGGCTTCTAGTTCGTAAGGTTCAACTTCCCTGCTAAGATGTTCCTCAGCAACGTTCAGGAGTTTATCGGCGTTGCTTACCCCCAGAAGTCCGGGCAGCACTAGGTAGCCATCTATTTTGAATTGTTGAATTTGAGCGGTGGTTAATGGCTGCATGATTTGAACCGGTTTTTCGTCCTTTCTAAATGAATCTTATTTCGTAACTAGAAAATTAAATTGCTTGATTAAATACTATCGGTCAAAGCGTTTAATTGAAAGGTTTAACAACGCTATTTCTGCTTAATTTGAAGAACTGCTTATCGTTTCTTAATGTCGAAAAAAAACTACTTTTTATCGTCTAACTTTGTTCAAATAGCACAACATTAAAAGGCGACAGCGCTTTAGACATCAATCTCTTAATTGACCATACAATGGAAACCGATACCGTAATAAGTGAGATCCGCTCCGCAGTTGCCAGCTTATGTGCAGGTTACGATGAAGATTACTGGCGAAAGCTAGACGCTGAGCGGGGTTACCCCACCGAGTTCGTCAACGAGATGATCGAGGCGGGCTTTCTTAACGTATTGATTCCGGAGGAATATGGTGGCTCGGGCTTAGGTCTGATCGAAGCCTGCGCGGTACTTGAAGAACTGAGTCGATCCGGGGCGCATGCGGGGGCTTGTCATGCGCAAATGTACGTAATGGGCGCAGTATTAAAGCACGGCTCAGACGAACAAAAAGCCCGTTATCTGCCCGACATCGCTTCGGGTAAGGTACGATTGCAAAGCTTTGGTGTCACTGAACCCAGCACCGGTACTGATACCACCAACTTGAAAACGATGGCCAAAAAGCAAGGCGATCACTATTTAATCAGTGGCCAAAAAGTGTGGATAAGCCGGGTACAGCATTCAGATTTAATGGTGATGTTGGCTCGTACAACACCAAAGGACCAATGCGCTAAGAAGACCGAAGGAATGTCAGCGTTTATCGTCGATTTGCGCGATGCAGTCGGTAATGGTTTAACGGTTCAGCCGATTGATGCCATGATCAATCATCACGCCTGTGAATTATTTTTTGATGACTTAAAAGTACCCGCAGAAAACCTATTGGGTGAAGAGGGAAAAGGCTTCAGAGTCGTACTCGACGGCATGAATGCAGAGCGTATTCTCATTGCTTCTGAATGTATAGGCGACGCCAAATACTTTATTGAAAAGGCCACAAAATACGCCAACGATAGAGTGGTGTTTGGCAAACCGATTGGCAGCAACCAAGGTATCCAATTTCCTTTGGCCAAGGCCTATGCAAAGATGCAAGCCGCCAGTTTAATGGTAGATAAAGCCGCACAGTTGTTTGATGATGGAAAAGCCTGTGGGGCTGAAGCGAATATGGCTAAGATGTTAGCTGCAGAAGTCAGTTGGGAAGCGGGCGATGCCGCGATGCAAACTCATGGCGGTTTCGCCTTTAGTCGTGAATACCATTTAGAGCGAAAATTTCGTGAAACGCGGCTGTATCAAATTGCGCCTATTTCAACCAATCTGATATTAAGTTATATCGCAGAACGTGAGCTTGGCTTGCCTCGTAGTTTCTGATGAATCCATTAGAAGGTTGTTTAGTCGTTTCTATCGAGCAGGCAGTTGCTGCGCCCTTATGCACAGCCCGGTTGGCCGATGCGGGCGCACGGGTGATAAAAATAGAACGCAGTGGCGGAGATTTCGCCCGGGCTTACGACAAAGCGGCCAAAGGTGACAGCTCATATTTTGTGTGGATCAATCAAGGCAAGGAATCACTGGTTTTGGACTTAAAAGACAAGACTGATCAACAAGTTATGCATAATATCTTGGCTAAAGCCGATGTGTTTGTGCAAAATTTGGCCTTGGGCGCAACCGATCGTATTGGCTTGGGCGCTAAACAACTTCGCGAGCAGTATCCAGCGCTCATTACCTGCGATATCTCCGGTTATGGCGAGAGCGAGGCGATGGAAGGAATGAAAGCCTATGATTTTTTAGTGCAGGCTGAGTCTGGTTTAGTCGGAATCTCTGGTGGAGAAAACGAACTGGGCCGCATTGGCGTATCAATATGTGATATCGGCGCGGGCATGTCAGCTCACGCAGCCATTTTGGAGGCTCTATATCGCCGCGAGAAAACCGGCGAAGGCGCCGCGCTAAAAGTGTCTTTATTCGACGTGGCAGCGGAATGGATGGCAGTGCCTTTGATTCATAATGACTTTGGGGCAGGGCCACCGACACGGCAGGGTTTGCGACACCCATCAATCGCGCCTTACGGTGCCTATAGAACGGCTGACGGCATTGATACCGTGCTGTCGATTCAGAACGAGCGAGAATGGCAACGTTTTTGTGCAGAAGTGCTTCAACGGGAGACAATGGCCGAAGATGCGCGGTTTGCTGGTAATAATAACCGGGTCAGTAATCGCAGCGAAATGGACGTAGAGATTAATCAAGTGCTGGCTGATATAACTGCAGCTGAATTTCGCCGCCGTATGTTGGACGCTTCTATAGCGTTTGGCGGCCTTAACTCGGTGGAAGAATTTAGCGAACATAAGGCGCTGCGACGCCGCCAAGTGATTAACTCGGTAGGAGAGTCTGTCGCGGTGCCAATGCCGCCAGTGATATGGGATGAAGAGCCGACTAGAGCTAGTCACTCCATTCCTAAAGAAGGGGAACACTCGGTTTCTCTTCGAGCTGAGTTTTCCTAATTTATGATGATTAAGCCTACTTTAGACCCAGAAGTGCTACAACGTTGGATAGGGCGTTCCAAAACCACGCGCAGTTTCATTGATGTCCGCTCGGTCGACCAGATGCAGTCTATTATTGGCTACGGGCAAGCCCTTTCATTGGGTGATGAATTGCCGAAACTGTGGCACTGGATGTATACCTTTCCGTTAGCCCCCTTAGATGATTTGAAGGAAGACGGCCATCCGAGTAATGGGGAATTCATGCCGCCGGTAGCTTTGCCTAGGCGGATGTGGGCTGGTGGGAGAATTCAATTTCTCGAGGCTTTGAAAATAGGAGCGCATATGGAGTGCGTTTCTAGCATCATCACTGTGACGGTAAAACAAGGGCGAAGTGGCAGTTTATGTTTTGTCACCTTGTTGCATGAGTTTAGCTGTGACGGTCAGTTATGCGTAAGTGAGGAGCATGATATTGTTTACAAAGATGAGCCAAAATCGGGTGCAACACTGCCAATTCCGCCTTCAGCGGAGAGAGAGCCTAGTTGGTCAACCCAAGTAAGCCCCAGCTCAGTGATGTTATTTCGATATTCGGCGGCCACATTTAATTCGCATCGGATTCATTATGACCGGGAATATGCCCACGCTGAAGGATACCCGGGTTTGGTGTTTCATGGGCCGTTGACAACCACTTTGCTGCTTAAAGAGTTGCAGCAAAGAAACCCTGAGAGGCGGATTAAGCAGCTGAATTTCAAGGCATTAAGCCCGCTGTTTGATAAGGCGTCATTCAGTTTGAATGGCGTTGACATTGATGACCGAGGCAAAGCTACTTTGTGGGCGGCCAATGCCGATGGTGGTTTGGCGATACAAGCCACTGCTGAGTTAGATTAGGTTTTTCTAAAAGACAATTAGATTATGATTAGATTACGGTCGATACTTTTTACTCCCGCGGACAACCCCAAACTTATCGAGAAGGCCGCGAATTCCAATGCTGATGGCGTCTGTATAGATTTAGAAGACAGCGTACCCGCGGGCAGCAAACAAGCGGCAAGGGAATTGATTGAACAAGGCGCTAGCGCCTTAAAACAAGCAAATAAGCAAGTACTAATTAGAATTAATAATACCTTGCAAGATATTGATTTAGATATAAATAATTTGACCAATAATTGCGATATTCTGGTTTTGCCTAAATTGCACGGGCCAGGTCAATTGAAGTCGATAGGTGATCGTTTGGAGGGCTTAGCCCAAGCAGGTCAATGTGATTTACAGTGCATTGCGATGATAGAAGATGCACGCGCATTGCAAGCGTTGAGATTAAGGCCTGATTTTACCCATTCGAGAGTGATGGGCTTAACAGTCGGTGCAGAAGATCTATCGAACTCACTAGCTTGCGAGCCAGATTCTGACCTTATAGTGCATTGTTTTAACGAGCTCGCGTTGGTTGCCAGTAGCATAGGGGTGCAGTTGTTGGGCTTTCCCGCCACCATTGGTGAGTACAAAGACCTTGAAGCGTACGAGCAACAGGTTAAAACTGGCAGGAGAGCCGGTGCACGCGGTGCGTTTGCGATTCACCCCAATCAATTGGCGGTTTTAAACCAAGTATTTTCTGCCACTGAGGCTGAGCAAAAATGGGCCAAAGCGGTAGTTGCTGCGTTTGAGGCTGCGCGTGCCAATGACAAAGCCGTGGCTGCTTATGACGGCAAGATGATAGACCAGCCCGTTTATTTACGCGCGCTGGCAGTTTTAAAGAACGCCTAGCTCACCAACCCACTGCTAATAAACAAATTAACTGACTAACATGAGTATCACTACCCAATTAATTACGCTGATTCGTGCAAAGCCCGTGAGTGATGCAGATCATGCAGCGGCTGCAATGTTTACACTTGATGCGATCGCAGCAGCGTACGCGGGTCGCGCCACACCGGTTGGTGAAACGCTGATTAAATGGGCTAAGGCCAGTGACCTTGACTTAAAACGCCAAGCTTTGCTGATGGGCGCGCTAACCCATATTACTGAAACTGACGACTTACATCGCGCTTCAGTGACCCATCCGGGCTGTGTCGTGGTACCTGCTGCACTGGCTTTAGGGCAACAACTGAATGCCAGCGCGGATAAAATACTCACGGCCATATTGCACGGTTATGAAGCGATGTGTCGTATTGGCGCTGGTGTAGGCCCTACGCATTACAAGGTTTGGCACAACACGGCAACCTGTGGCCCTTATGGGGCAGCCATGGCGGCGGCTCATTTACTAGATTTAGATGATGAGCAAACCATGCATGCCTTGGGCAATGCGGGTACGCAATCCTCGGGTTTCTGGCAATTTATGGAAACTGGCGCAATGAGTAAGCATTTGCATGCAGGACGCGCAGCCGAGTCGGGTTTGTTAGCAGCGGAATTAGCAACGCACGGGTTTACCGGTTCCCCTGAAATCATTGAAGGCCCCAAGGGCATGTTCGCAGGTATGTGTGTCGACCCCATTCCTGAGGCGATATTGGCTAGGCCAGAAGATCCTTGGCAATTGCCGTTAACCTCTATCAAGCCATGGCCGTCTTGTCGCCATACTCATCCAACTATCGATTGTGCTTTGGAATTGCATCAAGCGCTAAACGGTGAAGCCATCGAGAGAATTGAGATTGATACCTATCAAGCCGCCTTAGATGTCTGTGATCGGCCCGAGCCCAGCAGTGAATACCAAGCCAAATTTTCGCTATATCACACGGTGTCTATTGCATTGTTAGATGGTGAAGTCACCTTGTCATCTTTTGATGAAAATGCCCGTGACCGGACTGAAATCTTACGCGCCAAAGCGCAGGTAAACGTGGCTGATCCATTTGCCAGCGCTTATCCTTTATCGTGGGGCAGTGGCGTAACCGTTGTGACTGTGTCGGGGGAAACGCTCAGTACCACCCGAAAAGATTGCAAGGGTGATCCAGAATTAGCAATCAGTGAAATAGATATGAAAATCAAAGCCAGTAACTTGATGCAATACGGCGGTTTATCGGAGAGTGAAGCTGGATTAACTTGCGACACGATATTGGCTTTGACCGCAACAGATGGGCCAGTCAATTTATTTCATAACTATATTTATAAAACAATCAGTTAGGTTTGAAAGCTATGCCAAATAAACAAGTGATCGGCGAGCCCATGATGCTTGGTGGTAGACCACTTTCCTTGTCTCGTGCCATTCGAGCAGGTGATTTCGTATTTGTGACGGGGCAAATCCCGTTTAAGGATGGTGAGGTGATGACTACTGGTTCCATCGAAGAGCAAACCCGGGCTTGTATCGAAGGCATTCAGTCGATCTTGTCTGAAGGGGGCTGTGAATTGAGTGATATTGTTAAGTCGATGGTGTGGCTTAAGAACAAAGCCGATTTTCCGGGGTTCAATGCGGTGTATTCTGAATATTTTCCTAAAGACCCCCCTACGCGCTCTGCTTTGGTCAGTGACTTTCTGGTCGATATATTGGTTGAGATAGAAGTGACGGCCTATAAACCTTTGAGTCAAATAAAATGAAAACGGCTGACCTAGTTGACGATTATAACGAGGAAGTTAGCTTCTGCGACTTGCCCTTTAAAGCCTATGGCCAACGCACTGATTTTTATGGTGAAGTGCAAACAATCAAATGCTTTGAAGACAATGCGTTACTAAAGGCGCAATTACAGACGCCAGGCAATCAACGGGTAATGGTAGTAGATGCCGGCGCTTCTTCTAAAGTGGCAGTGCTAGGCGATTTGTTGGCAGAATTTATGCGTAGCAACGGATGGGCCGGTATCATTATCAACGGCGCTATTCGTGACAGTGAAATGGTCAACAGCATGGATGTTGGTGTGGTTTGTTTAGGTACATCACCCAAAAAAAGCAGTAAGAAGGGTGAAGGCGTTTTGGGCTCGGCAGTACACTTTGGTGATGTGACTTTTGAATCGGGTAATTATGTATATTGTGATGCCGATGGCGTGCTTGTCTCTTCCCAAAAGCTAGGCTAAACGGATTCAATGATGAATATGAAACGGCCGATCCCGATACTCCGGAGCTTTGACGACAAAAAAGCAAAAGACTTTTATATCGATTTTCTAGGCTTCGAACTATTTTTTGAACCCCGTTTCGCGCCTGACATGCCTCTGTATATGGGTTTAATTAGGGACGATTGAGCGATACACCTATTCGAACATCACGGTGATGCTTGTCCAGGCGCTGCACTGCGGATAGAAGTGGATGATGTTGATGCCTATTGTAAACAATTGAATGACAGTCAATATGCAAACGTGAGACCAGGGGTGATGGATCAACCGTGGGGATATAAAGATATGTCCATTACGGATTCTTTTGGCAATCGTTTGATCTTTTGCACACCCACTGGCTTGTGCTAGAAGACGAAGTCGCTTCATTAATGGCTTACAAATAGCGCATGAAGCCTTAGACTAAGACGCAGTGTGTATCGCAACAGGTACACTGCCTAACAACTTGATCAACGAGAATTTACTTTAGTTATGCAACAACAAAACAAAGGCATAATGCTCGTGGTTCTCGCCACTTTTTTGTTTGCCTCACAAGATGCCATGACCAAGCAACTCGGGTCATCTGTGCCGTTGAGCGTGTTTATTTTTTTTCGTTATGTGGCGTTTTGCGTCTTTGCCTATTGGTTCGCGACGCGCAATAAAACCCTAAGCGAAGCGCTGCAAGTTAAAAGCGTACCCCTGCATATTACTCGAGGCCTATTGTTGGTGGTTGAGGTGTTCTTGTTTGCCTACATCTTAAAAAGCATAGGATTGGGTGAAATACATACTATTATGGTTACATTCCCGCTAATAATTACGGCTTTATCGCCGTGGATATTGGGTGAGAAAGTGGGATGGCGACGTTGGATTGCGGTCTGCGTGGGTTTCGTAGGGACGGTTATTATCATCTCTCCTGGCTCAGTCGCTTTTAGTCAATACAGCCTTATGGCGTTGGTCTGCGCCGTCATGTTTGCGTTTTACAATTTGTTTACCAGCAAAGCAGCCAAAACTGACAGCACCGAATCAATGTTGCTCTATACCGGTTTAGTCGGCCTCGCGGTTAGTTTTCCACTCGTGTTAATTAATTGGCAATCGGTCCCCAGTGAGATGGTGGGTTGGATACTGGCTTTGTGTTTTTGCAGCGTATTTAGCCATTTGTGCAATATTCAAGCACTGAAGTGGACGCCTGCTGTCACATTGCAACCGTTTAACTATTTGGTTTTGCCGTGGGCGATATTCATCGGCTATGTGATGTTTGCCGAACGCATACCGGCGCATCAGTATGTTGGCGCGGCATTGATTGGGGTCAGTGGTTTGTATGTGGCCTATCGACAGCGTCTAAAGACAATGTCTTGATTGCCCAATAAACGGCTTATACCGAAATAGAATTCCTCGATAGGCTTATTCGCCCCAGCGTGAATAAAAACCGCTAAAATCGCTACACTCTGCGCCATGGCGTTCAATTTTATTTTAACCATCTCATCTCATGACCGATACGTCACTAGAAACTATGCAGCCTGATACGCAGGTTAGCGTCCGCGATTTATTCAATATTGATTCTTATCTCATGGTGCCCGCGTTCAGTACACGTGATGCACATGTCCCCGAAGTGGATGAGGCATACCGGTTCAATAAAGATGTAACGTTGGCTATATTGGCTGGCTTCGCGAAAGACCGCCGCGTGATGGTGCAAGGTTATCACGGTACGGGCAAATCAACTCATATCGAGCAGATTGCAGCCCGCCTTAATTGGCCCTGTATTCGCGTTAACTTAGATGGACACATCAGTCGATTAGACTTGGTTGGTCGTGACACAATTACCTTGAAAGAAGGAAAGCAAGTGACTGAATTTCAAGAAGGTATTGTGCCGTGGGCACTTCAACGACCCGTTGCGTTAATCTTTGACGAATTTGATGCGGGGCGGCCTGACGTGATGTTTGTTATTCAGCGCATATTAGAGCGCGACGGCAAATTCACCTTGCTCGATCAAAACCGGGTTATTCGCCCGCATGCGGGTTTCCGTTTGTTTGCGACGGCTAATACCATTGGTCTAGGTAACTTAAACGGCCTATACAGCGGCGCACAGGTGCTTAACCAAGCACAAGTAGACAGATGGAGTATTGTCGCAACGCTTAATTATTTGCCCGCTGAAGAGGAAATCAATATCGTGATGGCGCAAGTCGAATCTACGCGAGGTAACCGAGAATTGGTTGAATCGATGGTGGGTGTGGCTAATTTGACGCGTAAGGCCTTTGAAGCAGGAGATATCTCTACGGTGATGTCGCCTAGAACCGTTATTACCTGGGCTGAAAACAACGAGATATTTAACAATGTTGCGTATTCGTTTAAATTATCATTTCTAAACAAGTGTGACGATGCTGAACGGTCGTTGATTGCAGAGTATTACCAACGCGCTTTCAATGTCGACCTGGAAGAATCGATAGCCAGCGACGAAACGGCTTAGGCTTAATCTAATCAACGCAATATTAGACATTAATCAAGGATGTCAGTAACCAACGAACATTTACGCCGTCGCCGTTTGGAGCGCCACTGTGCTGCTTCCATTCGTGCGATCGTCGGTAAAAGCCGTGTCGAGTATCGTCAACAGCGGTTGTTCGAGCAAGGTGCGCCAGTTAACTTTTATTCCCCCTTGTTGGCTGTTGATGCCAGCACAGATGCATTGGCAAAAGTGCGCGGTGTTACCGACTCGATGGCGCTTCGTTTATCGTATTCAGATAGAGCCTTACACAGATCTAAGTTGCCAGAAGACGACGATGTAGCGCGTTTGGTGTTTGACACCTTAGAGCAGCTTAGAACGGAAGCCTTGGTGCCCGCTATATATGTCGGTGTTCGCAAAAATATGCAAGATGCGTTCGAGCGGTGGTGTGGGCAATGTCGAGCCGATACTTTGTTGGAAAATGAACTCGGTGAGTTGATTTACGGCGTAACCCATATCGTTCGTTCAAGATTGATCAAACAGGTTACCGACCCTGAAATAGAACTGGCCCTTGAGCACGTAAGATATAAACTCGCGCCGCTTATTGGCAAAGATTTACTCAAGCTACGGACGCATCTACAAGATCAATCTGAGTACAGTGTTTACGCACTCAATATAGCCAATACCATTAGTGAATTGGCCGCCGAAGCCACAGGCAGTTTAGATGAGAATAATGCAGCGGTGGTGCGAATACGTTTGCCTATGCCGCCCTCAGACGACCGGGATGATCGTTATCAAGAAGCGGCGGGCAGAGTAGGTGAGGGCGCTTTCGCGGTAGCAGATGAGTTCGGTGAGTTATATCAAGTGTTTACGACCGATTACGACCGCGAAATAACAGGAGAGAAAATGTATCGCGTCGCACAAAGAGAGACCTTGCGGCGCGAATTAGATACACTGATCAAAGCACAGGCCATCAGTATTCCCCGTTTAGCGCAGCGACTGAAGCGCCTATTCGCCATTTCTCATTTGGCTGGTTGGGATTTCGGTGAAGATGAAGGTTTTATTGATGGCCGCCGGTTGAGTCAATTAGTGTCAAATCCGGCGAATCATCGAATTTTTAAAAAAGAGAAAAGCTCGCCGCATTGCGATACCGTGCTGACCTTTTTGGTCGATACATCGGGTTCAATGAAGCGGCAACGCTACGATACGGTTGCCGTGTTAGTGGACATATATTGCAGAGCGCTCGAATTGGCAGGCGTTAAAACTGAAATATTGGGCTTTTCAACCGATGGTTGGAGTGGCGGTGAGTCATTAAAAGCGTGGAAGAAGGCAGGAGCTCCCGATAACCCAGGCCGCCTCAACGATCGCTTGCATATTGTTTACAAGGATGCCGACACACCTTGGCGACGTTCTCGAATGGGTATTTCTTCCATGTTACACACTTCTCACTACCGAGAGGGCTTGGACGGCGAAGCCATGCAATGGGCTTGTGAACGTTTGGCTAATCGCGAAGAGTCGAGAAAATGCGTGGTGATGATTTCTGACGGCGCGCCGATGGACAGCGCCACCGGGCAAACTAATGGCGAAGAATACCTGCATCATCATCTACTGCGGGTAGTGCATCAATGGAGCCGTCGCCGAGACTTTAGTATTGCGGCTATCGGTATAGATTTAGACATGGAATACTTCTTCAATAACGCCTTATCTGTCGATCTAGCCGGCAACTTGGGCATCAAAGCATTTAAAGCATTAGAAATCCTATTTTCAGGTCGCCATCCCGTAGATAGGTAGGCCAAGTTAAGTTAGGCTAGACGTTTCCTTCGTCATTCTGTTGTATCCCATGAGTTTGTTTTTATACGCCGTCACGGTTATTATTTGGGGCACCACGTGGATAGCCATCAAGCTACAAATCGGCAGTGTTGATTTGGTCGTTTCGGTCTTTTACCGCTTTGCCATAGCTGGCTTCATCATGATGTTAGGTCTGCTGATACTGCGGCGTTTACAGCCCGTTCAATTAAAAGATCATCTCTGGTTTTTTCTACAAGGCTGTTGTTTGTTCTGTTTTAACTTCATTTGTTTTTACTACACCTCACAAAGCATGGCCAGCGGCTTGGTATCTATCATCTTTTCCTTGGCCATCTTCTTCAATGCGATAAATAATCGATTGTTTTGGGGGGTTGCACCCATCAAGTCGATATATATAGCTGGGTGTTTGGGTGTGATTGGCTTGGTCCTACTATTTTGGCCTGAAGTGAAAAATGCCACCGCTTCTGCCGAGTTACTGAAAGGGTTTGGTTTGGGGATTTTGGGCACCGCCTTCTTTTCACTGGGCAACATGATCACAGTGCGCCATAAACGCAATGGCATAAACCCGCTAACCAGCAATGCCTACGGGATGAATTATGGCGCGGCGATGCTGTTATTAATCGTCTTTCTTGCCGGCGGACAATTTACCTGGGATTCACGTCCAGAATATGTTTATAGCCTGGTCTACTTGGCTATTCCGGGCTCGGTTATCGCTTTTACGACCTATCTGTCGCTAGTTAATCGTTTGGGGGCCAATCAAGCAGCTTATGCAACGGTTATGTTTCCGGTGGTCGCATTAGCCATCTCATGGGTTTATGAAGGGTATATCTGGGGTGTGACCAACAGCCTTGGCTTGGTATGTGTTTTATTGGGTAATGCAGTGGCGCTGAATTTAATTCCCATAAAGCTAGTTAATAGGCGATAAAGCGCAAACTTGGTTTAGCGTTTAAGCAATTAGTTGCTATACTGATTTATCGACAAACAAATTAAAGGAACAACCATGAGTGAAGAACAGAACTACGGCGGATTTTGGATTAGAGCGGGCGCCACAATTATTGATACGATATGTGTCTTGGTCATTATCTTGCCTATCCTCAGTCTGATTTACGGTACTGAATACTGGGAAAATGAATCATTTCTAATGGGGGCTTGGGATGCCTTGCTTAACTACATTATACCCGCGGCGGCAGTGCTTGCATTTTGGATCTATAAATCAGCGACACCAGGTAAATTACTTACCCATCTTTCAATTGTGGATGCTAAAACTGGCGGTAAGCCATCCACTAGACAGTTTGTGATCCGTTACTTAGGCTACTACGTGTCGGGTATACCACTGGGTCTGGGTTTTTTCTGGGTCGCTTTTGATAAGCGCAAGCAGGGTTGGCATGACAAGATTGCGGGAACCGTGGTGATTTGGGAAGCGTAAAAAAATGAAGTTTATAGAGCGACTGCGCCAGCTAGATTTACTCATGGGTACCATGATTACTTTGCCCTCCCCAGAAGTGACCGAAATGATCTCTCATTGTGGCTACGATTGGTTATTTTTAGACGGAGAGCATGCGCCGCTATCCACGCTTGAGTGGCAGCGCCTTATGCAAGCAACAGGCGGGCGTTGTGCTAACTTACTTCGAGTCGCACAAGGTAACGAGGTCGCTATCAAGAAAGCACTTGATATAGGGGTCGACGGTATTATCGTGCCGCAGGTGAACACTGCAGAGCACGCTCAAGCAGTAGTGAGTTGGAGCAAGTATCCTCCACAAGGCTCACGCGGTGTTGGTTTAGGGCGCGCACAAGGCTATGGTTTGTATTTCTCCGATTACGTTGAAAGGGCCAATACCGAAATCGCGGTGGTGATTCAGGCAGAGCATATCGATGCGGTAAACAGCATTGAAGAGATTGTGAAAGTGCCGGGCGTAGACGCTATTTTTATTGGCCCGTATGATTTGTCTGCCAGCATGGATAGAATGGGGGAGATTGATCACCCCGAAGTCATTGCGGCTATTGCGAAGGTCACAGCGTGTTGCAAGAAAGCTAAGATGCCTTTGGGTTACTTTGGCGTAGGCGCTGAGGCGATCAAACCGTATCTCTCAGATGGCTATACCCTTATTTGTGGCGGCGTAGATGCAGCCTATATAACGCAAGGTGCAAGTGAGATGTTGGTGGCCTTAAAGTAAGCCATCGACGCGATAGAAATGGCACGATTATCCAAGCTAGCTAGTCACTTCACGTTAGAGTCAAGACGGACGTTAAAACACCTAAATCTATTCGGCTTAGCCTACTCAGTAAATTAGTCTTATGAACGCATCGCTTCTAAGTCTCGGCTTATCCCCCTTTTTCACTCAGCAATTGATTGCTGATGAGATTGAGAGTGCCCGATTCGCGCGCATAATTGAAGTACAACGATCACATGTGGTGGCATCAGACGGCGCTGAGCAGTGGTCTATTACACTCGGAGGGGCTTGGTTTAAAGAAAGCGCTGAAGCCCGGCCAACGGTAGGAGACTGGGTCCTACTGAGTAGCTCTGGCGATAGAATTACCCGCTTGCTTGAGCGCAAGAGTGTTTTTAAACGTGTTGCTGCTGGTGATAAGGTGGGTTTCCAGTTATTAGCAGCCAATGTGGATACGCTGTTTATTCTAACTTCGTGTAATGACGACTTCAGTGAGTCTAGATTGGAACGGTATTTGTCTTTAGCTGATGAAGCGGGTGTGGATCCGGTCATTGTTTTGACCAAGGCAGATTTATCATCAGACCCCGAGCACTATCGTGACAGAGTGATGGCAATGAATAGTGACCTGCCTGTGGAGTTAGTAAACGCGAAAGATACTGCTTCGTTTGAAGGGTTGTTATCGTGGATAACCGAGGGTTCAACAGTTGCCTTGGTGGGCTCGTCTGGCGTTGGTAAGTCAACCATTGTGAATTCTCTCTCGGGTCAAGCGGTGATGGAAACAGGGGCAATACGAGAGCACGACGCTAAAGGCAAACATACAACCAGCTTTAGATCGCTCCATCGATTGTCTGGCGGCGGAATATTGATGGATGTGCCGGGAATCAGAGAGCTAAAGGTGGCAAAAATAGAATCTTCTCTGGACGTTGTGTTCGAAGATATTGAAGTTTTATCAGCTCAATGTAAGTATAACGATTGCGATCACAATAAAGAACCTGGTTGCGCAGTACGAAAGGCCATCGATCGTGGTGTTTTAGATCAACGCCGTCTTACTAACTACCGAAAACTGATCTTGGAAGAGTCGAGAAATACCGCTTCTCTTGCCCAACAACGAAGCCATGGTCGTCAATTTAGCAAAACCATTAAAAAACATTTAGCCCTCAAGAAAGAACTAGGTCAAGAAACCGGATGAGACGGGCATAGCTTATTAATATAGTTGCGAGTTTCTTAATTGCTGAGGTGCCTAATGTCCTTGCCTTTAACTAAATAGACCACATACTCGCTGATATTGGTGGCATGGTCACCGATACGCTCCAATGCTCTGGCAGCCCACAAAACTCGCATTGCATTGGCAATTTCTCGTGGGTCTTCCATCATATGGGTCATTACTTGGCGTAATATAGCATCGTATTCTTTGTCTACTTTTTTGTCCATTTTTGCCGCTTCTAATGCGGCTTCAGCATCCATTCTAGCGAAAGAATCCAAAGCTTGGCGTAACACTTTAAGGGCTTTTTCACTGATGTTTTCTAGGTTGCTGTATTTGTCTGCGCTTACCCCTTCGTCGCTGAGCTGTACCGCGAAAGCGCCTAGTTTTTCGGCTTGGTCGCCAATACGCTCTAAATCTGTGATGGTTTTAATGATAGAGACGATCAATCGTAAATCACTGGCTGCGGGCTGACGCCGGGCAATAATATCGACGCAAGATTCGTCCATTGCTACCTCGAGGGCATTCACTTCTTTGTCGCGTTGCACCACCCTCGCACCGAGCTCTGCGTCGCTATCTACTAGTGCGCTAGTGCCATCTACTACTTGTTGTTCGACCACACCACCCATTTCAAGTACTTTAGTACGCAATTGCTCAAGTTCTTTATTAAAGCGCCGTGAAATGTGTTGGTTGATATGCAGATCTGTTTCCATTTTGTGTCCTCTTAGCTTAACCGAAGCGGCCAGTAATGTAGTTTTCGGTTAATTGATGTTTAGGGTTAGTAAATATTTGATTTGTTTCTCCAACTTCGACAATACGGCCGAGGTGGAAATAAGCAGTGCGTTGAGACACTCGGGCTGCCTGCTGCATGGAGTGGGTCACAATAGCAATTGTGAAATTCTCACGTAGTTCATCGATCAATTCTTCAATGATGGCTGTAGCGATAGGATCTAAGGCCGATGCGGGTTCGTCCATTAGGATAACTTCTGGGCTTACCGCAATGGTTCTAGCAATACACAGGCGTTGTTGTTGACCACCAGAAAGGCCCGTTCCACTCGCGGCTAGGCGATCTTTAACTTCGTTGAATAAGCCCGCTCGCTTTAAACTTAACTCAACAATTTCATCGAGCTCTGCTTTGTTACGAGCCAATCCGTGCAGCCGTGGGCCATAAGCGACGTTATCGTAGATAGATTTAGGGAATGGGTTAGGTTTTTGAAAAACCATGCCTACACGGGCTCTAAGCAGTACTGGGTCAATTTCTTTGCTGTAGATGTTTTCATCATCGAGTTTGATCTCACCACTGACACGGCAGCTAGAAATAGTATCATTCATGCGGTTGAGCGCTCTCAAAAAAGTGGACTTTCCACAACCTGATGGCCCGATCATGGCCAATACTTCGTTCTTACCGATATCTAGATTATTCTCAAAGATGGCTTGTTTGTCGCCGTAGAAAACGTCGACGTTACGGGCAGACATTTTGCATGCTTCGACCGATAACAACGGTGAGCCAACAGTGTCTTCTTGATGGTCCATGAGATCGTTGGTGTTTTCTATCATGTTATTCACGGTGTTTAGTTTAGTTACCAGCGTTGTTCAAAACGTTTTCTGAGAATGATGGCAATGCTATTCATAGTAACTAAGAACAACAAGAGCAATAAAATGCCTGCAGCGGTCATGGCGGTAAAAGCCCGTTCAGGCGAATCTGCCCATAGGTAGATTTGTACTGGTAAAACGGTGGCAGAATCCATAATACCCTCTGGGACGTCCACAATAAACGCGATCATACCAATCATTAACAGTGGCGCAGTTTCGCCCAAAGCTTGCGCCATGCCGATGATGCCACCAGTCAAAATGCCTGGCATTGCCAAGGGCAGAGCATGCTGAAAGGTCGCCTGCATCTTTGAGGCACCGACACCCAGCGCAGCCTCTACGATAGAGGGAGGGACGGCTTTTAATGCCGCCCGACTAGAAACGATAATAGTGGGTAAAGTCATTAGGCTAAGTACTAAGCCGCCAACTAATGGGGTGGAACGGGGCACACCAAAAAAACTAATAAAAATGGCTAAACCAAGTAAGCCAAAAATGATTGATGGCACTGCAGCTAGATTATTAATATTCACTTCAATGATATCTGTAATTCGATTTTGCGGTGCAAACGCTTCAAGGTATATCGCCGTGGACACACCGATAGTCATCGACAAAACCAGCGTGACAGCCAAGGTGAAGATTGACCCCATTAAGGCCCCTAATAAGCCCGCTTGTTCTGGTTCGCGTGAATCACCATTGGTAAACAAAGTGGTATTAAACCGTTTTTTGATGCGGTTTTGCTGTTGCAGGGCGGTTATCCAGCGCCCTTGTTGGCCATTTAATTTTCCTTCCTCGCCATTGCTTTTTAACCAAGTGTCCACTTGATCATCCGCTTGTATCCAGACGCTCTGAGTGGTATTTAGCCACTCAGGTTGGGCCATTAACTGTTTTGCTACTTGGTACTGCGCACCACTAGAAATAAGGGCGGAAAGCATTTTTTTTTGCTTACGCTTGCTCACATCTGGAAATAACTCGTAGAACCCGCTGCGCACCGCCTTTCTAAAGTTACCCTGCTGATAACTATCTTTGTCAGCGGCATCAATGCCTAATTGATCTTCGTTAAAATCAATATCTACATTTATCCATGTTTGGCTAAAAGCGGGGAGGGCTTTAATAGTTATGTCAGACAGTAGGGTAAATAAGAATAAAAAACTACTGATGATCGCTAACAACCCGAACGCTTTAAAACGGCGCTCTTTGGCATAACGCCTTTTTAGGCTCTTCTTTACTTGCTCAGTGTTATTCATATTCTTCACGGTATTTTCTAACCACGTGTAAGGCGATCATATTTAACAGCAGGGTAATGACAAACAATAATAGCCCTAAGGCAAAGGCGGCCAAGGTTTTTGGGCTGTCAAACTCTTGGTCGCCAGTCAATAAAGTGACAATTTGCACCGTAACAGTTGTGACTGACTCCAAAGGATTTGCGGTGAGCTTGGCGGTTAAACCCGCGGCCATAACCACTATCATGGTTTCGCCTATGGCGCGGGATGCCGCCAATATTATGCTGCCCACAATGCCAGGAAGTGCAGCGGGTATAATCACTTTTTTAATGGTTTCAGATTTAGTTGAGCCTAGCGCATATGAGCCATCGCGCAGGCTTTGGGGGACCGCATTAATGACGTCATCAGATAACGATGATACAAAAGGGATGATCATAACGCCCATGACTAAACCGGCGACGAGTGCGCTTTCCGAGGAAGGATTCAGGCCAATGCTTTCACCCAAATTACGTATAAACGGTCCCACAGTCAGCGCAGCGAAGAACCCATAGACTACCGTCGGTATACCCGCTAGTACCTCGAGCCCTGGCTTCGCAATAGAGCGTAGCGTTGGCGAGGCATATTCTGATAAATAAATTGCAGACATTAAACCAAAAGGAACCGCTATGAATAGGGCTATCAGGGCTATTAGGAACGTGCCTGCCAATAGTGGAATAGCGCCAAAAGAACCCGTAGAGCCAACTTGATTAGCCCGAATAGCCGTTTGGGGGCTCCAATGGGTGCCAAACAAAAAGTCGGTGATCGGCACGCTTTGAAAAAAGCGTATGGATTCAAATAATACCGACATCACGATGCCAACAGTAGTCAGTATTGCAATTGAAGAGGCGCAGACGAGTAAGCCCAGTATGATGGTTTCTACTGAATTGCGCGCTTTAAAATGCGGCTTTACTAGCCTCAAGCTGATGAGTGCACCAGCAATTGCTACTAAAATTGTTAGCAGAGTTTTATATAGGTTACTGCTTTTGAGGAGACTTTGGTAACTAATGCTCAGTTGACGAGTAACCTCATTGGCTTGCGCCAATTGTTGGTCGGTTTCTATCAACTGAATTTGATTGAAAATTAGGCCGACTTGCGACTCTTCAATTTCAGTAGATGTCGCGCTGATGTGCTCGGACATGATGCCGTTGATCACCGTTGGTTCAATGGCTGTCCAGAGGATTAGAATGACTAAGGCGGGCAATGCGCACCATAAAGCCGAAAAATTGCCGTGATAGCGCGGTAAAGAATGCAGTTTTTGGTTGCGCCGTAACAGACTGGCGCGCTGTCTAGCGAACATCCACGACGCAACAGTTAACGCAAGTAACACTAAAAGGAGGGCGGATACAGTCATTTTGATTGTTTTAGTGTGCGTGTGGGTATACCGGTAAATAGCCGCTTGAATCGCGGCTATTTTTCCGACACGGCAGTTTTGATAGCCTGCACATTACTTTTTAAAGACTTAGGTTAGTCAAACTTGTTACCTTTGTTTTCCAATCAGCTCGTTCTTCGTCGCCCATTGGAATGAGGCCCTTATCGGTTAAGTAACCGTCTTCGCCCATCGCATCTTCGCTTAAGAACTCAGTAATAAATTCCATTACACCAGGAATAGTGCCAACGTGGGCCCCTTTTACGTAGAAGTAAAGAGGGCGAGAAATGGGATAAGAGCCATCGGCTATAGACTCAAACTCAGGTGCTACGTCGCTGACTAAAGCACCTTTGACTTTGTCGCTGTTCTCTTCAAGGAAACTGTAACCAAAGATACCTAATGCATTTTCATTTTTCTCTAATTTCTGCACAATTAGGTTGTCATTTTCACCTGCTTCGATATAAGCACCGTCTTCACGAACAGTGTGGCAAACAGATTTGTACTTTGACTTGTCTGCTTTTTTCATTGCCTTAATCCAATCGAATGTTTTGCAACCCCCTTCCATCGCTAATTCAACAAAAGCATCACGGGTGCCAGAAGTGGGAGGAGGGCCTAACACTTCGATTTCAATGGCAGGTAATTCTCCATTCACTTGTGACCACATTTGATAGGGATTAGGTACTAAAGTTTCGCTGCCATCTCTAGCAGGAATATCTTTAGCCAAGGCTAGATATAAGTCTTTTAAAGATAGCTCGAAATCGGGTGCGTTGTTGCTATTCGCGATAACGATGCCGTCATAACCAACCAATACTTCAGTGACTTGTGTTACGCCATTGGCATGACACATGTCTAGCTCAGATTTTTTGATGCGCCGAGAGGAATTGGTGATGTCTGGCGTATTAATACCTGTTGCTGTGCAAAACAACTTCATGCCACCGCCAGAACCTGTAGATTCAATTTTAGGCGTGTTGAACTGGGTCTTTTTACCGAATGTTTCGGCTACCGTTGTCGCAAAGGGATAAACAGTAGAAGAGCCTACAATATTAATAGTGTCACGGCCGGCGGCATTAACCGCTAATGTATAAGCGCAAGCAGCAGAACCTAAAACCAGCATCGAGATGCCTTTTATTTTCATCTTCATATTTAGTTAAATATCTATATGTAATTATCAAGCGGGTAATTTAACTTTGAAATATGACACCTTTATGACACCTTTCTAGCGACTTAGATTAAAGAGCGCTCTAATGGGAACACCACGCTAAAACGTGCGCCTTTATTGGGGGAAGAGTGGATCTCTAAGGTGCCGCCATGTTGAGATATGCCATGCTTGACAATGGCTAGGCCCAAGCCTGATCCTTTGCTGTCGTTTTTGCTGGGAATGCGGTAGAAGCGATGAGTGATTAGCTCGGCGCTTTCGGCATCGAAGCCCACGCCGTTATCACTTATCGATAAATGAGCCTGATTGTCGGTGTTAAGTTGCCACGTTATAGTAATGGTAGTGCCTGAGGGGTTGTGCTTGATGGCATTCTCAACCAAGTTGGTACAAATACTTTTTATGTCGGTGGGCAAGCCCAGCAGTTTTAATTGGTCGTTTAAGTGGGTAACAAATGTGTAATCACCTTTAATGTTGGGTCGTTTGGTGTTTTCAAGAATGCTCAATAACATGGCGCTGACATCAATCTCGTTTTCTTCAGATGTTTCAAAACTGCTGCCCTCCATCATCGAGAGTGTGAGCAAGTCTTCAATTAACTCCACCATGTCGTCGGTTTGAGTACGTAGTTGGTCTACTGTCGCGTGTAAAGCCTCAGGCAGTAATGCGTCGCCTTTGAGCAGGTCGATATAGCCAGATGTCACTGTTAAAGGGGTTTTGAGCTCGTGTGAGGCGTTGGCTACAAAGTGTTGCAGCGCATGTCTAGAATGAATGCGCTCACTGATATCTCTGGCTAGTAAAAGCTTTTGATCCTGTCCAAAGCTAACAACCCGTACTGACAAGATAGTATCTTCGTGAATCGGCGACTCAATCTCTAAGGGCTGCTCCTTTTCAGCGTTTATGTGCGACACGAATTTGGGTTGCCTTATTAAATTGGTAATACGAAACCCCAAGTCGTTCTTACTGACGCCTAGCAGGTGGGTGGCTGGGTGGTTGGCCCATTCGATTTCTAAATTTTGGTTGAGTACTATGGCTGCGTCGGGTAGGGCCAATACCGTGTCGCGGTAGGCTTTGACGCGTTTTGATAACTTGTTGTTACGCGCTTTATCGTCTGCTTTTCGTAGCAGTACTTTGGTGGCGATGCTTTCCCATGTGCCGCCTTCGGGTGAATAACCCTTCTTAGCGCCGTTAGAAATCCAAAGATCAAGCTCCCAAAGCTTATGTAATGTCCATGCGATGTATATCGCACATGGCAACGCGATAGCGATTAACCAGTTACCCACTATGCTACCAATTAAAGCCGCCAGTAATATAGCAGCCCATAATGCCCGCTTTTCAAGTTCCACTGATTGTTTCCTTAAGCTGGTATCCAGCGCCGCGAACAGTGGTCACTAGCTTGTCCACCTTATGCGGTTTTAACGCGTTTCTAAGGCGTAAGATATGTACATCCACAGTTCGTTCGTCCAAATAGGCTGCTTGTCCCCAAATCCTATCAAGCAGTTGGGCTCGAGACCAAACGCGGTTAGGGTGGCTGATTAAAAATGCCAGCAAATTATAGTCGGTTTTGTTTATTTTGACGGCGTTGCCGTTCACGCTAACTTCGTGTAAAGCGGTGTTGATAATGATCGGCCCAAACGTGGTTTGATGGTTGTCAGCTTGAAATATCTTAGGGCGGCGGCCGAGCGCGCGAATGCGAGCCATTAATACGTCAATCGCGACAGGTTTAGATAAATAATCATCTGCGCCTGCATCTAACCCAGCTATAGTGTCTTTAGCTTGATTTTTGGCCGTTAGCATAATGATGGGTAAAGTAGACAAGGTAGGTTGACGCCTTACCCAGCGCACGAAATGGGTGCCTGGGCTATCTGGCAGCATCCAATCTACAATGGCTAGATCGGGCTCTTTGCTCAAGCTCGCCTCTTTTGCCTGGGCTACATCGCTGGCCTCAATGGTGCTGTGTTTCTCTCTTGTTAGCGCCATTTTTAGCATTTCTCTAATGGCTTTATTATCTTCAAGAATGAGTACTAGCATTTGGACAGATTCAGTTATGTTTACGTATACAAGAACCCTCTAGTAAAACATACAATTATGACAATTTAATGTCAGTGTACTCGTTTAGGCGCTTAATGGATCAAGATTGATCTTTTAAAAACAAAACGATGAGGCTTTCTGCTTGACCGTGGACCTTACTCCATAGCTTAGGATAAAACTTCTTTCAACAAACGAGAGATAAAAGATATGAAATTGCGTTCACCGAAGAGATTCGTTTGGATTGCCGCTTTTTTATGCATTGGTTGTTGTGCGGCAACGCCTTTTCTCGCCCTGCTAGGTATAGCTGGCGTGTTCGGCGTAGCGGTTTATTTTCATTTTTCTTCAATTGGTTTCTTCATCATAAGCGCGACTTTAATCATTATATTTTTGTTTAAAATCAAAGGCCTATTTTGTAAGCGAACCTGTTTCTGCAAGAATACCGCAAGATAAATCTACCTGGTTACACGGTTTTTAATGCAATCTGAAAGCCCTTCGTAGGTGGCACGGTCGCCGTCGCAAGCTTGATCTTGAGAAGCGACGCTTTTTATTTTCAAGCAGCCGTGGCCTTTGTACCAATTTGTGTAACTTTTTCAGTCAACCGTGTCGGTAGCCTTGCCCATGATTCGGTTGTTTGCTCGAAGGCGTTTAATAAAGTCGCAACTTCCTTCAGCGTAAATCCCACGATTTTAAGTTCTGAGATATGCGCTAAGTGTCGTAAGATTAGTGTCGATTAATTCATAGACATCCGGATCAAGTAAACCCAGTTTCTCGTAGTACTTTATGGTGTCCTTGGAAAAGCCAGATTGCCCTATAAGTATCGGTAAATTGTCCTTTATATGGGTGATAATGATCCGGTGAGCGTTAGGTTTTTAGGCAAGACATTGTTGAGTAAGCTTGTGAATAAATGATTCACCTTTTATTAATTGGCCATGGCTGATGAATTCATTGGGTTTATGGGCTTGCTCTATGCTGCCGGGCCCGCACACTACACAAGAAATGTCGAGAAAATCTTCAAATAATCCCGCTTCAGTACCAAAGCTTACTTTTTCGCCAGTGCAGGGGTTACTAGTTAAGTCGCATGCCATTTTCACACAATCAGCATCGGCATGGGTGTGTAAGCCGGGGTAAGCGGATAAGGTGTCAAATTCGATATTACTGGCGGCGTTCCTTGCTTGCATTTTTGGCAATATTTCATTCATTGCGTAGTGCTCTATTTCGTCCAACAAAACCACGATATCATCTTGTGGCAAGTGGCGAATTTCAAAATCGAACTGGCAATCTTTAGGTACAATATTTATGACCGTTCCGCCATTTATTGAACCCGTGTGGAAAGTGGAGTGCTTTACTGAATAGCCTGAATCAGTCATGCCTCGTTTAAGTATCTTTTCATTCATTTTTTGAATGAATACCACTAAATGAGCAGCGAACTCCACAGCATTTACACCGTCGTCAATATAAGCCGAGTGACAAGAGTAGCCCGTAAACTTAACGCGAAACGAGCGTTTGCCTTTGTGGCCGATAACACTCTGCATTAACGTCGGCTCCCCAATCACGCCCATTTTGGGTTTTACTTCTAATGATTGGAGCTTTTCAACCATTTCCCTGGCCCCCACGCAGCCTATTTCTTCATCGTAAGACAAGGCTATGTGAATGGGGGTCGTCAGTTCTTTCGCGGTCATTTTAGGCACATTAGTCAACACGTTAGCAATAAAACCTTTCATGTCACTACTGCCGCGGCCATACAATAAACCGTCTTTTTCTATCAACTGATAAGGGTCTGTGTCCCACGCCTGACCCGTAACCGGTACCACGTCGGTATGGCCAGATAACAGAATGCCGCCGATGTCGTCAGGTCCGATGGTGGCGTATAGATTGGCCCGGTCGCCCGCATCGTTGTGTAATAAAGTTGAGACGATGCCATAGCCGTCCAAATAGTTGCGGACAAAATCTATGAGTTCTAAATTACTGGTTCGACTGGTGGTATCAAAGGCAATGAGTTTAGATAAAAGAGCTTGGCTATCAAGTTTGATCATTTCTCGGTACGGTTTAAATTGTTTGGTTAGACCTAGGATTAGGTTTGGGTTAACAGCGCAAATTGAGATTGGCAATAGGCGACAAAAGTAGAGTGTAGGCGTGTTTGTCGAGTGTTATTAGAATGCACCAATACAATTGTTGTCAATGGGATATCGTCAGAAAACTCAAGTTGCACCACTTTCTTACCATCGTAGCAGGTATTGTGAGTGGGGCGCGTAACCAATACCGAAAAACCAGCGCCATTGGCGACCAGTGATCGAACAGTTTCAAACGAAGGTGATCTCATGCTGACGGTAGGGGTCAAGTTATGCGCTTCAAATAGTGATGAGAAATATTCACGACTACGAGGCAAATCCAATAGCACCATGGAATGCTTCGCTAACGCTTTCAAACTCACAGTGCCTTGATTCGCTAACGGGTGATCAGGTGCGACAATGACATGTGGTTTTAGATTC
Organism: Gammaproteobacteria bacterium; assembly: GCA_047639475.1. Taxonomy (GTDB): domain Bacteria; phylum Pseudomonadota; class Gammaproteobacteria; order Arenicellales; family Poriferihabitantaceae; genus JAAELZ01. The sequence continues at coordinate 26,887 of JBLIOD010000023.1, forward strand.
AATAAAGTTTCCGATTTCATTGAAGTCGGCACATCTAGCTGATACACCAGTGCGACATCATAACGATTTTCTTCAATGCCGCTCAATAGCGTATCTGTATCTGCTTCATACAAATTTAGCTCCACTTCTGGATACAGTGCTTGAAACCCTGTGATGATACTAGGTAAATACAAGGCTGAAATCGGGCCGAAACAACCTATATGCAAACGGCCACGCATTTGTGTGGCCAAGCCTAACGCACTTTGCTGTAGGTCTTCGCTGTGACTCAGTAGCGCTTTTACTTCTATCAAAAGGCGTGCACCCGCTGAGGTGAGCGAGACGCCCTGGGCATGATGACGTTTGAATAGTTGCACGTCTAGCCCGTCTTCCAGCTTGGTGATCGCGGTTGAAATCGAGGGCTGCGAAATATGTAACTCACGGGCTGCGACGGCCAGGCTTAAGGTTTCAGCCGTTTTGGCAAAATATTCGAGCTGACGGAGAGAGTATTTAAACAAGATTAAAGCTATGCATTAAGTAGGTAATAAATATTTTATCTTGTATGCAAGGGTTTGTACAATGCACACATCAAATAATTATCTGAGAGTGACCCAATGCTAAGAACAGGAGATCAGTACCGAGAGTCGATTCGTGATGGACGTGATGTGTGGATGGATGGCCAGAAGGTAGACGATGTCACAACACATCCTGCTTTTAAACCGATCGTTGACGTACGAGCGCGCATCTATGACATGGCGCACGAAGAAGGTACGCGTGAAGCCATGACTTTTGAAGAGAATGGCGAGCAATTCGCGATTGGCTTAAAAATGCCAAAGACACAGGATGACTGGGCTAAAAAACGTGAGTCAGTTGCCACCATAATGAAAGATATTGGCGGTGTAGTCACTCGAGTAGGTGACGAAACGGCGGGTGAGATGTGGTCACTATATGACGGCAGTGATATCTTAGATGAAGTGGACCCTCGCTTTAGTGAAAATATCAAGAATCACATCAACAAGGTAATCGCAACCGATACCTTCCACGTTTCAGCCAACACTGATCCGAAAGGCGATCGCTCTAAAGCGCCGCAGGACCAAGACCCAGATATGCTCATGCACGTAGTCAAGGAAACTGACGAAGGTATTGTAGTGCGAGGCGCCAAGTTTGAAACAGCGGCAGCGTACGCCAACCAAGCTTTCGTTAAGCCCACCATTGCTAACTGGGGTGATGCCAAGTTGTCTGATTACGCATTGGGCTTCATCTGTCCTATGAACGCCAAGGGCTTAAAGCATATTTGCCGCAGCGGCTTTGCCGGCGTGCCAGGTAAAAGCAAAGCGGATTATCCATTAAGCAATGGCTTTGACGAAGTCGACACCTTGCTTATATTTGATAACGTTTTGATTCCATGGGAAGACGTGCTTTTCTACCAGCATACCCGTGCGGCTTCCTTTATTCGCGGTACCCTCCATCGTTACAGCGCTTATGCATTCACATTGCGCATTTTACATATTGCTGATTTATTAATCGGCACCGCGATGTTCAACATTAAGCAGACTGGCTTGCATCACCAACCAGCCGTTCGGGAGAAGATAGCGCAACTGGTTTGTTATCGTGAAGGCATCAATGCGCATTTAACTGCTTCGATCGCCATGGCAGAAAAAAGCCCACGCGATTTGCTAATGCCAAACCAATCGCTGTTATATACCGGCAGAGTGCTGGCTTGTTCTCAGTTCCCTGAAATGATCCACCTAACGCGTGAATTATGCGGTGGGCAAGTGTGTGTGACCCCAAATGCAGCCGCGTTTGAACAAGGCGAAACACCGCCCTGGATGGAGAAGTTTTACACAATCAACGAGTTTTGGGATTCTTCTGATAGACGCAAGTTACTGGCCTTTGGTCGTGACCTGGTTAATTCAGATTACGCAGGGCATAAAATCACCTTCCAATTATTTGCTCAGTCCCCACCCTTTGCTCATTTGAATGCGGTTTACAATAATTTTGACTTTACTGAAGCCATGGATTTCGTACACACAGCTGCGGGTTTGTCAGACAAAATAACTCAACAAAAATAACACTTTAACTTATTATATAAACATAAATTATTATGGCACATCAACGATTTAGAAAGTTTAGTACCAGCGATATGTACCCCGACAAAACCATGAGCAATGATTTGTGCATGGCAGTACGGGCTGGCAATCGCGTGTTTTTGCGCGGGCAGACCGGCTTTGATTTAGACGGTAACATGATTGGCGTTGGCGATCCTGCTGCGCAAACTGAAAATGCAATGCAATGCGTGCAAACGTTGTTAGAAGAAGCCGGTTCAAAACTTGATCACATCTGTAAAACCACTATCTACATTACCGATCGCGCTTATCGTGAAGAAGTTTATGGCGTGATTGGGAAATGGCTTAAAGGCGTGCATCCTTGTTCAACGGGTTTAATCATTGACGGCTTGGCCTTACCTGAAATGGTAATGGAAATTGACGTTGAAGCGATTATTCCTGACGACGAAGCCTAGCTTTTAATCTTTCCTCTCCAACTTATTGAAGGGTTGAACAGTGCCTAAAACGCCTATCAAGTCACCTATTGCTAAGGTGCCTAGCCTTAAAACAGTGCTAGGTCGCTTAAAGAAACTGGCTGCGTTGCCGCAAACTGCGGCAACGGCAATGCCGCCTGAAATGTACACCTCAGAGGAAATATCTCAGCTTGAGCAGCAGCAAATATTTAATCAACAATGGCTCTGTGCCGGAAGGCAAGATGCCGTTCCCAATGCGGGTGATTATTTAAATTATCAAATAGGTTCGCAGCCCATAACAATCATTCGACAGGAAGATGGCGGCATCAATGCCTTTGCCAACGTTTGTCGGCATCGCATGATGCAACTGCTCGCGGGAGAAAAAGGCGAGTGCCCGAATAAGCTCATTGTTTGCCCTTATCACGCATGGAGCTACGGGATTAATGGGCAACTAGTGGGCGCGCCGCACATGCAAGATAGGCCGAATTTCGATAAAAAAGACTACAGTTTGGTGAGTGTACGCTGCGAGATATGGGAAGGGTGGATCTACGTCACTTTAAGCAAAGACATCGATTCAGTGGCCGCAAGCTTAGCGGAGCTACAAGATGTGGTGAAGGACTACCACATGGGCGATTATGTGCAGATTGAGCAGCAAGACCACATATGGAACACCAACTGGAAAATGCTGACTGAGAATTTCATGGAAGGTTATCACTTGCCGGTGACTCATAGAGCAACCGTCGGTGGACATTTTAATGCAGACAATACGCGTTTTTCCGAATTACCTCCCAATCCCGCGTTTACTTATCAAACTTTTACCAAAGAGTCGACAGCGCCAGTGGGCAATGCCCACCCGGATAACACGCGACTAAAGGGTGATCAGCGTATTACTTCTGTGTTGCCAACTATCTTTCCGTCACACATGATTACTTTGGCGCCTGATCATCTTTGGTATCTGTCTTTACAGCCCTTAGGGCATGATAAGGTGCAGATTAGATTTGGTGCTGCGTTGGCCCCTGAAGTGCTCGCGGCCTGTGAAGATCCTGAGTTTTTCATCAGTGACGTCATCGAGTTCTTAGAAGAAGTGAACGAAGAAGACAAAGGCGTGGTCGAGGGAATTTTCCGCGGCGCGCAGGCGCCGCTATCAACAGCAGGGCCCTTATGTTGGCTCGAGCGTGAAAACCACGAGTTCACGCAGTATGTTGCCAAACAGTTAACCGAATAACCTAACGTTTTAATAATAGACCACTAAAAATGACATTTTCAATAGTAGGCCATTGCGAAAGAACCAATATGACAGGGGTGGCGATCACCACTTCCAGTATTTGTGTGGCGAGCCGCTGCCCATGGGTTAGAGCAGGTGTGGGTGCCGTTGCAACACAGAACGTCACAGACCCTAGCTTGGGTCCGCTAATTTTAGATTTTCTGGAGGAAGGTGATTCCGCAGCCAGAGCACTAGAAAGAGCGATAATCGGAAGAGAGCATATTGCTTTTAGACAACTAACCGTCGTGGATACACGCGGTGGAAGGGCGCATCATACGGGTACCGAAATTCTAGGGACCAACCGAGTAGTTGAAGGAGAGCATTGCATCGCAGCGGGTAACTTGCTGTCTTCTTTAGAGGTGCCACAAGCGATGGTTGACACGTTTGCTGCCGGCATTGATTTACATTTGGCAGAGCGCTTAATCTTGGCACTTAAAGCAGGCGTGGACGCGGGCGGCGAAGAAGGGCCTACGCACTCATCAGGCTTAAAAGTTGCGCACCAACAAAGCTGGCCGCTGGTCGACTTACGCGTCGATTGGAGTGAAGGGGAGCCCGTGGGCGAGCTTCTGGATATATGGAAGGCGTACGAACCCCAGGCGGCCGACTACACTATGCGCGCTTTGAACCCGAGCGCAGCACCGAGCTACGGTGTGCCGGGTGACGAGTAACGAGTAATTGCAAGGTTGTTTAACGTTCATAAACGAGTAAACCAATGAGTAGAGATCAATTTTTAGAAGGAATGAGCCACGCTGCTTGTACTGTGTCAGTTATCACTACAGACGGAGACCACGGCAAAGAGGGCGTTACGGTTAGTGCTATGTGCTCTGTTTCAGCCGATCCACCCTCACTATTGGTTTGTGTGCACCACCAAAGTAGAGCTTGTGAGGCGCTACGTAACAACGGCGTGATGTGCGTTAATGTATTGGGCGACGATCAATCTCATGTGTCTGATACCTTTGCCGGCCGAATTCCGACCGAAGATGGGGATCACTTTAGCTGCGCCGCTTGGGATACAGGAGAAACCGGTGCGCCAATGCTGGAAAATGCCTTGGTCAATTTTGACTGTGAAATTGACGAGCATTTTCAGTTTGGCTCTCATTATATTTTTATTGGTAAAACCCAAGGTATTCGCTATAGAGAAAAAGGCAGGGCCTTGGTCTATGCCAATCGTGCTTACGGTAAGACGGTTGATCTTGATAATTTTATATCGGGTGCAGACAGCTCAGAAAGTGATGAAGCCAATACGCTAAGAGTCGGGTGCTATTCAACCTTGGGGCCCTATTTCATGCCCAAATTGATGGCTGAGTTTTTACAAAAGCAACGCGTTGACTTCCAATTATTTGAAGGTTCACAACCTGAACTGATAAACGGACTTAACGAAGGGCGCCTAGATATTGCCTTGATGTACGATTTTGAAGAAAGCGAATCTTTTGACTGTCAACTGATGCAAGCCGTGGTGCCTCATGTGGTACTGCCTGCAGCGCATCCGCTGACTGAACTAAATGAAATATCTCTGCATGATCTAGCAGCAGAACCCATGGTATTGTTGGATATAGCACCTAGCCGAGACTATTTCACACAAGTATTTAAAGATCATGGCTTAACACCGAATATCGCCTACTGGTCTCCTTCATTCGAAACCGTGCGGGGCATGGTGGGTAATGGTTTGGGGTACTCTCTGCTGGCCTCTAAGCCGGCGAATAGTATGAGTTATGATGGCAGTGCGTTAACCACCCGGCCATTGATTGAAACCACCACCAATGGTGAAATTTGGTTGGTGTCACCAAAACAAGAAAGATCGGCGGTGGTATCTGATTTTGCCGCTTTTACTCAACAGTGGTTTAGTGCGTAGTAGGCCACGTTTTAACCAAGTACTTGGTTGAAACGGGTTCGTCAACGATTAACTATCTAACCAGTTTGACTAGCTGGATTCGTCCAAATGGTGATAGTCTGTTGGTTATGAGCTATAGTTCCAGACAGGAGGTGGGTACATTTTTTAAAGTAGCTATATATAAGGCATGAAATCGGATTTTTTCTTACTTTTACTCTCGAAACTATTCATGTCGTTCTCTGAGCTACGCCCGGTACACAGTCAGAAGCTACAATGTAAATTACGTTTTCCGGAAATTCAGAGCAGAGCTTAAGGCGTGATAATAGGTAGATTAACTGGAGAGCCCATCGGATTTAAGTTGGCATCTAGAGAGGTATAACTGATGCGCCATGAACTGGCGAATTGGGGAGCTAAAGACTTGTTCGAGCGGTGAATGCTCCGCCGCCGGTATCTGGAGTGGATCTAATGCTAACACGATGAATACATTACTCTTTGAGGGTGTTTGGTCTGGAACGCAGACTTGTTGCGGTGACCCGAATTCGTTATTGGGCGAGATACACTGCCTTTCACCTACCCGTTTTAAGGTGTTAGAACATTTTTTGCTCTACGGAGTGATTATTAGTGGCGCCCCCTTGGCGCCTTATTTCTTAAAATAAAGCTGACCTTACACTCTTATCGCGATCACAAATAATACCGAATAATCTTGTTTGTCGCAGTTTTCAACGTCGGGTAACTCACCACCCGACGACATAGGGAAAGCCGCTTCTGGTAAGCTGCTGGGTAAACATAGAACACTCGTTGTCTCAGGCTGGTAACGCGCTGATAAACAAGGTAAGTGAGTGACATCATAGAGTGTCGCGTCGTCATCCAATTCCCAGCGCTGCTCACCCTGTCCATCAATAGGATGAATGGTTAACATTGCTGTTGTTTCTCGAGTGCCGGTAACCAGGTACATTCCTGCTGGAAGTGGGAACGAAGGAGGTTCCATCACCGCCCCATTTTCGCCAATCCACCAATCTGATTTATCAAAATCCCAGTCTTCTACTAAATCTTCATTGTTGGTGTTTAGCAGACCTGGATCTTTGCGCCAAATGCCCCATGTTTCTGCCCCGATACCTTCGCTAGACATCGGGTTACCCAAGGCGGCGATATAATGTACCGGCGTGCGTTTGAATATGAGCTTTTCTTCTTCAGCGTTCGCCGAAAAAGATAATGTACCTATAACTAAGCAATACAAAAAGAACGAGGTTTTGTTTTGAAACATGATTTCCTAGGCGATTTAACTAGAGGTTAAGCTTTTAACAATATCTCGTTAAAAATTGAATGTCAAATGGACTAATGTCCGTAAACGCCGATGATGTGCAATAATTTAGTTAGGCAACTTTTTGTTGTGCTCTGAACTTGAGAATCAATCTTTTGCAGCGCCGCTCGAGTGTCATTGAGCGATAGTGGGTGATTGTGAAGTGTCAATTAAAAGCGCTGCCAATTAAGCCTGTGTGTTTATGAATTTAATATACTTATTCAACGGAAAAATGAACTAAATTTAGTTATAGTTCAAACCCTTAAAATATTGAACAAATTGACCAGTGAACACACTTAAATATTTTTTCACTTTCCTTTTTGTGACAACGCTCGTTGGTTGTGGCGGAGGCGGTGGCTCGAATAGCGGGGCAGGAGGCGGAGACCTACAGCGGCGAATTGTGGTTATTGGAGACAGTATCGGTATTGGCTATAATGCATCGGTTGCATTTCCTGATTTATTGGAAGGTCTGATCGGTATAGAAGTGATCAATAGGAGTATTGGGGGAGCAAGCGCTAGCAGGGGGGCAGGAATGACACCCGCTTTGATTGAAGAATTCAAGCCAATGTACTTAGTGGTGTTGCTTGGAACAAACAACGCAGGTGGGCCTGGTGGTGGTGTTAAAGGGGCAATTGAAGCGATAAACTTTGCTGCAAGAATCGCACTTCAAGCCGGTGTTATTCCGATAATTGGTACGATTCCTCCCATTACTAATAGTAGCGATGAAAATGACAATGTTGCCGCTATCAATGCGGGTATTATTAGTATTAACGGCGCTAGAATTGCGAGAATCAACCAAGCGGTTAGCCCAAGTGACATCTCTGATGGCACTCATCCTACTGATCGAGGTCAGAGAATTATCGCTCAACTATTTGCTGAACAAGTTTTTTAACGTAACCCGGTTCCTATAGCGATGATACGCTTTGTGCGCGATATTAGTTTTATTTTTTTCGTGTAGGCTTTTTACTTATTCGGCTAAATGCAAGCAAGGCATAAAAAAATTGTGACCTCTTCGTTTGGCTTATTGTTTAGTTGAGAACCTATTTAACTTGAACCAATGATTCATTACTTCTTCCCTGATTTCTCAGCCAACTAGCTTGAATAACTAAAAGGTAAATACTATGTCAAACCAAGAGCCCGAGTACGATTACGAAAAGAATCAAGATGCGTTTATGGATGCATTGTATTGGTACGGCATACCCACTTTGTTTCGTGCGCCTAACGAGCCTGACCCAAGTAAATGCGACATCGCGCTGGTAGGCGTACCTCACAGTACGGGAAATGGCACTACTGAGCGTGACCAACACCTCGGACCGCGTGCCGTACGTGATGTGTCTGCAAACGGACGTCGCGTACACATGAAGTTTGGACTCGACCCTTGGAATGCATGCACCATAAATGACCTTGGCGACGTGCCGTTAACGCACGCTAATAATAATGAAAAATCGATAGAACATATCACTGAGTATTATCAAAGAATTGATGCGGTTGGTGCACGACCGGTATCAGTTGGAGGAGACCACTCTATTACAGGAGGCATTCTGCAGGCCTTAGGCGGTCCGACCTCAAAGCTCACCAAGGGTGAAAAAGTTTGCATCTTACATTTCGACGCTCATACCGATTGTTTCAGCAATATGAAGCACTTTCTTGGGGCCGAGAAATCAGCGGCGCACTGGGCATCGTATCTAGTACGTGACGGTCATGTGGACGCACATCATAGCGTACAGATCGGTATTCGCGGTAATGCTCGTACGTTAGATTGGTTAAAGCCTAGCTATGAGCATGGCTACGAGGTCATCACCATGGACCGCTATAACGAAATTGGCGCGCAGGAAAGCATTAAAATCATTCGCGAAAGAATTGGCGATCGACCTTTATACATTACCTTCGATCTAGATTGTCTTGACCCCACTGTGGCACCCGGTGTTTCTAATATTGAGTCGGGCTGTGAAGGCTTTAAAATTGATCAAGTGATGGAGTTGTTACAAAGCGTTAGAGGTTGCAACATTATTGGCGGTGATGTGGTGTGCTTGATTCCCACTAAAGACAGTCCGAACAAAATCACTTCAATGGTGGCTATGTCGATTATGTTTGAGATGATTAGCCTGATTGCTGATAATGTGAAACCCGACTAGGTCCTCTCACTTTTGTTAAGTAGGCCGCTATTTTAATGAAGCGCATCGGCACAGCGCAATTCGCTATGTTACTCCCAGCCAGCGCTATCGAGGAGAGGATGGTGCTTTGCTAGCAAACAGAGAGACTGTTTATCAGACAGCTAAAGCGAAGAAACCCAACCGTTGGTCGGGCAGCACTAGAAACTGGCGGTCTTGCGGTGCGGTTGCGCTAAATCCACAAAAAGAAGTGTCATTGGCTACGTAGAAAAATGTGCAACTACCCTGAAAATTGCCGGAAGTGGATGGATACAGCTTGTAGCCAAGCCAATATCTTTGCTAGATTCACTGTGCCGAATTACCCTCACTTTGAACTAACGAGATGAAGTTTATACACCTCACCGACACCCACCTGATAACGCCTAATAAATTGTTGCACGGATACAACCCTAGTGAACGGCTAGCATCCGCGTTCGATAGTATTAATCGTGAACATGCGGATGCTGAATGTTGTGTCGTGACCGGGGATTTAGCCGATCGCGGAGAAGAGTCGGCCTACGCGTATATAGCGGAACAGATAAAGAAAAGCCCAGTTGATTTTCACCTGATTTTGGGGAATCACGATGATCGCGAAAAATTCCTACATTGGTTTCCTGATACGCCTGTTGATGAAAATGGCTTTGTTCAATACACCATAAAAACAAGTGCCGGCGTATTTGTACTACTGGATACTATCGAATATGGCACGCATGATGGCGTGTACTGTGAAAAACGCCGTAAATGGTTAACCGAGACATTGGAAGCTCATAAAGACGAGCCAGTTTATTTGTTCATGCACCATCCTCCATTTGATCTACACCTGCCCTGCATTGACCACATTGGTCTTCACGAACAGCAAGCATTTGCCGATTTAGTACAGCCCTTTAATAACATTCGCCATTTGTTCTTTGGGCATGCACATAGACCCATTAGTGGACAATGGAACGGCATATCATTTTCTTCATTACGGGGAACAAATCATCAAGTAAAGTTAGATTTCCATTCAAAAAACATTGCGTATGCTGATGAAGCGCCAGAATATGCCGTTGTATTTATCGCTGATGATCAAATCGTTGTACACACTCATACCTATCCGCTGGCTTAAGCTTCAAATTAAAGTAACGGAAAAACCATACCCATGTCTATGAGCTCATGACTGCTTCCCCCGCACTGCTGTCTGTTGCTTGTCTAATTGCATCAGGCTTATTGGACTTGGTATTTAAACTATACGCACGTAAGCCACGTTCTCGTGGAATGTTGATATTTGGCGTTGGCTGCGTCTGGACCGGTTTGCAACTTGCCTACATTACTTTTGCAGATCTAAGCCTAGTGCTGAATCACTCTACGCTGGTATATGGCGTAACTGCGGCTTTCTTTGTCACCGTTTCCAATATTCTATTACTGGAATGTTTAGGCCAACTGCCAATTAGTATGGCTTCTACAATCTATCGTTTAAATACCATTCCACTCGTCGTGTTGGCGTTTTTATTTCTACGCGAAGATATCGATCTTTTAAAAGGAGCCGGAATAGTGATGGGTATAATTACCGTATTCCTTCTATATCAGCCAAGCAATAATCCGCAACAAACTAACGGCCGAGTTAAGTTGTATTTAATGCTGATCATTATTGCTAGTTGTATTCGTGCGCTCTACGGCATATTTACCAAGGTCGGAATTAATGAAGGCGCTGATCCTGCCACGATGATGTTATTTGCTGCGATCGGCTGGTGTGTCGGCGGACTAAGCTATGCTTATTTTCGTGAAAAGCGAGTGGTATTAACCGCCGACAAGTTAGTATTTATTCCGATTGCGGGCATTTTGGTCTTTAGCATCATTTGGCTATTAACCACTGCGCTAAGCATGGATGA
>JBLIOD010000024.1:0-37397 GCA_047639475.1 Gammaproteobacteria bacterium
GTATGCTAAGGGGGCTAGTGCAACGCTCACTATTGATAGCCTCACCCTTTTTAAGGGCTCTGCCGCTTACGGCGGAGCGGTTTATGCTTCCTATTCTCCCAGCCTAAGTATCAACAACAGCACACTGACCAGTAATTCAGCCGGTTTTGGAGCGGCAGTGTATGTTTACGAATCGCCCAATTTAAGCATCAACAACAGCACACTGTCTGGTAATTTTGCTCAAGATAATGGTGGAGCAGTGCATGCTTATTACTATGAAGCTAATTTAAGCGTCAGCATCAGCAACAGTACGCTCTCTGGAAACTCAACTAATAATCAGGGTGGGGCAGTATCCACTGAGGGTTTCAGCAACCTAAGCATCATTAATAGCCTACTAACCGGTAACAGCGCTACAACTAATAATGGGTCCGAAATATACCTCGACAGCTATAGCACCATCATTATAGACACCCACAATATCTTCGGCAACAGCAGCCAAACCTTTGCAAAGGCTCTTTATAACTTCATCCCTACTGCCACATCAATTGTAGCTACCAGCACCGATGCTGACGCCAATGCCAACCCTGACGCCAAAGCGTTGAACGCCATTCTTGGCCCACTCGCCGACAATGGCGGGCCGACCTTAACGCATGGCTTAGTAGCCAATAGCCCCGCTCTTGATGCGGGCAACCAAATACTTTGCACCGACAACGACATTACTCACGACCAACGCGGTGAACCGCGCGACGATGGCCTATGCGACATCGGCGCTTTTGAAGGTCTCGGTATTGCTTTTGAAGATCCCGGTATTGCCTCTTGAAGAGTCCTGCTTTGTCGTCAAAGCCAGTAATGGCAATACCGTGGTGTTTTGTTTATAGAATTTTTACATGGTCAATTGACTGTTCTGCGTTAGTTTGATCGTAAAAAGCCGTATGCTAATGTCGGGTTAAAAACACCACATATAATGGACGCCACTCGGCCATGCTTAATTATTGAATAACCTATTTTGCACCTGCTGCTAGCGCTTGGCCATTTGAGGTCGCCCGCTAAACTCTGCAGCAACTTTATCTATAATAGAGATTAAATGGCCGAAACACTTCAAAGCAAATCTACCCAATCTTTTGTTGAACTACTAAAACAGGCACGCGTTTCATTAGCCGTTTCAACATACCAAGCGGGTAAGCTAATTTTAATGCGCGAAGATAATAACGGCTTGAACACCCATTTTGTGGCATTAGAAAAACCCATGGGTATGGCTTTAAATGGCCCCCGTTTGAGTTTGGGTAGCGGGCCTTGGGTAATTGACTATTACAATATGCCTGCCGTAGCGCCCAAGATAAAACCACTAGACCGCCATGATGCTTGCTACCTTGCGCGTTCTATTCACATTACGGGTGACATCGACATCCACGAAATGGGCTATGACAAACAAGGTGAATTGTGGGTGGTGAACACCAAGATGTCTTGTTTGTGCACCTTATCGCGTGAGCACAGCGTGGTGCCGCGATGGAAACCGCCGTTTATTACGGGGTACGACCTAAGCGACCGCTGTCATTTAAACGGCCTGACCATGAAAGACGGCGAGGCCACTTGGGTAACCGCGTTGGGCACCACGGACCACGCTGGCGGCTGGCGCGAAAACAAAGCCTTTGGCGGCATACTGATGGAGGTTAAAACAGGGCGAATGGTGTGCGAAGGTTTATCAATGCCGCACTCACCGCGCTGGCATAACGACAAGCTATGGGTATTGGAATCTGGCGCGGGCAGCTTGTTAGAAATTGACCCACAAAGCGGCGAGAAAACTTTGATTGCCGAAATGCCGGGGTTTTGCCGCGGTTTAGATTTTATTGGTGACTATGCCCTTGTCGGCCTTTCGCAAGTGCGCGAGACCGCGGTATTTGCCGGCCTGCCTTTAACCCAGCGCGTAGCAGAGCGTGAATGCGGCGTTTATATTATTGACACCGTACGCAAGCAAATAGCTGGCTTTGTGGTATTTACGGGCGGCGTGCAAGAAATATTTGCGGTGCAAGTTATTCCCGCCACCTTTCCCGCTGTGCTGGATGTAACCGACCCCATGGTGCGGCAATCTTATTCTTTGCCCGATGAAGCATTAAGCGCGGTGGCGCAGCCCAGCGATGCGCAATTAAAAATGGAGCGCGCTATGGCGTTGTTTAATTCTAACGAAAAACAACAAGCCGCGGACATTTGGCTAGACATCACTGACAGCGACCCCGACAACCTGATGGCGCATTACAACCGCGGCGTGGCACTTTCAGATATAGAACAATGGGATGAAGCCCTAGTAGCGCTTAATGCAGTCGTTAGCCTACAAAGTGACCATGCTGAAGCACACAACAGTTTGGGCCATGCATGGGCGGGTAAGCTAGATGACGACAAAGCGCTTTATCATTACGACCAAGCGATCGCCGCCGACCAAAAATATGCTACCGCGCATTTTAACCGCGGCATGATGCTGCTTAAGCAGCAAGATTACGCCCAAGGTTGGGCGGGCTATGAGTGGCGCTGGGAGATGCCAAGCTTTACCCCTTTTAACTGCCCACAATCTAAATGGGCGGGCGAAGATATAACCGATAAAGTATTGCTGGTGCATACCGAACAAGGTAATGGCGATGCCATGCAATTTGCGCGCTTTTTGCCCATGGCAGCCGCGCGTTGCAAGCGCCTTATTTTGGTTTGCACGGAGCCGCTGCGCACGTTGTTTAAAAATGTAGAAGGGGTGGATGAAGTGCGCTTAGCGGGGTCGTTCCGTGCTGATTTGTTTGATGTATATTGCCCGATAATGAGTTTGTCTGGCGCATTAAATATTGATGCCGAAAGCCTGCAAGTGCCCACACCTTATTTAAGTATTCCTGATGATTGCAGCGTGCCGCGACTTGATAGCGACAAAAATCTGAAAGTAGGCTTAGTATGGGCCGGTAGCCCCACCCAAGCGAATAACCACCATCGCTCTTGTCCGATTGAAAATATGCTGGCATTGAGTGATTGCCCAGACGTTACGTTTTATAGCTTGCAAATGCCGATTAGCCAACCACACCGAGATTTATTGCGCGAAAACAACATTACCGACCTAGAACCAGAATTAGTAAGCTATAGCCATACTGGTAAATTGATACAACAAATGGACTTAGTGATTAGTGTTTGCACTTCAGTAGTGCACTTGTCTGGGGCACTGAATGTACCTACTTGGGTGTTGCTGTCACCCGTTGCGGATTGGCGCTGGTTAAAAGAGCGCGAAGACAGCCCATGGTACCCGAGCGTAAAGGTCTATCGTCAAGCCGAGTCTAATGATTGGACAGAGCTGCTAAACCGCGTGCGTAAAGATTTGATTGCCCTGTAAGAAACTTCGCGTAGACTTTGACTTAGACCTAACGACTGTGTAGTGTCCGAGGTTTTAAAGTCGTCACCTAATCTTGGATAAATTAATACTTAACGGCCCCTGTACTATCAGTGGCTCAGTGAAAATATCAGGCGCTAAAAACGCCGCGCTCCCGCTCATATTTTCCTCATTGCTTACCAACGATGAGCTCAAATTAAGCAATATTCCGCACTTACAAGATGTCACCACCGCCATGGCGTTGTTAGGACAATTGGGCGTTGGTCTGCAAGTGGATGAGCGCCTGTCTATCACTATCGAAGCGAAAGACATCAGTGAGCCCCGCGCGCCTTATGATCTTGTCAAAACCATGCGCGCCTCAATACTGGTGTTAGGGCCATTATTAGCTCGCTTAGGCGAAGCTGAAGTATCGCTACCAGGAGGTTGCGCCATCGGGTCTCGGCCAGTTAATCTGCATATAAGGGGCCTAGAGCAAATGGGCGCTGAAGTCATCATTGAAGAGGGTTACATTAAAGCCCGCGCCAAAGCGGCTGATAAACGTTTGGTTGGCGCACGGGTCTTTATGGACCTGGTATCGGTAACGGGCACTGAAAACCTGATGATGGCGGCTACCTTGGCTAATGGAACTAGCGTCATTGAGAATGCTGCTCGTGAGCCAGAGGTCATTGATTTAGCTAATTGCTTGATTGCCATGGGCGCAAAGATAGCCGGCGCAGGCACCTCTGAAATCACTATTGAAGGCGTTGAGAAACTGCATGGCGCGGAACACAATGTCATTGCTGACCGTATTGAAGCGGGTACATTTTTGGTTGCCGCAGCGGCTACTCGAAGCAAAATTCGGGTAAAGCACATGGTACCTGAGCACCTTGACGCGGTATTACAAAAACTAGAAGAAGCTGGTGCTAATCTTACCATTGGTCCCGATTGGGTAGAGCTAGATATGCGTGGCCAAAAACCTACAGCGGTATCCATTAATACCACGCCTTACCCCGGCTTTCCAACCGATATGCAAGCGCAATTCATGTTGTTAAATAGCGTTGCTGAAGGTTCAGCGGCTGTCACAGAAAATATTTTTGAAAACCGCTTTATGCACGTGCATGAGTTGCAGCGCATGGGTGCCAATATTGAACTGCGAGGAAACACAGCATTGGTGCATGGCGTTGAGCAACTTACCGGCGCACCAGTAATGGCAACCGACCTACGCGCGTCAGCCAGTTTGGTCATCGCAGGCTTAATCGCCTCTGGGCAAACCGTTATAGACCGCATTTATCATATCGATCGCGGTTATGACAACATAGAAGAAAAGCTATCTCAATTAGGCGGCTCTATACGCCGTATATCGGCGAAACAGTACAAACAAATGCAGGTAGACGCCGAGTCATAGGCTATGATGAAACGCCTTAACGTTAACACCCCTGATTTCGACGCTGAGCTGACATCTCTGTTAGACCGAGATACACCGCTCGATCGCGAGATTGAATCCACCGTAAAAGGGATCATCTCGGACATTAGAGCAACAGGCGACGTTGCGTTGATCGAACTAAGCAATCGCTTTGACAAACTAAATGCCCAATCGGCGGCGGAATTAGAAATTCACGCAGCGCAGATTGACGAAGCCTATAACACACTAGAACCCACGCTGCGAATTGCCTTAACCGATGCCGCAGAGCGCATTCGTTACTACCATGAGCAAGAGGTGAACGAGTCTTGGACCATAACTGAAGACAATGGCACCCGTTTAGGACAAATAATTAGACCACTGGATAGCGTCGGTGTTTACGTCCCTGGCGGCAAAGCAGCGTATCCGTCGTCTGTATTAATGACTGTCATCCCGGCCAAAGTAGCCGGTGTTAGTAATATCGTCATGGTGGTACCGACGCCCAATGGCGAAGTCAATCAAGCGGTACTGGCCGCTGCCAAAATTGCCGGTGTCGATCGCATTTTTTGCATCGGCGGCGCACAAGCGATCGCCGCGTTGGCTTACGGCACGGAGTCAGTGCCTGCGATTGATAAGATTGTTGGTCCCGGTAATGCCTACGTTGCCACCGCAAAGAAATTAGTGTTTGGAAAAGTCGGCATTGACATGATTGCTGGTCCCTCGGAAGTGGCGGTTATAGCCGACGAGAACGCGAACGCTGACTGGATTGCCATGGATTTATTTGCCCAAGCAGAGCATGATGAGTTAGCACAATCTATACTCATTACTCACAGCGATGAGCTTGCTCAAAAAGTAGAAAAGGCAATCGAACAGGCCTTACCTACGCTGGAGCGTAAAGATATTATAACCGCCTCCTTAAACAACTATGGTGCCATTATTGTTACCACGTCGCTTGAGCAATCAGCTGAAGTGTCAAATAAAATTGCCCCTGAACACCTTGAACTCATGGTGGATGAGCCTGACGACCTGATTCCTCTCATCCGCCACGCAGGCGCTATCTTCGCCGGCGCTTTCAGTGCCGAATCTTTAGGAGATTACTGCGCCGGCCCAAACCACGTGCTGCCCACATCTGGCACCGCTCGTTTTAGTTCTCCCTTGGGCGTTTACGATTATCAAAAGCGCTCCAGTTTGATTCAAGCATCGCCTAAAGGCGCCGACAAAATAGCGCGCATCGCATCCACATTGGCACGCTGCGAAGGCTTGACCGCCCACGCTCGCTCGGCAGAGTATCGAATTGCCGCCAAGCAAAGCTAAGCGCGCCAAATACGTTGGGAAAGCTTGGCTAAAGTGCCGTTAATTTGCGTCCCATACAAACGCATTTAATTATTCACTGTCAAAATCAGCAATGCGCAAAAAACCCACTATCAATAGTATTAAAGCGGTGACTCAAAGCCGTATTTTTAATGTTGAAGAAGTTAGTCTCAGTTTTGATAACGGTGAGCAGCGTCTTCATGAGCGATTGAACCCTAACAACAATGGGGTCGTTGTTGTGATGCCCATTGATCAACAATATTTGTATATGGTTTACGAATACGCTGTGGGTTTTGATCGCTATGAACTAGGCTTAGTTAAAGGCATGATCGACCAAGGAGAGTCCGCTCTGGATGCAGCCAATAGAGAGCTGCAGGAAGAGATAGGCTACGCGGCTAAGGACATTTATTTTATAAGAGATATCACCACTCGACCGCATTACAGCACCGCCAAGAGCAGCTTGTTTATAGCCAAAGGCTTATACCCCAAACAATTGCAGGGCGATGAGCCAGAAGCACTTGAGCTAGTTAAATGGCCACTGGATAAGCTTAACGAACTCTATCAACACCCCGCAGTGACCGAAGCCCGAACATTATGTTCTCTCATCTATCTACAACAATATATCAAAGGTATTAACTGACAATGCATCCGACATTAAACAAAGTTCAAACACTACCTGAAATCATTAATATCGCCCGTGCAGCCGGCAAGGCCATATTAGAAGTTTATGAGTCTATGCCCGAATCTGGGCTCGATTTCAAAACAAAGGGCGATGGTTCCCCTTTAACTATTGCGGACCAAAAAGCACATCTACTGATAGAGGCGGCGCTGCAAAAACTGACCCCTCAGATACCTATTTTGTCGGAAGAGTCTTACCATGAAGTGGGTGATAAGCGCCTAAACTGGCCAATTTATTGGTTAGTGGATCCCTTGGATGGCACTAAAGAGTTTATTAAACGTAACGGCGAATTTACCGTCAATATCGCATTGATTGAAAACCGGAAGCCAGTGTTGGGCGTCGTACATACACCGATTCAAGGTGTGACGCATTTCGGCACGGTAGAAGGCGGCGCTTTTATTCAAGCGGGTGATCAAGCTCCCACACCCATTCGCACGGCTCCGTTAAGTCGAGACAACGCCATTATCGTTGCGAGTCGGTCTCATATGAGTGATGAAGTAAAAGCGTTTCAAGCCAATTTAGCAACCCAAATAAAACAAGTTGAATGCATCAGCATGGGCAGTTCGCTCAAGCTTTGCTTGGTCGCAGAGGGCAAAGCTGACTATTACCCGCGCTTAGGCTTAACTTCTGAGTGGGATACCGGCGCCGCGCAATGTGTAGTGGAAGCAGCCGGCGGCAAGGTTGTTGCACCAAATGGTGAGCAGTTGCTTTACAGTAAAAGCGACATTCTTAACCCTTGGTTTTTAGTGATCGGAGATACGTCGGTGGAGATTGATTTTGAAGGGATGATTACCTAACTAGTTGCGCGCCTTTCGTGCTTTAGTGCGTAACTTACGCAGCCCTAACATAATTGAAAGATAACCTCGCCGTGCCCATTTAAAATCTGGGGCCAACATAAGTAAACCCAGCGGTAACATCCAGGCACCCAATATGGGGAGAAACCAGAGTATTCCGCCAACAATTAGTGATAGCCCCAGCACCCAACGTAAGGAAAAATGCATGGATTTAACTTTCTTTGCTATTGCTAGCAGTTTACTGTTCATAACAACTATAGGCCTAAACAAATAAGGGGCTGATAAACAAGACCATGTTCACTTTCATACTATATACCACTGTTGGTATGACAGCACCATGAACCTTAAATACCATCCACGCTTTGTGACTATAACCAGATAGCGAAATCAGTACTTCGAAATAGCGCTTTGTAGTTTACAATCAAAGCTTGTAACCCGTTTTAAACATGAATATTCCATTTACCAAAATGCACGGCTTGGGCAATGACTTTATGGTGGTTGATAACCGCCAGCAGATCATGCCGTTAGATGCTGGAACCCTCGGTGAGTTAGCTAACCGAAAAACTGGCATCGGTTTTGACCAACTGCTGTTGGTTGAAAATGCGGACAGCGACAGTGCGGCATTCAAGTATCGTATTTATAATGCCGACGGTGGAGAGGTAAATCAATGCGGCAACGGCGCACGTTGTTTTGCTAGCTTTGTAACCGAAAACGAATTGATCGACTCCAATGAGTTTTGGGTTGAAACTAACGCGGGGTGTATATTTCTCACCGTGTTAGAAAATAGCCAAGTACGAGTCAACATGGGCATTCCTACATTTAGCCCAGCTACCATTCCATTGGCCCGTGCTGAACGTCAGGCCCGCTATTCTTTAGATTTTCAAAGCCAGACCGTCTCCTTTATGGCGGCCGAGATCGGCAATCCACACGCCGTATTTGAATTAGGTCCGGTCAGTAGTGCTCCGGTAGAGGCCTTGGGTAAATTCGTGCAAACCCTCCCCTTGTTCCCAGAACGCGTCAATGCCGGGTTTATGCAACTATTATCCACTACCGAAATCGACTTACGGGTGTTTGAACGTGGTGTCGGTGAAACCTTGGCCTGTGGCAGTGGCGCTTGTGCCGCGGTAGCGACCGCCATTTTAGAAAATCGATTAGGCTCGTCAGTTAAGGTCAATTTGCTCGGCGGTAGCTTAACGATAGACTATGCTGGAGAAGGTGAACCTATTTTCTTAACGGGACCAACTGCCACAGTATTTTCAGGTGAATTATCCTCATGAATAACAAATCGAAGAAGGCCGTCACGAAGACTGAGCTATCCGCCGCTGAGGTCATTGAATGGTTAAGCGATCACCCTCACTTTTTTGATACTCACCGAGAAGTATTGTCAAAAATGGATTTACCCAGTGACGCAGGTACGGCCGTTTCGCTGCATCAGTACCAAGTACGCATCATGCGTGAAGAAAAGAGAGAGATGGACAACAAGCTCGCGCTGCTGGTGAAAAATGCGAAAATCAATCACAAGATAAACGAAGACTTACTCGGTTTGGCAACCAAGTTAATAGCCTTGTCGAAACCGACAAAGAGTACCGCTCCTAAGCTGGCTACTATCACAGAGCACTTTGGCTTACAGCTTAGCCATTTAGTCTCATTGACTGATCAACCCGTTATCCTAGAGCTGCACAGCGTATTGTCTGAGAATAAGCCTGTGTGCGAAAACAAAATGGACAAAGCCACGTTAACAACCTTGTTCGGTGGCCCTGCTAAGGGAGTTGAGTCTTACGCTATCATCCCGCTTTGCAAAGCAGGCGTGCTTGATTCGGTATTAGTACTTGGGGCTGATGATGCGGACCGATTCAAACCGGGCATGGGCACTGAGTTTTTGAAGCAGTTAGGGAGGCTAATTCAAGAAGCTGTTTAATGCTGCCTCATCAACTCAAGTTATTTCTATCGTATTTGTGTTCTGAAAAGCGGCTTTCGGAACACACCGTGTTAGCTTATCAACGCGACCTGGATAAACTAAGCATCTACTTAGATAAGTTATCACTCACTGATGCCAAGCAACTGACTGCCGCACAGGCTCGGCAGTTTCCCGCCACACTGCACAGCCAAGGCTTATCTGGGCGCAGCATACAACGTAGTTTGAGTGCGGCTCGCAGCTTTTACCGGTTTCTAATTCGCGAAGAACAAACTGAAAGTAATCCCTTTAATGATGTTAAAGCACCCAAACCAGATAAAAAACTGCCTGACACACTCAGTGTAGACGAAGTTTCACACCTACTGGACGAGATGCCCAATACCGATATTGCACTGCGCGACAAGGCCATTATGGAACTCATTTATTCCTGTGGTTTACGGCTTACTGAGACCACCACAATAAATGTGGGCGCAATATCCAATGGACAAACTATTTTAAGGGTGATGGGTAAAGGGGCCAAACAGCGCGATGTGCCGGTAGGCCGCAAAGCCTCAGATGCTATCGCGCAATGGCTTACGTTAAGGCCAAAACTAGCTAACGAAGGTGAGCCCGCACTTTTCGTCAGTAACCGCGGTTCTAGAATCAGCCCCCGCAGCGTGCAAATGCGGCTAGACTATTGGGCTGCTCGGATTGGGTTGGGCCGTAGGCTATACCCACACATGCTGAGACATTCATTTGCGAGCCATATGTTGGAATCAAGCCAAGACTTAAGAGCGGTGCAGGAATTGCTAGGTCATGCGAATATCTCTACCACTCAAATATATACCCACTTAGACTTTCAACATCTAGCAAAAGTATATGACCAAGCGCATCCACGCGCAAAATCAAAATAACCCATAGGAAAAGATGCGTTTTATTCGTCTATTAGCTTTACTATTATTGGCAGCTGTTCTCATATTCGTCAGTATCGGTTATTTATTTACTTATCGCTATCCCGGCTTACGTTTTGACCCCATTCCGCTCACCACCGAACTCAATCCCCGCGATGTCACCATAAGCGCACAAGGCGCTTACGTTAAAGACAGTAAGCAAGGTCTTTTCAGAGCCTTTTCACCTCATATTTCGTTCGCAGTAGAAGCATCAAAACAAACAGAAGTAAGCATTAGTCTTGAGAATGTCCACCCGCAAGCACAAGTTATATTTGATGAGGCAATGATATTTCAAGAGCACGTTATGGGCCTTAAACGGACAATTAGTTTTACAACAGGAAAAAACAGCCTCTCAACCTTCAAAGTTCAGTTTCCGGAAAAAGATAAATACCGTTTTGGCGCCATTGGCGATTCCGGTGGTGATAGTGAATTAGCTTGGGGCCTAAAGCGACTAGCATCTCAGGATGTTGATTTTATTTTGCACTTAGGTGACGGCTACTACACACCGGACAATGTTGGTAACGTACAAATCCATTTCAACCAAGCCGCTGTGCCAGTTTACGCCACCAATGGCAACCACGACTTTCACGCCAAAGAGTGGCTGACGGTAGAGACTTATATGCAGAACATCGGGCCGCTTAACAACCGCTTTAAACTTTTAAACCATTGTTTTATCAATCTAGAAACCGGTGGATTTATGTTCCCCACGCATGGGGGGGATCGTGGACGGTTTCTAAGAGAGACCGTTCAACAACTCACCACTACTCCAAACGAATGCCAGCCCATTATTTTCACACACAAACCCATATTAAGTAACTTGGATTTAGATATTCCACAAGTTAAACACACGCTTTATGGTTATGACTCTCGATGGATATTAAAACAACTGCATAAACTACCAAACCCGGTATTGTTAGCGGGACATATACACCAAGATTTTGAGTTCACCCAAGACGGTATAAAAACGTATGTTACGGGTAGTGGCTTGGCGCAGGATGATTTACTGGCCCAGGGGTTTGTGGCAAAACTGTTAATCGGTGAAATCAACGCTGACGGTGAGTTAAGTACCCAATGGATTACCAATGAAATGCCGCTGAATTACCATTGCTCGCAAAAGGTAAGAAACAGTCTACAGCATAAAATGGACAAAAAATCTAAGCCCAAAAAGAAGGCGAAGTACGCTCAGCTACTAAAGAAGCTGAGCGCGGCTTGTGGCAACTAACCTTCCTGTTTGTAGCGCTCTATTGATTCCATGATTTCTTTTTTGGCGGCATCTATATCACCCCAACCGCTCACCTTGGCCCACTTACCGGGCTCTAAATCTTTATAGTGCTCGAAGAAGTGCGCAATACGTTGCAATAACTCTCGAGGTAAGTCACGCACATTAGACACGTCTTGATACAGGCTGGTTAATTGATCAACTGGCACGGCAATCACTTTTTTATCGTCACCTGCCTCGTCTTCCATCAACAACACCCCTACTGGGCGGCAACGCACCACCGAACCACTGA
Source organism: Gammaproteobacteria bacterium (assembly GCA_047639475.1). Taxonomy (GTDB): domain Bacteria; phylum Pseudomonadota; class Gammaproteobacteria; order Arenicellales; family Poriferihabitantaceae; genus JAAELZ01. Next base: position 11,852 of record JBLIOD010000024.1, read on the forward strand.
TAACTGGCAGTGGCGCAATCAAACAGACATCTGTTGGATCGCCATCACCTGATAGGGTATTTGGAATGTACCCATAGTTGCAAGGATAGTGCATGGCGGTTGCCAAAAAGCGATCAACAAAAAGCGTTTGGGTTTCTTTATCTACTTCGTACTTAATGGGTTCTCGGTTAAGAGGAATCTCAATAATGACATTAAGATCATCAGGGACATGAATACCAGAAGAAACACTTTGCAGAGCCATGATTAGCAGTTTTGATCAAAAAATTAGGAGGGCGATTCTAGCTTAATCAAACCACCATTATGTAGTTAATCACCCACTAATCACGAAGAATGCAGTTAATTTTCTATGCTGTAAACGCTAATTTTATCCGCTTTCCATATTTTGTTATATCGCTCTGGGTTCGCTTCCAAGTGTGACTTCAATGCCGCGGTATAATAAACGCTGACTTTCATCACGTCAGCAGGCCAATGCCTAGCGGCCCGGCCCGTTTCACTATAAGCACCATCACGTTCATTGATCACCAGCCACGAGCCCTTAAATCGTTCTAAAGGATCATCACTGTAGTCATCAAAACTATATCGGTTTCTTGCATATAAATGCATCGCGGAAAACTTGCTATTGTAAGTTTGGTGGTGCGTTAAAGCGGAAATAGCATATCCCGTTATGGGGTCCGTTAAAATGGATTTCTTTCCCGTTTCTTCTCGTAAAAACTGTAACAAGTCAGACCAATGCGTGTAAGCACTTTCTTGTTGTACGGGTTCAAGGGTAACCCGACTATAGAGATTACTCAGACCACTGAAGCTGAATGGAAACAACAGCGCGACCATCAAAAATAGAGACATCGCAGCAGCGAGTTTAAAGTGAACTCTTTCATCACGTAGCCACGAAAAACAATATAGTACACAAGCGCCGGCCACCATATTGAGCGGCACAATGTACAACATCCGCCACAAGGTATGCGCCCCGTCTACGCGCAGAAACCAATCAACAAAGACCGGGTTGAACACCGTAAACAACGGCACTAACATGCCCATAAACAGATAGGGATTACCGATCAGCTTTTTATAAAAAACCATAAACAACAAATAAATAAAGCCACCCCATAGTGTGATAACACGGGCAAATTGATACTCAGGGTTTAAAAAGAGAACCCGATTCAAGATAGGTCCGTGTTCAGATAACTGCAGTACCTTATTGGCCAAGTCAGTGGGGCGTAGGGTGTTCAAATAAGTAAATATCACCACTGCCAGAAACCCGAGTATCAATACTATCAGTAAGGCTAGTTGGATCTTAGAGACACCGAGCCACCAGCGGCTTAGTACCGAGCTATCTGAGCTTTGCGCCTTATAGGTAAAGGGCTTTAAAAATACATTCCACGCTAATATTAAACCGCCCATTACTGCTATATACAAGGCTTCTTGGTTATGAATTATTGCTGCACAAATCGTAAAGCCTAGTAGCAAAAGGCCATCTCTGAATCGATTCGATGAGGCAGATATCAATCGATAAACTAGCACAATCGCGCCATAGTAGAATGCGAAATTGAGCATCGTTGGCGCCAAGGCGTAATAACGCACGTACGAAAATATATTAATACCCAAGTGCGCAAACAAAAATAATGTACTTAATAAGCTGGCAACTAACCTTTCGCCTTGAGTGAAATTAAGTTTCTCAAAAATAAACCAAGCAAATGCATAGCTCAAGCTTAAGAACACCAAGCCATTTAGCAACATTGCGGATGCCAAGCTATTGACTAAAGGCACGCCCACTAGGTAACTTATCAAGCTATAAAAGGTGTACCAAACTGCTGGGCTTTGGTTAAATAGATGTTTTAAATCGGTAGATGAACCTAAAAATCCTGCTTCGATACGTCCATATTGGTGTTGTGCAAATCCCAAATGGTTGTATAAGTCTGACGGCATTTCGATATAAGGCCCCGCCCAAAGACGATACAACAAATAACTAATCATCACGATACCAAGACCCAAAAGCCATTGTCGATTCACACCAATCGAGTAATAATTTCTAGAGGATGGCCTGATTCGGCTAGCAATGATACCAAACGAACAAATGACGATTAAGCCGCCAAAATAGAGATAATAGGCTTGCATTAACGGCAAACTTTGCAGCTTGGTTATACTGGCTATAAGTACATAATATGCATACGACAGTGGTATGACTAACAACAACCTATGCTTTTTAACACCTAAAGTAGGTAGGAGCATAGCCCCTGGGGCAGTAAGCAAAGTAAGCGCTAGAAAAAAATAGAACACGTCAAACTATTATGAATTAACAAGCTCCAAAGCATAACGGATTAATCACAAAAAAGACAAGAAAAAGGGCTCCAAAGAGTCCCTAATATAGTCACTGAAGTGAAAAACGCATGCACGTAATCGAGGTAACGCTTTTGCCCGTACATAATGAATGTAGGCACTTATTATTAAACATGAACCTTATAAGGTTATGTTACAGAGTACATATTAAACGAAATTGTTAAAAAAAAGGGCGTGGCTATAGCAACGCCTAAACCACCAAAGGAGGATGGAGGAGAAGTTCTATCGTTGGCTGTAAAACAATCAGCAATAAGTATTTGATACTGTATTAAATACCTTTAAAAATGGGGAGAACAAGTAAAAAAGCCCATTCTTTAAACTAAGTAAGTTGTTTTCTCACAGTATGAATAATTTATCATACAGATAATCGGTTATTATAGCAAGACAAACGGTGGTTACTCCAATAGCAATCGCTCAACTATCTCTCCCATTTTTAAGTGGGTCTGCAGTATCTCATCAATATCGGCGTGATCTACGTAGGTATACCACACTGCATCCGGATAAATCACGAGTATTGGGCCAAGCTCACATCGACCTAAACACCCGGAATCGCTCACTCGCATCAAGCCTTCTCCATAAATCCCAGCGGCTTTCATTTGCTGTTTAAGGTAATCGCGCGCATTTTGGCTGTCGAAATCAGCGCAGGCAGATTTATGTTCACGCTGATTAATACAAACAAAAATATGTTTGGTGTAATGCAGTGGTTGTACTGGCAGTTCTATATTTACTAGTTTCATTTGTTACTTATCGCGGCTTCTATCAATTCTATCCAATGTACTACTTTAACCGTTGTGTTGCTTTTGAGTTGCAACTGGCAACCTATATTCGCTGTCGCAATCACATCAGGTTTATCTGTGGTTAAATTTTGCACTTTATCTTGGGCAAGCTGCTGAGACAATTCTTTTTGAAAAATGGAGTAAGTGCCTGCCGAACCACAGCATAAATGACCGTCGTTCACGGGGAGTACGATATAACCCACCGCGCTTAGAATCTTTTCAACCACACCATTTAGCTTTAGGCCATGTTGTAAAGTGCACGGTGATTGAAAAGCCACTCGTTGCGCCCTGCCAACCATTGGCACTTTATCACGCTGCTTAAACTCCCGTGCAATAACTTTTGAAATGTCCATTGCCAACTCCGAAATATGTTGCGCTTTCTCTGCATACAACTCGTCGTCTTTAAGTAGATCACCATAATCCTTTATGGTTACACCACAGCCACTAGCGGTAAAAATAATAGCTTCGACTCCTTGCTCAATCGTTGGCCACCACTGATCAATCAATCGCTTAATGTCTTTCAAGCCCTGCTCATGACCATTAGTGTGTAAACGCATGGCTCCGCAACAACCCGCTGCTGGTTCTATCAGGTTGACACCAAGTTTATCCATCACACGCACCGTGGCTGCATTGGTATTAGGCGCTATGCTCGCCTGTACACAACCTTTAAGCATGAGCATCTTACGTGCAGACAGCGTAGTTGGCTTAGTCACATATAAGTCGGTATCAGGCAGTTTCTGCTGAACCGCTAGCGGTAAAACTGGACGAAGTAATTGACCAACTTTGACCGTTGCTTTTAACGGCTGAGTGTTTAACAGCAATGACGTGAGTAATTTACGTTGCAAGGTTTCCTTGATCGGCCGTGGTGCCAAATCTTGGTGTAGCTCACGCCCCAATTCTAATAAACTGCTGTACTCAACGCCTGACGGACAAGTGGTTTCGCAGCTTCTGCACATCAAGCATCGGTCTAAGTGTAAGCGGCTCCGAGAGTCTGCTTCACCCGATTCTAACATTTGCTTCATGAGGTAAATTCTCCCACGTGGGCCGTCTGCTTCATCGCCCAATAATTGATAAGTTGGGCAAGTTGCATTACAAAAACCGCAATGCACACAACGGCGCAACAGCTGTGCTGCCGTCTCTGCTTTCGAATTTTGTGTTAATGATTTCGCTAAGTGAATATCCATATTAGACAGACCATTGCGGGTTTAATATTCCTGCTGGATCAAACGACGCTTTAATCAGCTGATGAATTTGATGCAATTCCTTGGGCACGTTTAGCAAAGGCGAGATCAAACCATTGGCATCTAACTTCGATACACGACCGCCCAATAGAGTCACTTCGCTGCGTAATTCTTCTTCATTACTGTCAGTGAGTTTTATAAAACGCTGTGCCCCGCCCCAGTCTATAAGCTGTTCATCACCTAGTCTAAGCCTAGCTGAAGCTGGCGGGAGGTCACATCGATAAATCACCTCACCCTTCATGAAAAATGGATGGCAACGCTGATCAATGCTAGTAAATAACGCGTCCTCGTCATTGCCCTTTTCGATAGAGCCAATGCTTGCCACGTCCACAGCAACTGCTTCAGGAGACCCTGAGAATCTCAGGTTTATTTGTGAATCAACCCAATGTGCAGCGCTCAGTGTTGCGGCGCTGAAAGATAAACGAGTGAATTGTTCAATGGCTTGCTCCATATCTTGTACGCCTATTGATACGATCTCCTGAGTGGAAGGCCTGGGGATTAACCGCAGAGAAACTTCCACCAGAACACCTAACGTACCCATAGCGCCTGCCATCGGACGGAACAGATCGAATCCCGCGACGTTCTTCATTACCTTTCCCCCAAATTGCACTACTTCACCTTTGCCATTGATAAGTTTAGCCCCCAATATAAAGTCGCGCACGCCACCACGAAAAGGGCGTGCTGAGCCTGAAAAACCCGTTGCAACCATTCCGCCTACGGTAGCGTTATCGTTAGCAAAAGGTGGTTCAAAACCGAGTATTTGATTTTGCTCTGCCAACGCTTCTATCAGATCTTTAAGTCGCGTTCCCGTACGCACCACTACCACCAGTTCACTGGGGTCGTACTCAACAATACCCGAATGCTCTCGTATATCAATGTAGCGTGAGCCCTCAACGACCGGAAATTTTGAGCCACCGCCTTTAATGGTTATCGGCTGGCCGGCAAGATAGGCTTCCTGCACCTGTACCTGCAAAGGAGAGCTACAATCAGCCATCAGAATCGTTCAATTTCTGGGTGTGGCAGTTGCCCATTGTGCACATGCATTGCGCCAAACTCAGCACAGCGATTTAAGGTGGGGACCGCTTTATCCGGGTTTAGCAAACCATCGGGATCAAACACACGCCGTAAACCACGAAACTGTGCCAACTCCTCATCGTTAAACTGCAGGCACATACGATCAATTTTTTCAACGCCTACTCCGTGTTCGCCCGTAATGGTGCCGCCAACTGCGATGCATAAATCTAATATCTCCCCACCAAACTCCTCAGCTTTTTCTAAAGCACCGGGCTCGTTTGCATCATACAAAATTAAGGGGTGCAAATTGCCGTCTCCGGCATGAAAAACGTTGGCGACCGTCAGATCATATTTTTTTGATAGCTCGTTCATTTTACGTAATACCAGCGCAAGATGTTGGCGCGGTATCGTGCCGTCCATACAGTAATAGTCAGGAGATAATCGGCCTACAGCGGGAAAAGCATTCTTGCGTCCAGACCAAAATAGTGCACGTTCAGCCTCATCTTTCGCAAGGCGCAATTCGATGGCGCCACTGTCTTTAAATATTTTTTCTAAACGTGGCAGTTGCGCTTCTATTTCAGCTTCAATACCGTCTAGTTCACATAATAAAATCGCCTCCGCATCTATTGGGTAACCTGCATGAACAAAGTCTTCAACAGCACGTATCGCCAAGTTGTCCATCATTTCGAAGCCGGCGGGTATAATGCCATTTGCGATAACAGCTGCTACCGAATTACCTGCTTTTTCAGCATCATCAAAAACCGCCATCATCACTTTGGCCATCGGTGGTTGCGGTAATAAACGCACTACCACCTCGACGATCATCCCCAGCATTCCCTCAGAGCCCATGATTAGCGCAAGCAGGTCATACCCTTCGTTATTCAAAGTTTGTGAACCCAAGGCTAGCAGTTCGCCACTTAAGGTAACCAGCTTAACTTGCATAACGTTATGAACAGTTAGGCCATACTTTAAACAATGCACCCCTCCCGCATTTTCGGCTACATTTCCCCCGATGGTACAAGCAATCTGCGACGAAGGGTCAGGTGCATAATACAAACCCATTGGAGCAACTGCTTGTGAAATCGCCAAATTACGCACACCAGGCTGCACCGTCGCGGTGCGATTGGCTTTGTCGATACTAAGGATGTTCTTGAGCTTTGCCACCGATAAAACAATGCCATCCGCATGCGGCATCGCACCGCCAGACAAACTGGTACCGGCGCCGCGCGGGACAATTGGTGTTTTGGTTTGTTGACAAGCTAGCATCACCGCTTGCACCTGCTCAATGGTTTCTGGCAACACCACTAGTTGCGGCATTTGCTTGTAAGCGCTGAGACCATCACACTCATAAGGCTTCATTCTTACAGTGTCTGTGATAATGCAATCTTCAGGTAAATGGGACCGTAGGATTTTGAGCAACTCGGCGATAGAAGCTGCTTTTTCACTTATGGCCTGTGTATTATTCACTGCTAAAATCGACTAAAATGTGTTGGAAGAATCAAATTAACTGAATATGGAATACAGCCCGACAGACAAACTTATCATGCGCGTTGACGAAGCGCTAGTAACAATTTTTGGCTCACCCAAAAAAGCCGCTCGACCCTATCCAACAGATACTCAGAGTCATGAGAAAACTACAGCTGAACTAAGCGATGCTGAAAAACAACACGCAGCCGCGCTAATGCGCGTTAATCATGCGGGTGAGGTTTGCGCACAGGCGCTATATCAGAGCCAAGCCTTAACTGCGCGATCAGCACACGTCAAAGAAACTATGCAACAAGCAGCCTTAGAAGAAAACGACCACTTGGCGTGGTGCGCACAACGCATTGACGAACTGGGAGGGCAAAAAAGTCTCTTGAACCCGATCTGGTACGCTGGTTCGTTTGGTATTGGAACCGTGGCGGGCCTTGCGGGTGATAAATGGAGTTTGGGTTTTATCGCTGAAACTGAACGCCAAGTAGTTAAACATCTTGAATCTCATTTAAATGACTTACCCGAAAAAGACACCCAAAGTCGGGCAGTAGTAGAGCAAATGAGATTAGATGAGGCAGACCATGCCACCCAAGCCGTTGCGGCTGGTGCCAGTGAATTACCTAAGCCGATAAAACAACTGATGGGTTTTGCGTCTAAACTAATGACCAACACAGCGGATAAAATTTAAGCCATCACACTCTGTCTTTTGTTGCACTTATTGGGTTTCAGATAATTGGTTATATAAGCTGTTCTAACGGTTCATAACGCAACAATGGTGTCAGTTAAACCCTTATTATTCTGAACCTCAGACTTTAATTAGGATATGATATAAAGCACAATAATGGGTATCTCTATAATAGATTGGAACAAATGAAAATAATGAAAGCATTTACCTTATACATATTTTTAATTATCTCTTTGGTGGGTTGCCAGAACGAATCTGTGTCAACTAAAGCAGGCGTCGGCAGCAGTATAAATCTTACCGGCACTTGGCTGGGAACGCTTAAATCAGCATCCAGCGCCGTCGGAACTGTTGGCATTAATGTGTCCATTTCACAGGTAGCTAAAATTAAAGTTGAAGATCAACAAGAAGGCAGACAAGTTATCTCTGGAGTCATGACCTTTGGAGCCCCAAACTGTTATAACGGAGGCACTGTTAATAGTGAAACTAGCAGGATAGATGGTCGTAACATTCGCCTTGAAATCGATTTAAACGGTGCGGGTCCCTTGGTTTTTCAGGGCGTTTTATCTGGAAATCGCATGAGTGGTAATTTTACTGCTGAAGTGACGTGTACAATCATTACCCCTATTGTGGAAGAAGTAGAAACCACTACAGATGATACCGGCAGCAGTACAGTAGTCACGCAAACTGGCGGCGAAGAATCAATCGAAACACTCATTGATCAAGGGCCCATGACCTTACGTCGCAGCTAGACGTTTATTGGTCTCTGACCGCTATTTAAAACTATGCACTTTAGTGCAAGGCTTTAGCTGCTACACATCGGTGCTATTCTTAACTGTATGGGTAAGCATCAAAGGCGTTCGGGTCATAGCGTAACACGATTTAGTGCGCATTTAGTTTGAGTAACGAAGTTACTGCTATCCGGTATTGAAAGGAGATATACAAGAGCGCTACCGAGAACTATTAATCTAGATATGTGACGTAGAAGATGTAGAGATATTGAAAGGCGTAGTCAGCAAAGACCATGTCCATATGCATATTGAGTATCCGCCGAAATTATCGATAAGTAGGTTTAATAAAGCGAATGAAAGGACGACCATCAAGGATTGCAGATGGAGCACCCAGAATTAAAGAAGCGTTATTGGGGTCGCCACTTTTGGGCGATAGGATACGGAGGTTGGTCGACAGGTAATATTACAGAAGAACTGGTTCAGTAATATTTGGAGCATCACCGAAGTCCATCGAATAACGATAAAACAAATATGATTCTCGAATGAAGGACTTTCAGTCCGGCGCCACTAACCTATGCACTTTCAGTGCATAGTGCTTGAGTTATAGGCTGTCTAAACTAACGTACGACCATACTTTTAGCTGAGAGATTAGTCACAGATATCAGCATATCCTCCGTCGTTTAACACTGAAGTTTGCATACGAATAATAGCTGTAGACGCCATGGGTATGCGGTTACTATCATAACAATTGGTTCTGAAGGCACCTGCGGTGGGTTCCACTGCCTCACCCAATGTAATCACACCAATTACTCTGGGATGAACACCGGTTATGATTCTATCTATGAACGGCACTATCAAGGGATGGCAATAAGTCACACGTATTTTTAATAAGTTCGCGTCATGAAGACTTACATTGCCGTCGTAACTGCCGTCGCTAGAATCTCTAAATATTAGGTTATCATTTGGGACTACTTGCTCGCCTGCTTCTTCAATAATGTAGTCTTCATCAAATACACTGTTCGGGGGGTTTAACCTTTCAACGCACACAAAATTACTATCAACATCTTCCTTGACGTCTGCTCGCCCTTGAATTACGCCAGCTGCATCAGTGCTATGCGTGTGTAATGGCGTTAAGCCATTAGTAATACCCTCTATGACAGACTCATAAGTTGCTTGGTTTAACGCCCCATTACGCGCCCCCAAGAAAGCGGCATAGTTTAAGGTTTCTTTAGCGTGATAAACCAGAGCCAGTTGTAAGGTACCGAATACCAACATAATGACAATAGGAAATACAATCAGCATCTCCACCATGCTTTGGCCTTTTTGACGCAGTCCGTGCGGCAGCCGCCTTCGACGCGATAGCGAAGCGCATTGATAGTACATCAATCTAGATAACTATGATCCCGTAGGCAATTGCACGATAGTCAAAATCACCTTCACCTTCTTCGCCTTATAGCCTATTTTTGCTGGATCCCACGGCAAGACCTCTACCTTACTCTCAGAGAAGCCGCCTTCCACAAGAAATGCCAAGACTCTATCAACTCTTCTTGCCGCTAAATCAATATTAAAATCACGGGTTAGAGAAGAGACATTGTTTTCTGCTGAGCTCGTATTATTCGTAACGCCCTGCAGTACTACTCTACTTCCACTCTCTGCTTCTTCCAGAATCAAATTGAGCTTTTCTCGTAAGCTGTCACTTATTTCATCACTACTATAAGCAAATGCTAAGTCAACTGTCTTATCAACCGTTATTGCCTTTTCCTCAGCGGCTGCCTCCACCACTGGCTCCTCGGCTACAAGTTCTTCTGCCGCCAAGATCTCTTTCAATTCCATTTCAACGCTTTTTGGTTCAACTTCTAGTGTTTCTTCCATCGAGGAGGATGTTTCAGTTTCAGTTTCAGTTTCAGTTTCAGTTTCAGTTTCAGTTTCAGTTTCAGTTTCAGTTTCAGTTTCCAACTCTTCTGTAACTGGATTCTTTATAGTAGGGTCCACCTTAATAAAATGCACTGCGTCTTCGCACCCAGATGGCTCTAGTTGATCATCAGCAGGAATGAGTATTTTATAATTTTCATCATGCTCGTGCATTTGTGATTGTTCCTTCCTACCTGAACACTCGTTTACCGAGTGATCAATAGGTAAAAACTCCATATCAATCAAATCCGATAAAATCTGATGAATCTCTAAAGCACGAGGGCTAAATACATCATTTTGATCAATCTCTAATAACATTTCAGAGAAGGTATGAAAGGCCTGATATATCTCCAACATCCCTTTATTGTGCCAAGGCTTAGCGTCTGAGGCGTCACGCAGCGACGCTTCTTCATAAGCTTGAATAGCTAAGCCAGGGCGATTTGTTCGCGCATAAACATTGCCCAATCTAAACCATACCAAGGCATCTTGTGAGTATCGATTTGATAACATCTTTAAACCCTGTTCTGCCATCAAATAGTCGGTCTCTACGTAAGCATCCATGGTGGAGTCGTACAAATCAATAAGCGAGGTCCGGTTCTCTGGGACAGTTGTACAGGCCGATAAACTCAGCAAGGTAATTGCCGCTAACACCGCCTTGATTTTCTTGGCTTGGATGCGAGCAGTAGACGGGGTGCGTAATCTGATCATTTTATTAATTATTAGCATAGTTGTTACCCTTTAAAAGTGGCTTGATACTTTATTTGGGCTCACTTCTAGTTGGTGGGACTCCCAAAGCAATTGCTCTGAAAGCTCTAATTTTAGTTTTTGTACTGAGCCATAACGTAGCTCGAGAGCCATTTTTGCTTTCAAACAAACTGCAATTTTCCAAGGTGCAAGTTTTTCGTGAATCGCCAGGATACATCCTAGCTTATCTAAGAACACGACGTCGATTGAGTAACGCATAAACGCAGTATGAACCATGTTACAAGGCTTTATTAAAAAGCCTTCTTGAGTACCTGGCTCGGCTCTACCCAACAAACCGCGCATACGCTCCCAAGCTGAAGAAGTGAGAGCCACTTGAGACAAAAGAGCCCCACTCGCATCCATAATTTGGCCCTGCTTCATATCACTCCCTCATTCAAGAACTTCATGATGATGGGAAAGCCCAATATCAAGAACGTCACGGGAAATATGAAAATAACCAGCGGAAAAACTAATTTTACCGGCGCTTCCATGGCCATTTTTTCGGCACGTTGAAATCGCTCTGTACGGCGTTGCTCAGCTTGAATTCTTAGTACGCCCGCCATACTAGAGCCTAACTTTTCAGCTTGCGTGATTGCACTGACAAACCCCGTTACTTCTGGAATCTGCAATCGGCGAGCCATACGTTTTAAGGCTTCAGAGCGGGGTATGCCGGCCCGTAAGTCTCGTAAGATGGTGGTGAACTCGCTACGCAGCGCGCCTTTCGGCCCATTGTCTACCGCCTGTTGCAGTGCACCTGATAGATTTAGACCCGCTTCTACTGACATCGTAATGAAGTCCAAATACACAGGCATACCGATAATCACATCTCTAACCCGTTTCTTTCTCATGTCACCTAACCAAATCAGTGGAAAGAAGAATCCTATTAGGGGGGCAATCATAATCGCTAAAGGATAACTCTTGCCGAGTAGCACCAAAGCTATCCAGGTAAGCAACGGCATTAAAAAAACTAAAAATATTCTCAACCCGGTAAATTGCTCAGCGGTCATCAAATAAGACACACCTGTTTTATGCATCTTTTCTTCGACGCTGGCTAAGTAAGCATTGGGAAGATTGGTACAGAACAGCAGCGCAATCACTTGAACAAACGGCCAAATCAAAGTTAGTTTGTACCCTAAAGGATCCATATAGGTCCTATCCTGCTCAGGCACATTGGTGAATGTCTTCAAGAATAGCCAAGCCATCAGGAACACGCTTACACCGACGCAAATCAAAAACCAGTAGTACACACCTAAACTGAGCAATTTGTTTATTAGATCAGACATCAACGCTCACTATTTTTCTAACAAACAAAAATCCGATTGACTCCCACACCACCACAAAGGTCAACACTGCCCATCCAATCGGCGTGGTAAACAACAACATCATTGATTCTTTCTCAAGAAAGTAGAGTACGGCACATAAAAAAACTGGCAGAGCCGCCATCACAATCGCTTGTAATCGCCCTTGTGCAGTTAAGCTGTTTATTTTGCCTTCCATAGTGGCTTTTTGACGTAAGGTGTCGGCTAATATCTCCAATACCTCACCCAAATTTCCACCAACTTCTTTCGAAATCTTCATTGCCGATGCCACCATCTGGAATTCACTGGTGCCAATACGTTTTTCCATATTGTTAAGCGCGGTCGTAAATTCAGTACCAACTCGCTGTTCACGCAGAAACAGGTCAAATTCATTTGATATAGGCGGCGCCTGCTCTTTAACTAAACCTTCGATAGCTAACGGTAAACTAGCGCCCGCTCGCAAACTACTGGAAATCATCGTTAAACAGTCAGGTAACTGTTTATTAATCAGGGCTGTTCTACGTCCACGCATAGATCGATATATGAAGGCAGGTATGATTAACATCACAAGAAATGCCAGCACACCGGCCATCACATTTCCAGATGCAAGCCATAGCAACGGCGGTAACAACCCTAATAACAGCATGTTAATAAAAAACAGCCTACCAACGTCCATTACCAAAAACATGTCCGTCATGTTGGCATCTGCTGCTTCAGTAAAACTTGAACGGTAGTTATCGAAAGCACCTTGCACCCGCGTTAAAACCGTCCACGCGATAATAAAAACCGCTAGGAATACCAAGCCAACAGAGACGTAAAAAAAAGTGTTGTTCATCACTAGGCTACGCTAACCAACTTGAAAAATACTTAAATCTACAGGTAGTCCACGCTCTTTTAAATCTTCGTAGAACTCTGGAATAGCACCCGTCGCTGAGAAGCTACCAATAACCTTGCCGTTCTCATCAAAGCCGCGTTGGTTGTATTTAAAGATATCCGCCATTTGGACAATCCCACCTTCTACACCGGTAATTTCCGTGATCTGTGTTACTTTTCTACTGCCATCGCCCATCCGTGATTGCTGCACGATCAAATCGACCGATGAAGCAACTTGCTCCCGAATTGACTGAATCGGTAGATCCAAACCCGACATCATCACCATTACCTCTAAACGCGATACAACATCGCGAGAAGAGTTAGCATGCACGGTGGTTAATGAACCATCATGACCCGTGTTCATGGCTTGCAACATGTCTAATGCTTCACCACCACGACACTCACCTACTACAATTCTGTCTGGTCGCATTCGCAAACAGTTCTTCACCAGCTCACGAATAGTAATGGCACCTTTACCTTCCATATTCGCAGGGCGGGCTTCCAAAGAAACCACATGCGGCTGGTTTAATTGTAATTCCGCGGCATCCTCTACCGTTACTATCCGTTCATCAGAAGGGATAAAATTAGAGAGAATATTTAACAATGTAGTTTTACCACTACCTGTTCCACCTGAAATAATAATGTTCTTTTTTTGTTTAACCGCAACCTTTAACAGCGACACCATGTCCTCGTTAATGGATCCAAACCCGACCATGTCTACATCGGTTAATTTCTTTTTTGAAAATTTCCGAATGGTTAAACAAGGCCCGTTAATAGCCAATGGCGGAATAATCGCATTGACACGTGAACCATCTTTTAGTCGTGCATCAACCATGGGAGAGCTTTCATCAATACGTCGACCAAGAGGCGAGACAATCCGCTCTATAGCAGCCATAACCGCATGATCACTGCTAAATGCAACATCCGAGGAGGTCAATCGACCTGCTCGCTCTATATAAATCTGGTCAAATCGGTTGACCATTATTTCGGTAACGGTATCATTCGCTAATAGTTCTTCCAGCGGGCCTAATCCTACCGCCTCATCCAACACTTCTTTTGATAGTTGTTCACGCGTTAATTGCTCTGGCAAACTGCCATCGAGTTGATCAAGAATTTCTTCGATCATCTCTTTGATGTGAGAGCGCAGCTCGTCTTCATCCATGCTACCCACATCAGTACGTCGCAAGTCCATCACTTTGACTAGCTCTTGATGAATCTTGTTGCGCCAAACAAAGCGGGTTTCACGGAATACCGCTTCATCGTTTTTACTCTCGATATTCGGCCGTACGCCTATCATCGTGCGCATTAAATCTGCCGCAGAGTGAGCAGGTGCTTCCTCACCTCCTTCATCGTTTGAAATTTTGCGCGGCGGCACCTTTATTTTTTTAACGGTTTCCATTTCCGTTACATTAACCTGGGCAGGGTTGTCGTCTTCGGACTTCTCTTCCTCAATCCATCCTACGCGAATTTCATAGGTGTCTATTTCTATAATGTCACCAGAGCGAAGCGGGCCATATTTTTCGTCAATGAACTCATCATTTACTGCCGTGCCTATACGCGTATCAAAGTCCTCAACAAAAATACCGCCTTCAGTCTGGGTGATTTCAGCATGCACGCCACCAAGCGACCAGCCCTTCAGTTGCACTAAGTTATCTCGCGATTTACCCAAGGTGCACTTGTTGGTAACGCACCTAACCTTGCTGGTTTCGCCCCGTTTGTCTGTAATTAAAACATCAAACATAGTTATTAATCAATAATTCCCTTTAAGCTTGAAGTACTTTCAAATCCTCGAAGCAAGCGGCGTTCTGCAATATCTGCCTCTTTTAAATCCGTGGGATCCACTATTGTAGGCGTCACAAAAATAACCAACTCTGACTTTCGCGCTTGAAAATCTTTTGATCGAAATAATGAACCTAGCAATGGCAGTTCGCTTAACCCTTTTAGACCATTTGTCGCGTTACTCCACTCTTGACTGACCAAGCCCGAAATAACCAGAGTGTCTCCGGCACGCATGCTAATGTCGGTTTTTGTACGGCGCGTTATAAAGGCAGGGCCTGCTTCAGATTGAATAGAATTGTCTACAGCGCTCAATTCGGTTTCAATGTTAGCAACCACATTGCCTTTGCTATCGACAATGGGCTTCATTTTGAGGCGAATACCAAACTCTTTGTACTCCACATTATTGCCTTCACTACTGCGAACAATAATAGGAATTTCACCGCCAGACAAAAAGCTGGCTTCGCCGCCGCTTCGTGTACTTAATCGTGGCTCTGCCAATAACAAGGCGTTACCATTTTCTAATAATAAATTAATCCGAGAAGTAATCGCCGAGGCCACTCCGAAATAACCCACAGAGTTAATTAGGTCGCCCTGAGTTCTAGGCAGTATTGTTGGGGCACCTTCCGTTGGGTTATTTAATAATCCAATTTGTCCACCTTGAAGTGGTCGCTCCACACCAAAAATGGCACTAGGGCCATTGATGTCTTTTTGCCAATTAACACCCAAATTTTGTAAATCACTGGTACGAAATTCCGTGATCTTAACGTTCATGTAAACCATCTTACCTTGGGTAACCTGCTGTTGTTGTGTTAGGTTCAAGATGTCCGGAAAAGCTTTTAAGAACTCTTTTAATGGCTCTGCGAATTCTGGCCCAATTTGCCCTTGTAATATTATTTTTCCGCCCGTGTTAGTTACATTGATATCACCAAACGATTTCAACAATGTACTGACATCAACTTCCGGTTCCGTCGGGGGGGTAGTCAAGTCAACTAAGCTAGGATAGATCTCCATAATCTTATCCACTTCCGAACGATTTTTAGGGTCTAGCACTCCACGTAAGTAAGTTTTATTGCCAATTTCCCAGAACTCTATGCCGTCGTAAGCACTCATCAGTGTGCGGATTTCGTTAGCGGTTCGCTCATCATTTTGAGCAGTAACCACCGCTAAAATATCTTCTTCAGTGCCGTCTTCAAACCAGATGTGTATGCCCGAATCGCCTTCACCTTCGGCAATTAAAATCAGCTGGCCACTTTCTGTTATTGAAGTGCTTAAGGTCGCTGAGTTTCCGACTGCCACCCTTTTGACAGGCGGTAACTCCATCACCACCACTTCACCTATGTACATTACCAGTCGTTCGCTAGATTGGGCCTGAGCGGGTGCCATACATAGCATCATCAACAAACCCAAGGTCAGCATTCTTAAGCCATTGCGTATTTTATCCATAAATAGTTGTTTTATCGTTATCATTTTCTTATTTCAAAATTGGCAATTTGGTTACTTTGGCTTTTCCGCCTTCGCTAACACCGCCGGCAATAAACTCAATTAGGCGCTGCATTGATTCACCTGCTGGAGATGCATTAGTGTAATCGCTGAGTTTCAAGATGTTTCCATCCGCATCAACGACATCGCCGTTTGCATTAACGGTGGCGCCCGTAATGATGAGACCATCTTTGGTCATTACCCTGCCATCTTCTGTGACATAAAAACCGCTTTTGGTCAACGTTGCGCCATCTAGTAAAGCTTGGATATCGATGCCAGTCACTCCATCTAAAGCTTCTGTTTTAGTAATAGAGACACTACCGTCTTCATTGATAGTGATCTCATCAGCCTTCAATATGGTGCCGTCAGCTGTGACCACCTCACCGTTCTCATTCAAAGTAACGCCTTCAAGCACATAGCCATCTTTGGTCAATATGGTACCGTCTGCAGTAACGTAGAAACCATCTTTGGTTAGCGTTGCACCCTCTAGTAAGCTTGCATTTTTAACCGCAGTAACGCCATCCAAAGTCTTGGTTTTAGCGACGGCAATGCTGCCATCTTCGTTAACGACAATCTCTGATTCTGTGAGCACCGTCCCATCTGCCGTAACCACTTCGCCGTTTTCGTTGAGCGTAACACCCTTAAGAATGACACCATCTTTAGTCATGATATTGCCGTTCTCATCTACCAAGAATCCGCCTTTTGTCACGGTTACGTTATCTGGTAGTTCATCAGAATCTACTCCGGCTACCCCGTCTAGTTCCTCGATCTTGGTAATGGATACACTACCATCTTCGTTGATGGTAACTTCATTTGCCTTCAGTATGGTGCCATCAGCTGCCACTACCTCTCCGTTCTCGTTCAAGGTAACACCTTCAAGCACGTAACCATCTTTGGTCAGTATCGTGCCATCCGCCGTAACATAAAAGCCATCTTTAGTTAGCGTTGCACCTTCTAGTTGACTTGCGTCTTTAACGGCAGTAACGCCAATGAGAGTCTTGGTGTTGGAGATGCCAATAGTGCCATCTTTATTAACGACAATTTCTGATTCTTTGAGCACCGTGCCATCGGCTGTGACCACTTCACCATTCTCATTCAGCGTAACGCCTTCAAGAATGATGCCGTCTTTGGTCATTATGTTGCCGTTCTCATCCACCAAAAAGCCATCTTTGGTTACCGTCATCCCTTCCATTACTCGGCCATCAGCCGTCATAACGATACCGTCTTCTGTCACGATAAACTTATCGCCTTCCTGATATCGCTTAACCATTTCTTGGGCGTTTTTAACCAAGTCGACGGGGAGTATTTGTGCAAAAGATGCTACGCCTCGGTCATCGCGATTACGCAACAACGTAATGATTAGACCTTTATCTATAGCTTGGGTTAATAAAGCACCTTCTTTAGGGCTGACATCTACCGTTATATTCGAAAAACTGTCTTCTGGGCGTCGCCCTTGTTGCAACACCTTCTCGCGATATTCGCCGTAAGTTTCTTGCCCTGCGGCCAACACCAGCAAATCTTGTAATACGGGGATGACCATGTCTCGCTGATCTGCAGGATCGGTTGAACCCGGCGGTAACAAGACAAAAATATCGATTCTATTGCCAGGCCGTGCCAAGCCGCCTATCGCATTCAATTCGTCCACTTGCATCGTAATGGCACGCCGTCCGATTTCCAGGGTGTCGGAGAAATCATCCGCAAATTCTTTATCTACAAAAGAGCGCAATAAAGTGCTGCCTTGCGACATAGGCTCTATTAACACCTTGCCATCCATTAAGGAAAATTGGCGTGGCGATACCGCATTGGCGTGTACAAAATCAACCGGCATGCTGCGTACCGACATGTTGGCACCGCTAATAATCGTACCAGGTTGTAAGTCCGCCGTTGCGACCACTACCGAGGTTTCTACTTCGTCCACCCCTTTCAAGCTAGCCAAGTAGGCATCGCCTTTTAGTTTGATATAGAGGCTCGCCAAACCGGCTGCTAGCAAGCCAATTAATATAGCGACAATAAAAATACCTAGAGAGCTACGTAGTAAGCCACCCTTGCGGTTTCTTCTTTTACTTTCTTTAACTGCCACTTAAGTAGTTCCCCTCATTTCACGCATAATTACGTTGTTATTGTTGATTCCGATGAGTTTACACGAATCGGAATAAAGATGTCGATTCCAAGTGATCACATCAAACTTGGCAACAGTAATACGATAGCCGAATGCTTGAGTCAATCACTATATTTCCAGCGGTTGTAAAAGCCAATTAAACGGTCTATTGGCTCAGCAAAACGCTGAATCGCTTCTTTCTTTTGTCCCGTCGGTTTCTAAGCTAAAACGGGAACGGTATTTCAAATAGTTCTATGTCTAAAAATTTATTGATAGTGGCGTCTGCGGCGGCTTCTACGATATCACCTAATATCGGTATATCTGTAATCCAACTGGGTATCAGCTCAATCCCTGTCGCCTCCAAAACGTCTCCTATCGTAACCGCAAGGGTTGGTTTCAAGCCTTCTGCAATATCTCCCGGATCAAAACCAAAATCAGGCACGCCGCCAGGCGGCCCCGAGGGTAAACTAATTCCATCACAAAGTCCGCCTTTGCAAATTTGATTGGCGAGATCTAACAGCGATGAAGGCACGCCAAGTGTCGGACTACTAACCGGATATTCTGATAGCGACAAAGCAAAAGTGTGTCCTTGATAATAGCCTTTTACCCCATCTATTAAACACTCTCGTGGGGTTACAATATCTCCGTCGCGATTGGTGCAATCTGTATCTTCTGCCTGAAATAATATGCCACCACCCACGTAAAACAACATGAACACCGCTGAGAGCGCCACAATGTACTCGATCATTGCTTGCCCGGCTTGGTGACACCGCTGCTTAAATTGAATTTTCCCGAGCATCAGCTTCATCGCTAATTAATCTTGACCTTGTTAGCCACGACACTGGTATTACGGTCAATATCACTGATCACTAAATTTATCTCCTCATCATTTTTGACTAAGCGTAAAATTTGATTTTTACCCTGGTCAAACGATAACTCTTTGGCCACCACCCAGCCCAACCCCGAATAATGGTTTTTGTAATAGGCGATATTGCTATCGACAGAGTAATTATTTTGCACAACGACAGTTTGGGCTTCTAAGCCAGGGTCTTTTGACAACAGATTAGTCGTTACTTTTGAGCCACGCATAGCGGGAAACTCAACTTCTTCAGGTGCCTTATCAAATAGATAATCTGCCATATTACTGACACCCAAATAGCCCCAAGATTTAAATTTTCCTTTAGGTTGAACTTGTACCGTGAGTAAATAGCCCTCCTCAATACGTGACAACACCTGCCAAGGCGGAGATTGCTCCTGTAAAAAGCCTGGTCGACCATCCATCTCACGAGCCCATTTCCGTTTATAAAAGCTCAGTACTTTGCTCATTGACTGGGAGCTATCGAAGCGACGCGTGCGCAGCGGTAAGCCATTATAATTTAGGTTATCAGCGACCAGTATTACGGTTGAATCAGGTGGGTCAGGGATGCTTGGCTTACCCGCATAAAGGGGGTTGGATAGCAATGCCATCAGCCAGACTGCGCTTATTACATGCCCTGAGAATTTAGCGATTACTTTCATTGGTAAGACATTACGCCCGTGCATGTGCCACCCTTTTCAATACATCCCACCTCACCGTCAAGTCCTTCTACTCGATCAGGGTGAATCGCATCGAAATCAACAAAACCAAAATCTAATTTATCTACCTCTGGCAAGATAAAGCCAATTATTTTCTTCATTGTATTGACAATGGGGTTATCAAACAGCGCGTTGACCACCAACCCTTTTGACTGAGTTTGCATATGCGTTTTACCTGCTGCGCTCCACGTGTTGGTCGTCAACCCCGCTTGCGAAGTCATTGCGATACCAAGCGGACCCACTGAACCTTTCACGCGATTTTCTTTTAACATGTAATCATTCGGCTCTTTCACTCTTACTACCGGCGCAGAAGTAAAGTTTCCGTCAGCGTTCATTACCGTAAAGCCCGCGTCTACCCCTACTGCGTTCAATAAACTGCTGACCCCAGTGGCTAGCGTATCTATCCCAGAGACAACGCCGCCTATGATGGTGCCTGCTGGCAAGTTACCATAAGCGCTACCCGAACCGCCTACTGTTGCATTAGCTTGCTGTTTGAGCATTAGTGGTCGAGTATTAAATGAATGGTCACGCCAAAATTCCGGGGTTTGCGAAGCTGCCCAAGTTTTGGTATCGTCATTACGGCTATTGAAGGTTTCTCTATCGGTATAGAACCGCAACATGGTTTCATTTTCTAGCGCTGTTATACTTTTAACCGGCGTGCTGACTGAGCCATCTTTACCGCGTAAATCGTCGTTATCATATTTACCGTCTATCCGCCAAACCGATGCCTCCCACGTTTGATAGCGCGCAGCTTGTACGCTTTTATGTTTAATATCTACGTACTTCCCTAGTAACGGCCCCCATAATAAAATGACAATCAAAAAAGCACTCGACACCACAATAGTTTCAACCAGGGCTTGACCCGTACATTTTGGCAGCCGCTTGATAGGGACAACCATTTTATTCATCATGGAAATGCTGCCACCAAACCGTCGAACGTGGCGCCTACCGATTCAATCAAGGTTTCAAATGCCTCTTGTATACCGCTCATGTCAGTATCCAGCCAGACAATTTGCTGCTGCGTTAGCATCGTCAAGAGCCGGTCTATTTCACTGGTATTGGTTAATCGTGCTTGCCAATAGGGGTTGAATGCACTGCCATACTCCTCGTTACCATCTGCGCGAACAAAATTAGATAGGTCAGTCGCTCGCTTAAAATACACTTCTGATTTAGCGATAGCGGCAATTTGATCATTTGCAGCCGAGTCTTCATCATCATCCACTAAGCGCATCTGACCGGTAGGCCGCGGGCTGTTCGAGGTAAACACATTGTCAGCACTGCCATCAAAAGCGACATCTTTAACCAGGCCAATCAACACATACGGCGCCATCAGTTGAAATTTCTTCATTGTCGCCTCCTCTTCTGGGCCGACAGTATCGACATAACGAGGCAAGCCAGCATATTTTTTAATTTGGGTCGCCGCGCCCGTTCTAGCAATAACTGATTTGGTGTAAATGGGTAAAGGAGCACCTATATTCCAAGGCAAGAGCATGGTTGGTGCAGCACCATACGACAGCTTGGACAAGCTTTCATCCGTGCGATCCAGTGCGTTGGTGGCAGCAAGGATGTCCGGCTTAGTAGCATCAGTCGCTAGAATGTTACTCAAACTAAACGTACCCCCTTCTTTACCCGCGGCCTGAGCAAAGCCAGCGCCGACAGGAAGCCCGGGTATATCCGGTGACTCCAAATCTAAAAGCGTTGCTCCACCCGCTGCCGAATCGACGCTTAATTTAATACCTGCCTTAAAATCAACACTGACTTCACTGGCATCCGCCGCCGTCCAACCATAAGCATCACCCTGAGCTGTCGCCTTTGATCCGCTAGCTTTAAATCTTATTTCTGAGCCGCCGTAATGGTCAAGGCGTATGCCTAGCCGTAAAGTAAATTTGAACTTAAAACAAAGCACCGAGCATGGCCCGATATCAAAGCTAACAGTTAATGGCGCTGGGGTGCTCCCGATGGAGAAAGGCAAAAAATATACTGCCACCTCTTTTCCAGGCGGCGGAGACCGAGACTCGCTAAACGGGTCTCTGGCGTCTCTAATAATGGAAGCTAAACGAGAAAAGCCGTCTTCGTGTTTTTTGTTAGTGGGGTCATAATATTTAGCATACTTCCCTAAATAACTGCCTAGGTGCACCATAATAGACAACTTGGAGAAATCGCTCAATCGCGCGCCCGGCGCATTTTGTTGCAACACGCCGTCGGAGCTAAACATTGACTCTAAAATTACCAAAGCGGTCGCGATGTGATAGACCATCTCGGCGGTGCCCAAGCCCTTATTTAAACCTGAAGTGACCGGAATTAAAGTTTCCGCTATTTTTTGAGTCGCTTTCTCTAATTGCTTTCCTGATTTATCAAAGAATTTTTTAAGTTTTTCGGTCGCGTTTGTAACAAACCTTGCCGGCGGAAAAGCACCAATAATGGTGCCCATATTATGGATAAACCCACCATAAGAGGTGTAATGGTTTGCCCAAGATCGCAAGCCCACGAGTTGACCGATGCCCACTTCATTAGCCACTATGGCTCGGTTCATATAAGAAGCAAAATTAAGATCACGCGCCTCTAAAACCGAAATACTGTACGCCACCGCGTCGGCCGCGTTTTGCAATTCCATTTTTTCACTGGTGAGCTTGCCCGTTTTATAGAGCATTAGCGTTGCCAGCATAATGGGGATAGTAAGAGCCAACACAAACACCAGCGATTGACCTCGCTGTTGTTTCCTTGTTATTGACGCCTTAAGCATAGAGTTTCACCATAGATTGAATATGCCGAGAGTCGGCGCTTTTAAAGCAACTAACTCGATAGCAGATTCGGCGAAACAGGCAATCTGTAAGCGCCGTAGATTGGCGCGCTAAATGCGCGCCCATCAAACTTTGGTATTGCGCTGCCATACAAAGGCAGCGCTTATTAAGCGTGATTATTCCTTAATCGCGCCGTCGTCGTAGTTACCTAGACCTTTATCATCTTTACCTTCTTCCAATGTCTTACCAGCAGCTGTCTGAGCTTCATCAGTACCTGTGTTGGCCGTGCCTGATAGGTCTTGCGCCATGCCTGCTACTTGGCCACGCACTGTTTTACCGAAGTAAGAATAAGCCGCAATCGCCGCAATCGCGATCAGCGCCACGATAATGATGTACTCGACCATGCCTTGGCCTTTTTGGTTGCGACGTGATGATTGTGTAGTCGGTTGTAGTTGTTTCATAATTCCTCTTATCCTATTTATTAATGTTTAATTTATTCAGTACAAAAACGCTACTCCTGAAAAAAACTTGGTTATTAGTTCATATAAACATGTCTTATCAACGTGCCTACAATGGACAAAACATATAGTATCCTATGCGCGAAGGGTTTTCAAAATAATCCTTAACATTTAACCCCACTTTTTACACATCACCTAAACAGCGCTAATTAAAATAATGCTAAATAAAACCATTAGTTATCAAAAGCCTACAGGCAACCAAGCAGTTGAAGATGACCTGCCCGTGTTTAACTTAAGGGAAACTAACCAGTCTAAAAGAGATGTTTCTGCACAAACAGCTAATGCGAATGCACCCAAGTTTAATGTAAATGAAGAAATTGCTAGAGGGGGCGAAGGCCTTATTTATAGCGCACAACAAAACAGCCTAAAACGTGAAATCGCCATAAAAAAACACCTGCCAAGCGACACTGACTCAGGCAACCGGCAACGGTTTATTGGCGAAGCGGTGACCACTGCCATAGTCGAGCACCCTAATGTGGTACCGATCCACGATTTAGGTGAAGATGCTGATGGCGAAGTAGTGATGTCGATGAAGCTGGTAAAGGGCACCACTTGGGCTAAATTACTACACCCAGCTACGCCGGAGGAATACACCGCAGCAGCCAGTTATATCAGCAGCCAACACCTAAGCATATTGTTGTCCGTTTGTAATGCCATAGCTTATGCACATAGTAAATTTATCGCCCACTGCGACTTGAAGCCCGAGAACATTATGGTGGGGGAGTTTGGCGAAGTACTGGTAATGGACTGGGGTATCGCGGTGGATTTTTCCGGTCGCGCGCCCTCTCATTCGCAAATAGGCAGTAGCCGCGATGTTGATACGGTAGCGGGCACACCGTTTTATTTAGCGCCAGAGTTGGCGCGCGGGGATGGCGTCCAGATTGGGCCATGGACGGACATCTACTTACTCGGCGGCTTGTTATACGAAGTATTCAATGGTCAACCTCCGCACCAAGGTAACACGCTTGAGGAGCTGCTAAATTGCGCCGTCAACATCCCGACGAAAACAGTTAACCCTTCTGTGCCGAAAAGCGTAAAAGCCATTTATAACAAGGCGCTGCAAAAGGATTTCACCCAGAGACATCAAAACGTAGAAGAGTTGATTCGTGACCTGAATGCGTATATCAACCATAAAGAAAGCATTATTATTTCGGACCAAGCTCAGCAGAGTCTAGAAACCTGCCTGCCGTATGTTGAGGGTGCAGAAGATATAGACCAAGCACTGACCACCGAAAGCACCTATACACACTTGGCAGACTCTGTGGCGGGGTATAAACAAGCATTAAACTTATGGCCAGAAAACCCTGACGCGGTATCGGGCATACAGGCCGCGCGCACCGCTTATGCGAACTTTGCTTTAGATAACGGCGACACGGGGGTGGCCTTATCACAAGCAGCTGATCTTGATGATGAAGCATTGGAAACTTACGAAATTAGGAGCGACATTCAAAAAGCCGTACGCGCTGAAAAGCGTTCACGAACCCTAACCAAACTACTGAAGTTTGGTCTTGGCGCCGCCTTGGTCGGTTTAGTAGCAGGGTTATTCTCTATCATCTACATTATCAATGCAGACCAAAAACGCAGCGCCTTGGCTTATGCCAATGTAATGGCGGACTCCTTAACTACCTTTAGAGCACAATATTCAAGCCGCGTTATAAAGCCTCTAAAAGCCTCGGGAATAACCGTGACACATGAGCCCAAAGGGAACAATCAAATTCCTTACCCCGCTACTTTTAGCATTGATTTGGCCAATGTAATCAGCGAAACAGCCACCGACGCTGAAGTGAGACTTTATAGTAACTTCCCGTTTCCATGGCGAGACCGAGGCGGCCCACAAAACAACTTTGAATCAAAGGCACTGGCCGCGCTAGAAGCCAACCCAACTGAGCCTTATTACGAATACCTTGATGTAAAGGGGCAAAAGGTATTACATTTCGCTAAAGCCGTCACCTTAAAAGCAAGCTGTATAGGCTGCCACAACTCCCACCCGGATAGCCCCAAAGTAGACTGGAAAGAGGGTGACGTGCGAGGCGCACAGAGCGTTATTATCCCTATCGAATCAAGCTTGAGCAGGGTTCAATCACTGATTACTGATTTCGGAGATGACAAGCATTCAGGTTAAGATTCTGGCTTATACGCCGCCAAATCAGCATTAACATCTGAAAATCGATTAGCTAAATTGCGAATTAAACTGCCCACCCACGGGCTGGTTTTTTCCAGTTCGGTATTGATAAATTCGACACTTAAAATCGCAATACGGGTCGGCCGGGTCGTGGTCA
>JBLIOD010000025.1:0-36666 GCA_047639475.1 Gammaproteobacteria bacterium
CCGAATATACGACTGCTCATTTGCATTCTGTAATTATCAAAATAGTAACAAGGCTAAATTAAAACCAAGATCAAGATGATCTATTTTAAACGTTGTATCGTGCTTGATTTGACAGGCGGGTTTATATATGACCCTATTGATTCAGGTTGATTATTTACGAATTAAATTAGTGAAAATTCTCAACATATTCGCCGCCTTTCATAAGGTGCTGTTATATGTGCGCCTTACTTTGTCATACTGAACCAAACTATACGGCCATCTAGCTGTCAGCACTAAGCCCGCTTTGTAAGTCGAGTAGGTCCATGCCTTCATCACTATAACCAAGTGATCAATATCATCATTGCCTATTAACTCTACTTCTATTATGTCCCTTAGGTTTGAAAACAATAGATCGGTGCCGGATAGCTTTTCGGGTATTGTCCACTTAATGCGCTTTGACTTATTTGTACTCATACCTTTACCCATTCAATACTTGTTTGACCTTCACAAACTAAGCAATCGTAATAATCAAATTCAGCATCTGATTACCTTTCTTGAGCATCTACGTTCCAAATAAGATACACATCTTGTCACTAGTGTCCCAACCTTGCTGATTCAAACTCTCATAAGTAACTGAATACACACGAATAATCACCAAATCATAAGGGCATCGATTTGAACAGTGATAAAGCCTCTAAAATATCGAGCTTTCCCAATATATATGAAGTAAAACATGCACATAGGAAAGCTTGTCTTCGCTCAAGTAATGGAACACATACCAATGAAGGTTTTTCATCGCTGCGTTCAAACCCACGACGGAAACCACAAGGTCAAACCTTTCAGTTGCTTGGATCAATACCTCTGCATGACCTTTGCTCAACTGACCTATCGGGAGAGTCCCAGAGAGACCGAGATTTGTCTTCGATCTCAAAGCAAGAAACTCTATCACATGGGGATACGGGGTGGTGTTGCGCGCAACACACTGTCCAATGCCAATAAAGTACGAGACTAGCGAATCTACGCCGACTTCGCGCAAGCCTTGATAAAGATCGCTAGGCCGCTATACGCAGAAGAAGATTTGGTGCTCGAACTCGACAACACCATATATGCGCCTGATGCATCCACCATCGATCTGTGCCTGTCCGTGTTTCCCTTGGCTTTGTTTCGGTCCACCAAGTCAAGCGTCGCAAGCTGCTCGACCTGCGGGGCAATATTCCAACATTTATTCACATCTCGGATGGAAAGATGCACGATGTGAATGTGCTAGACATCCTGATACCTGAGGCTGGGGATTTTTATATCATGGATCGGGGTTATCTGGATTTCACAAGATTATTCAGCATCGATCAGGCCAGCGCATTTTTTATTATTCGAGCAAAAAGTAATACGGTATACAGACGTCGATATTCTCACGCTGTCACTACCGAGGAGAAACTGTGCGGAGTCCGTTGCGACCAGACCATCATGCTCACTGGGATCGACTCAAAAAACGACTACCCTCAACAGTTACGGCGAATCAAATGTTACGATAGCAAAACCGACAAGACCTTCAACTTTCTAACCAATGATTTTTCCATTCGAGCGCAAACAGTGGCCGATCTTTATCGTTACCGTTGGCAAGTCGAATTGTTCTTCAAATGGATCAAGCAACACCTACGAATCAAATCATTCTTCGGAACATCGGAGAACGCAGTGAAGAGTCAAATATGGATTGCCATCTCAGTTTATGTGCTGGTAGCAATCATCAAAAAGCGGATCGGCCTCAAATTGGAGCTTTACACAATTTTACAGATTTTAAGCCTGACGCTTTTCGAGAAAACGCCACTGGATCAACTGCTTATGAACTCCGACAACAATTATGAAATTGACGAAACCTTTAAGCAATTGAATTTATTCAATTTAACGTTGGGACACTAGTGACACCTTGTAATACTTTATCACTATTGCAATTATTGCATACTGGATTCTTATTCAAAAATCAATAGGAGAAAATCTAACCTGGATAGATCATTTAATATTGTGATAAGAACATATAACGTATCACATGTGTGATGCATTCATTGATATGAAAACATCAGTTATACACACTCGAATAGATGCCGATCTCAAGGCCGGTGCAGAAAGTATCCTAAAACAAATTGGCCTCAGTTCTTCCGAAGCCGTGCGGCTGTTTTATCGGCAAATTGAATTGAATAACGGTATTCCTTTCGATGTAAAAATACCCAACAAATAAACAGCAAAGACTTTAGATAAAAGTGATCGTGGAGACGAAGTTCATCAGGCAAAAGATGTAGATGTTCTTTTCGATCAATTAGAAATATAAG
This sequence comes from Gammaproteobacteria bacterium, assembly GCA_047639475.1. Classification (GTDB taxonomy): domain Bacteria; phylum Pseudomonadota; class Gammaproteobacteria; order Arenicellales; family Poriferihabitantaceae; genus JAAELZ01. The sequence continues at coordinate 2,304 of JBLIOD010000025.1, forward strand.
TGCGTCGATTAGAATACTCTGGCCAATTCAAACAGACTTGAAGCGGGCCAAAAACCTCGGTAAGAGCATGGAGGAAATTAAAAAAGTAATTGCTCTTCTTGCCGATGAAATTGATTTGCCAAAATCCTATTTAGATCATCCACTCAAGGGTAACTGGATAGGTTGCCGTGATCTAAATATAGAGCCAGATTGGGTTTTAATCTATCGAACAGAAGGTGGTCTACTTAGGTTTGAAAGAACGGGTACTCACTTAGATTTATTCTGACTATTTTTTTTAGATCTTTGTTATCGAAGGTGCACCGTTTATGCGTAGACTGTAGGCTTGTAAAACTGCCCTGGCCGACTTATTTTCCGCGTAAAGAACAACGAAGATTGCAGCCACATTCTTTCTCATCCTGAGGATAAGCAATGAATAAAAGAGCAGATACAATTGCTAAGAGAGAACATACAAGAGTTATCAAAATATGATCATTGGTCTCCGATGACCACACAATCTAAGGTGATTGTTGTAACAGGAATCACGAGGGCGAATATAAAGCCAGCGATGTACGATTTTTCGATTGAATACATTTGTATATTATACATGTCGTCTTAAGGCCCTTCTGAAGAAGAGGGAGAAAAATCTCAATGCCCGTTGAACTCACCACTCATCAGAGACAGTCATCTAATTTTCACAGGTTTTAGATTTCACCTATAACAGACATTCGCTTTCATACTTAACTTTTTGCCTAACAGTTAAAATTGAATGCTTAGGGAGTTTCTATTCTAGAAGAGAGCTCAATACTTTCTTGCTCGCCCGAAATATTGTTCCTACATTTTGAATTTACTAGTTTAGATTTACTTTTCAAGCACGAATACAAGCAAATAGACCAAACGAGCTGTTCGCTATTTGAATTTAAGCATTTAAACTCAGCCGCACACAACTGGCCTGTTACAAATAGACTTTCTAGCTTTTCTTCGCTAATTTCAATTTGAATGGAGTGCCTGTATTGGGTTTTGATTAAGCTATTCATCTTGATAAAATCTGGTTACTAACTCAATTATTGAGGGCTCTAGACCTAATTGCGCTGGCACTGGTCATTTCCGTAAGCTTATTAAGTTTGCTCAAAGCCCCCATAATTTGTGGCATTAACCATTATTGATACTTAACCTTTATGGGAGCGTCCAAAGATAGCGTCGCTCCCGCTTCTAATAAATATATCTGACAATCAGCCAAGTGTCGTTTTCCTATAGTAAATTCTAGAGGCGTTTTATCGCTTTTGGTTGTCGCGTTTACCTTCGCCCCTTTACTAATTAAAATAGCAATACAATACACATTACCGCCTAGCACTGCATAATGTAGCGGCGTCATGCCCATCTGATCGGAGTGATTAATATCCGCTCCCTTACTGATGAAGTATTTCGCCATACTGATATTTTTTTTCATTAACGCAAAACACAATGCGGTTGGTTTTCCGCCGCAAGTTGTATCTGGATGAAGCCCCACGTTTTCTACGTAATCAATGACGCTCGCTCGCTCTTGTAATGCTGCGCTGAGTAGGAAATCTCGAATAATATCTTCTGATATTTGCTGCTCCTCTTGATTTGCTGAATTAACTAAATCTCGTTTACTTAACATTTTAACCTCTTCATTTACATTGTGATTCTTAACCAACAAACTCGCGTGGAGTATGTTTTTTATTAATCTCGGCCCCTTTTAGATAGGAAAGTACAGTATCGGCATCAGAAACCATAAAAGGATCCGTTCGACAGTTGTCAGCGTATTCGGGCTCAACGAATAGTTTTTCTATATTATTATCATTCACTAGCATAGCGTATCGCCAAGATCGCATGCCAAAACCCAGGTTACTTTTGTCCACTAGCATGCCCATTTTTCTAGAAAACTCTCCACTTCCATCTGGAATTAGTTTCACTTTTTCAGCGCCTATTTGCCTACCCCACTGAAACATAACGAATGCATCATTTACGGAAAGGCAGTAAATATCATCCACTCCTTGTGCTGTAAATTCGCTAAATAATTCCTCGTATCTCGGTAGATGTGTAGATGAACAGGTGGGTGTAAAAGCCCCTGGCAATGCGAACAAAACAACATTTTTGTTTTTAAACATATCAACAGTTGACAGTTCCTGCCACCGATATGGGTTAGAGCCAGCGACAGATTCGTCGTGCACTCTTGTTTGAAAAATTACGTTTGGTATTTGGTTTGTGATGCTCATATTTACTATTTTGCGAAATTACTAATTAGCACACCAATGATGTACTCGAGCTCTCAATCTTAATGATAATCATTCGCATTTACAACAAATATTTGATCTAAACCTATTAAAATTTCTTAGAATGGAAACGAGTGGTTCTTCCCAAGACGTTTTTTCCTAAGGCTCTCCCCCCCCCAAAAAAAACAAGGGACCAAATGCGACATGGAATTTTAAGACTTCATGTTCGTCGTTTGAGTAGTAGTGGTTACAAATCATTGGAATAACCCCTCCTTATCTGCCAGCCCCTGCGCTGCCAAAAACAGGACTTCTTAGTTCCTGAATGAGTGAATAAGATGTTCGTATCTCTGGTCTGTTAATGTTTCCAAGAATGCTTCCAATGCAGCTAGTTTTTTATGATCCAGTGCCGGTCCTTGCTGTAGTAACTCTAGTGAAATATTTTCAGGGACTTCTGGTTTAACCCACCGCTCATTTGTTTCAGGGTTAATTTGTCGTTTTTCATTTTTGGAATTATATTTATTGTAAAACGCCAAAACTGTGGAAAGGTCGTTAAATACGCCGTTATGCATATAGGGCGCAGTTACCGCTATGTTTCTGAGAGTAGGGACTTTAAATTTACCCTTGTTCACCAAAGATGTAATGTCAGGGTTGCCTAGCAAACCTACATCAAGTAAGTCCTGATCCATTTCTTTACCTAATCGTAGTAACACTCTGTTAGACGGTGTACCAATGTTGTGGTACTCGTAATTGCTGAATGTCTCTTTTTTACTAGTTGGTAATGGTTGCAACTGGTGACAAGACGAGCAGTTGGTAAATTGCTGAGAAAAAAATAAGGTACGACCAAGTTCTTCTTGCTTAGTCAACTTTATCTCTCCACGCAGAGATCGGTCGTACTTAGAATTAAAAGTAGAGAATAGTACAGTTTGTTCAAAAGCCGCAATGCTAAGAGATATTGCTTCAAAAAGAGATTCACCCTGAGTTAGATCGACTGTAGGAAAGAGCGCTGTTAAGCTCGCTTTGTAAATAGGTACAGCGCGTATACGATTAGCGACTTGATCAACACTTCTCATCGCCATTTCCGTCGCATTCAGAATAGGCCCTCTTGCCTGTTCTACCAAGCCTTTTGCGCGGCCATCCATAAATTGGCCTCCTATCCAGGCGTCCTCGCCATTAATATGAAATACAGGGCTGAACGCTGCGTAAGTTAACGTTGGTGTGTTACGGGCACTAAGTGAAACCCCATCATCTCCCAATGAAACAGCTCTGCCTGATCTATTATCTCTGTCATCCACAAAGGCTAAGGCTGGGTTATGACAGCTGGCACATGACTGACTCTGTGATTTGACAAGAGAGTATCAAAAAAAAGCCGCTGCCCTAATGCTTGCTTACTAATAAGCGCTAGATCAACTTCGGGATCTTTCAATTCGCTGCAGCCATAAAAAGCGACAAAGCATAGGAATAAAGAACTTAAACGTTTAAGCTTCTTGATCTTCGTCATCACATTTTAACCGACGCTAGTTAGATGATTATCCCAACGAAGATTCGAGCTGTTGGAGGCTTTAACTTTACCTTTAGCGTTTGAATGAAATGAGATTCTACCGTACCCATCGCTTGTTACAAATAACTCGTTTAGTGCAGCAACACCACACACATCGCCCTGCTTAGAAGCATACTTAAATTCACCGTTGCTTGCCCAACAGCTGAAAATACTTCCTCTCGGCGCAGTGGCGACAAACTCTTCACCATTGGCAGAGTAGGCAACACTGCCACAATATTGTTGCATCTTACGTTGCACCCCGTCCGGCGCAAAGTAAGCACGTATTGGCTCATTATTGGCTTGAGTAGCGACTAGTGGAGACGGTGAGTTCAACGGGTCGATGCAACACACGCGTTAAATCGTTGAACTCACCGCCAAACTCGGACAGTCAGCTTAGGCTCTCATGAGGTAAATCAAAATTAGTTATACTGCTTGAATTCGACGTGGATTGCCGCGCTTAGCTCGCAATGATGGAGTTAGGCTTGGAGCTTCTTTGGCTACTGAATTTAATACGCATACCGTTTGAGGCGAGTAGTTTTTGGAGAAATCCGCGTTAGAAATGATTGGCCGAAATTATGATTTACTAAGCGGAATCAAGCGAGGATGTCTGAGCACGAGAGTGCGAGTTCCGCAGCGCCGCTTAGTCAATCTTAATATCGGGTACCCAAAGGGCCACCATTTGCGGTGTGCTTTTGGGTTCGTTTTTTCACAAGGAAAAAGGAACAAGCCCACCACGGCAGTGGCAATGCTAATTAGGACTCAGAACGAAAAGCCTAAACCATTTCAAAAAAGGAACCGAGCTAACGCCTAACCACTAACTGTCACTCTCATCCACCCTTCTGAACCAAAATTTACCCGGTACTTGGGGCTCTTTATAGGGGCAAAAATCATCGTGTCAAAGCCACTGGTTTGCAGCAACAGATTCTCGTCAGTTTTAGAAATAGCATAATCCAATTTTTCTTCTGTCGTGTGAATCAGCACATATCTCGCATCGCGAATATCGCCCGTTAACCTGACCACTACTCGCATAAATGCTTTAGAAAAAGTAGGAGATTGGAAACTCACTGTCTCGGAATCAACTGTCTTGATCACTTTCTTATTACCATCTAGAAAAGTTAAAACAGGAAAGAAAATGTGCTTTTCATCTAAATCACGGTTATGGACTATTTCGCTTTCAATTTCAATTTCCAATAAGCTCGATTGCGCATTCAAAGGCAATGCCAAGGCTTCGACAAAACTGCTTCCGTCTTTTGCATAATGGTAGATGGCATCATCGCGATTGACTGCCAGGCGCACTTTTTCGTTTAAAGGTAACTGTTTATACTGCAATGAATCCAGCGTTTCACAACACTCTGCTGCAGTTTGTTTTGCTTCCTGCACCGAATATGCAGTAGTGCCTATCGACGAAAAATTAGTGCAAGCGCTTGCGAATGCACTGATGCAAAGGACCAATAATGATCGAGTATACAATTTCATTTTGCGAATAGATTTGTTATCGAGTTGAATGAAGAAGTCTATCGTATATTAGAGAGTAGTGCACGCGCAAAGGGGTCAGTGACAGCTTACCAACCACCTGTTTTCAACCAGCGTTCAAGCTGTTCCAAACGATCTACCCGGCAAAAAAAATAGTTCTCCTGCTACCGTAACTATAGACACCGCAAACACGCCTCTATCTATCGCTTGATTAACTTCGCAACGAAAGGTTTGCTTTATGTCTGGCGAAACGATAATTCCTTTGACTTAGCCAGCTTCAATGCCAAGTTCCAGCCCTATAAGCTGTAACACGTTGATGTCTGATATATCTTGGCCATGTACAAAGTATTGCTCGTAAGCCCGTGTCGCAAAGGCCTTGGCTTTGACTTGTTGAATATTTTGATTACTTAAAAAGCAAAACAATCACGCAGGTTTCACTGCCAATATGGGAAAATTTTCCGGTTGCACACACTGAAGCTTATGTTCTCGGGCGCTACGTTGCATGTCGTTTAAAACATACTGATCGACCACGGGAGTTTCTAGCGAAGGGGCTCGTCCAGTAACGCTCAAAGCAGCCCCAACCAAGAATGGATGCCACCGCACGGAGTAATCATGCTTCGCCGCTAAACCATCAATTTGTAGCGCAGCATTGTAGGCATAGGGAGAGGTGAAATCAAAATAAAAATCTAATTCTTGCTTTTTGTTCAAGGTTATCCCACTGGCCCACTGTAGTCTGCTAAACCGGGATTACCCGTAACACCCACCAACTTTGGCGTATTCAACCTGCCAAGATGTAAAACATCATCTTGATCTCGCGACCTCAAAATATATTCTCTGACAATATCCCAAACCAATCTGCCTTCAGGTGCAGGCCCCACAGAAGCCCAACCTGAAACTGAATACGTTTTGTCTGCAACAATAACTTCATTGTTGCGGCTCAACCTAGCGTCTGAAATTCTATTTTCGTCCGCTGCGGGATTAATGGTATAGTCCAAACCCCCTATACGAACCATATCTCCTCCAGACTGCAAGTAAGGATCTTTCACGAATAAGTTTTCCGCAATGCCTTCAAGCATGGCCAAGATGGCTTGCCCTGTCATTTCAATTTTGTACGTCTCGCCGTAAGTAATGGCGAGCTGCGTCATTAAATCTCCCATAGTGATCCACTGGCCCTTGGGCACACTCGTCCCCCAACGAACACCCGCGGATAATGAAATATCTGCAGCGTATTCGTCCATCAACGCATCACAAATGACTTGATCCCAGGTACCCATAAAATTACCCCGTCGATAGAGTGTATCGCCAGCTATCGCCAGTGTTTCATCAAGCAAGCTTTTATAAGTTAGGCCCAGTCGTTTTGGATGTACCTGAAACTCTCTCCGTCTACTTTCCAAGATGCTGCCGTCATAAATAGCACTCAGCATTTGATCTAGATAAGCCGTCATTTCTTTATCTGGCTCTATTAGATCCTCAAAAACTGGAAGCATGGTATAAGTGAGTTTTAACTCTCCATCATCAAAATTAAAGTCCATTACCCCGACAAACTTGCCGTGAGATCCGCCATTGGTAACTAGGCAGATTTTACCGCTGATGTTTCTTACTTCAATCGGCTCGGGAATACCATCATGTGTATGCCCGCCAAAAATCGCGTCTAAACCTGCGACACGTTGAGCCATTTTAATATCCACATCCATGCCATTATGTGACAACAACACGATTGCATCTGGTGCGTGATCCGCTTTAATTTGCTCGACCAGCTCGATCATTTCATCTTCGCGTAGGCCAAAACTCCAGTCTGGGAAAAACTCCTGTGGATTAGCATTGCTGGTGCGAGGAAATGCCTGCCCGATAATGGCAATACGTTTGTCGTTAACTTCTTTAATCACGTAAGGCTGAAAAGCATGGCCACTGTCTTCATCATAAAGCCCTCGCCCGTCGTATTTCTCAACCAACTCTGGGTAGGCATCCTCAAACAAAGATTCATCTTTTACTTTGACATTCTGGCCGATAAAGTCGCCCTTGAACAACGCAACATTACTCAGCACTTCATCTTCGGTATAGGTAAACTCCCAGTGGCCCACCATCACGTCGGTGCCCAATAGGTTTGAGGCCTCTACCATGTCTACGCCACGCGTCCACAGGGAAGTTGCTGAACCTTGCCATAAATCACCGCCATCTAGCGTTAGTGTGTTTTGCTTTCCGCCCGCTTGTTCTCTTAATTTGGATAGCAGCGACTTCAAATTGGCGAACCCGCCCATGCGACCGTATTGCTTGGCACCCTCCTCAAACCCTAGATAGGTATAGGCATAGGCTTCTCGGCTATCTGGAGAAATTTGCATGCGCTCAAGAAAGTTCTCACCGACCACGTGAGGCAATTGGTTATAGGCTTCCCCTACGCCTAGATTCACATTGGGCTCACGAAAATACATTGGAAATAATTGGCCATGAATATCCGTGGTATGCAAAATTCTAACGTGACCCTGCATGGGCACATCATAATAGTCATTAGCTAAGTTTTTCTTCGTGCAGCCCGCTAGACTAGGTAAAATGCCTACCATGGGGGCAACGGTTAGCGTTTTGATAAACTGTCTACGATTAATTTTCGGCATGTACTTTTCCTAGGCTAACGATGCAAATATTGACCATTCAATGTTACTGTCTACATTATAGGATTCAACGTGAGTGAATTTCACCTTTCCTTGAAATATTTACTCATCATCGCAATGCGTGCTTTTTTACTGATCTTATTTTTTTTCTACCCGCCATTCGCAAATAGCGATATGGTGAAGCCTGCCTTGGTAGAGATCAGGGTGTTAGCCAACAGTAGAGTAGAGGTAGAGATAAGAACCAGTATCGAAGCTATTTTAACTGGCATTAATTCCCAGTATAAAAACACGCAAGATGCCCCTCAAGCGCAAGACTACGAAGTCTTAAGACGGGCCGAAGCGCCAGAACTAAGTGCCGAGTTCGACCGTTTTTCCAAAAAGTTCGTCGGTGGTATTTGGTTAACTGCGAATCAATCAAGTGTTCTGCTTAATGTTGAATCAGTAACGATCCCTGAACCGGGGTATACTAAAGTTCCTAGAACGAGCACAATCAAGTTAAGTGGCAACTTGCCTAAAAGTACCGACTCATTAGAGTGGTACTATCCCGCTCGCTTCAGTGACAATGCCGTAAGACTTCGCCAAATTTATTCTGATGCAGAACAATGGCACTGGGGAGCATGGCAGTGGCTTCGCAACGACCAATCCAGCAAACCTATTTTACTAAAACAATTCCAAAATCGGCCCTCCCCCTTTGCCACCTTCATAGCGTATATTGCTATAGGTTTTAAGCACATCATTCCTAAAGGCGGCGATCACTTATTATTTATAATAGGTCTCTTCTTAGCAGCGCGGCATTGGAAAGTGCTGCTAATACAAGTTTCTGTCTTCACAGTAGCACACACGCTAACGCTGGCTTTAGCCGCATTCGGCCTGTTCAACATATCACCTAGAATCATAGAACCGCTCATTGCGCTGACAATTGCATTGATTGGTCTAGAAGCGATGCGAAACCGGACCATTGGCAAGTTTAGACTACTGATTATTTTCGCCTTTGGACTACTTCATGGTCTCGGTTTTGCGGCTGCAATGCGTGCATTCGACCTCAGTGCTGATTTATTTATTAGCGCATTAATCGGGTTTAACGTAGGTGTAGAATTAGCGCAAATTCTGGCGCTTTTGACTGCATGGATTCTGGTTGCACAGTGGATTCCCAAGATTCAATATAGACGAATTTTGGTTATTCCCACCTCAACCTTGATTTGCTTAATGGGGCTAACTTGGTTTTTCCAACGTGTTTTGTAGGGCACGAGGGAGCAAAGTGATTCGCATTTTGGCTTTTTATCGACAATTATGTGAACAATGTTACTATTGTGGTGGAACAAATTCTTTCAATGGGAACACCATCCTTCTTGCTTGATCTACCGTTTATCATTTTTATGATTCTATTTATTATTCTATTTATTAGACCTATATCGCGCCATATCATTAATAATTGTGATTATTGTCAAAAACAATTATAATAAGCTAAAACTAAAAGAACATACAGCTAAGCGTCGCCAATTGAATGGTAACGCTAATACACTAATCTTCACTCAAGTCAGTTTATGTAATTTAGGGTTTTTAAAATGAACAAAAAACTAATATTCCAAACCACACACAGTATCAAAAACGCACAAAATGACGACGCTAAACTAAAATCTTTGTGGAACTTTTGTGGCGATGCGGGCATAGATAATTTTTCATTTGTTAGTTCACGATTAAGTTTAACCAATGCGGCTCCAGATGTTAAAAGACTGGATGGATTTCCTTCAGCGTGGCGACAGCGTTATGACGAAATGGATTACCAAGCTAGTGATCTAGCGATGGATCACTGCAGAAATAATATCGCACCACTTCAATGGATGAATCCCGATCTCAAGCTTGATAAAATTAATAAAAAGATTTACACTGAGGCCGCTGAATTTGGCATTGTATCTGGAATCAGCTATCCGTTTCATGGCATCAATGGCGAAAACGCCATCTTCAGTGCAACGGTTTCTTCAAGTTTCAAAGACTCTCCCCTCAAGAGTTTAACCACCCAATATGGTTTATATTTGATCGGGTCTACACTTTTTGATATTCAACGGTCTACCGAACAAGGAGAGCTAGCTAATGTGCTTAGCAAAAGAGAAAAGGAATGCTTACGCTGGGCAGCGGACGGAAAGACCGCTTGGGAAATCGCTAAAATACTAAAAATATCAGAACGAACCGCGGTGTTTCATTTCGAGAATGCGAGAAAGAAGCTCTCAACCGCTTCTAGAATTGAAACGGTATCGAAAGCGCTATTAATGTCGATTCTGTAGCGTAGTTTATTACGTTGGAGTGACTCCGCATTAAGGACGAGCCCCTATCCAACTGCAGTAAACAATTCTCCCCTCGGCTTATTCCATTAGAACGAGCTGTACAACACAAATAAATCTTCCAGCCAAATCTCTATTTGATCCTGGCCATCAGTTACATCAACGGCTTCTTTCGCGAAAGACAGACTAATTGATTTCAAATTACCTGCCTCAAAACTAAAGTCCACTTGAGAGCCCGCCCGTTCCGCCAGTATCAATACACCAAACAGATTGGCGATTAGCGTTGCTTGATCTGCCGAGTTCAACAATCCATTGGCTATAGTCTGCAATAAATCACTACGAGGTCGATTCGCCTCCAGACTTACTATCTGTCTGCTTCCCACATCGTTGTATGAGCCCACTACGGTCGTTTTATCCGAAGCGATTAGCTGCGTGGCGGTCTCGATTAGTTTTTGCAGGTCAGCATTACTAAGCATGCTATGAATGCGCTTGCTAGAATCCGCTCCTTTCACCTCAAAGGACACGTCACCCAATGTTGTTGATTGCATAAGACTATTAGAATCAAAATTGCCACAGAGCGCACCAACCAGTCGGTTTACTGATATCAGGTTTTTAGTATGCGCCACCTCTGCATCCCAATAAGTTTCCACCACCGACGCGTGCACAGTTTGGCTTGAGGCTTCAATACCGATACCCAGCTTCTTAAGCCCACTACACACCGCTCGAACTGACAGTCCTGTATCGCATTGATTACTTGCTATGCAAATAGCCTCTTGAACAAACTTCAGTCGAGCTTGCTTTGCTGAAACGCTTAGCTTTTGGTCAATCAGTAGTTGACGATCTCCTTGTAACTCAAACAAATTCATCGCTAGACGCAAGTCGATCATCAATTCGTCGATATTCCAAGGCTTGTGAATGTATCGATAGATCTCACCAGTATTGACGGCATCGATAGCATCTTCTAAATCAGAATAGGCAGTAGTCAACATTCTCACTAGAGCAGGATAGTCCGTTTTGGTCTGCCTGAGTAAGTCTGCGCCCAGTTGTCCCGGCATTCGTTGATCCGTTAATATTACGCCTATGTTGTCCGCTTCGGTTTCAAGAATCTCGATAGCGCTTGGCACGTCTTCAGCTAACAACACACCATAATATGGCTCTACCAACTTTTTAAACATCTTTCGGATTTTCTCTTCATCGTCGACAAAAAGAATATTAAAAGGGCTGCGTGGTTTACTTATCATAGTTTTTTTATTATACTGAAGAGCCCAGCATAATTCTCAGTTTAGACTCAATATTCTTCGATATCGTGTTATTAATAATGAGTTAGGCTCATTTGTGTTGATTTCAGCGCCAATTGAAGGCGCAACTATCCTGCATAGTGCCAATCTGGCAAGCCATATATACTTAGGAATTTAGCTCCCTTACGTCTATTAGCGGCCATCGCCGCTATCGCGTAAACTGTCTTGTTCTTGGCTAAACCCATGAACCTAGTCTGGGCTAAACCATAATGCTGTTTATAGGTTGCAAAGGGACGTTCACCTCCTGCTCGTGTTACCGCAATAACTGCATTGCGTACTCGGTCTGCTTCCGATAATGGATTGTCTCTATAGCCCTTACGTTGAACCTGGTCATCAATCCCAAACTGTTTGAGCTTGTCTCGGGTCTCCTCTGAGCTATACGCAGCATCGGCGTAAAGAGCGGCTTCATCACCCAATAGCAATTCGACGCGTAGCTGGCTGTCATGAACATGCCCTGGTGTCAAACTTTGACGATGAATAAACCCATCCTCATCAACCCCAGCATGCACAGAATAACCATACGTAGACTTCTTTCGCCCACGGCTATCATTCTTAACCTGCCAGCTTGCGTCAGGGGCACGTTTAGGCGTTCCATCTTTACCGTTGCCATTACCTGAGCGGGCCACCTCTATAGGCGTAGCATCAATAATGTTGATTCGCCCCTTGCTCATGATGATGCTCTTCGCTTCCAGCTGACGATTGATCTCACCTAGCAGTCGATCCCATAGGTCGTACTCTACTAACTGGTTGCGAAAGCGCCCAAGGGTTGATGCCTCTGGCACATTACCGCCTAACTCATAGCGGCAAAACTTACGAAACAATAAATCTCGGTATAAACATTTGGCTAGCTCAATAGCCGACATTGGATACCATATACCCAGTAGCAAACTGCGGAACAAGCTTAGCAGCGGATAAGAGGGGCGACCTGTAGTAGATGGGTATATTGATGACAGTAGCAGTTCTATTTCACTCCAATCCAATAGCGCTTCTATATCGTCAAGGCAGTGCAGAATTGGATGATCTAAATCCGAGGTAGAAACCGATAGGTCTCGTTGAGTAGTGTATGGCTTTTGCATACCTGATTTTAACAAATTAGAGAATTGCTTGATGAGTTATGCTGTGGTCTCATACTAATTTATGGATAGTGGTAAATCGAATCTAAATTCGGCGAATTCATTCAACTCACTACTCACTTCTAGTTCTCCTCCATGATTATTTATAATAGTATGGCATATACTTAAGCCCATACCCAAGCCTTCTCCAACCTCTCGGGTGGTATAGAAGGGTTCGAAAATTCGACTTATTGCTGTTTTTTCTATCCCCGATCCGTTGTCTCTGACAATGATTTGAATTCGTTGTTCTAACTCACTGCCTGTTTTCTTGGTTATTTCTTTGGTCGATATAACGATGGATGGTCGCGTCACCAACGCCGTTGCTTTACTGGCATTCATGATCAAATTAACCAGCACTTGCACCACGTGATTATATGAGCCAACCAAGCACACGGCGTCTTCAACGGTGTTCTCGATGTTAATTCTCTTGGTGTCGCCTGCAGTAAATCTCATCGCATTTTCAACTGCTTTTCTAACTGAAAACTGTTCTTCTTTATCTGCTTCTGACGGATGTGCAAAGGCATGTAAATCTTTAACAATGGAGCTGATCCTTTCCATGCCTTCAAAAGCGTCTTGGGTCAATTCCTTTAAATTTTCGTTGTTCACTACATCTGGTTCACGCTTCATCATCTGCATCGCGATGATAGCGTAGTTAAGCGGATTATTGACTTCATGCAATAAACCTGACGCCATGCTGCCGATTGCATTTATTTTCTCGCTATGAATAAGTTTCGATTCTAGCGCCTTCAAGTCAATCAACGCTTTTTCCAATTGTGTATTTTGGCGCTTCAACCCACGTTCAAGTTGAGCAGATTCCCATAGATTTGCCAGTCTGGTTTTAACTTCAATAGTTGAAAATGGTTTGGTTAAGAAATCGTCAGCGCCATTTGTTAAAGCCGTCAATTTAGAATTTTCATCTATCCGAGCCGTTAACAACATTACTTTAGAAAACTTAAGTTGCTCATCGGATGTTATCGCAGCACATACTTGCAAGCCATCCATTTTGGGTAGCATCAAATCTAGTATAATTAAATCTGGGGTGTGCTTTTTCGCCATCGCCAAACCTAACTCACCATCCGCTGCAGACATAACTTTATAAGTATCACTAAAAGTATTCACCAAATAACTTCTTAGGTCTGGTTCATCGTCGACAATTAACACGCTAGGCTTGTAACGTGAATCAGTTTCACTTATAACATCATCGTTTTGAAATGAATTAGGTTCGATCAGTTGAGAGTCAGAAATATTTAGTTGTACACTATAATCTGCAGCTTTATGAATCGCCTGTAATGCATTGTCTTCGACCTCGACTGATAGCTCTTCACTTACTGGTTGAATGGCCTTCGTTTCAACTTCGCTAGCAAGTGGAAATCGCAAGCTAATCACTGTACCTACACCAAGAGTGCTTTTCGCGTCTATTTCCCCTTCATGAGCTAAAGTTAACTCTTTTACTAAGGCTAAGCCTAGTCCGGTCCCTTGATACTTGCGCGTCACCGAGCTATCAGCCTGCTTAAATCTATCAAAAATAATAGGTAAATTTTCCTCAGATATACCTATCCCCGTATCAGCGAAAGAGATTACGATATCGCCTTCATTGAGCTCAGTAGACACCGTTATAGCGCCCTCGGATTTTGTGAATTTTATAGCGTTATTTAATAGATTAATAAATATTTTTTCAAAAGAGGACACATCACCAACAATTGAGCGACTCCCTATGGCCAAGTCTACTTTTAGCTCAATACCCTGCTTTTTCGCGATATATCCCATGCTATTGACCACATTCCTTAGTAAAGGATTTATCTCAACTAACCCTCTTTTAATATTTTCGGCCCCCTCGTCTAATCGAATTATGCTTAGCAAATCATTAACTAATTTCAGCAGTCTAAATCCATTATCTCTCACCGTAGTTAAAGACCTCTTAACCTTCATATCAAATGGTTGATTAGAATTTAGTAAGTCTTCGACAGGCGATAAAATAAGAGTAAGTGGTGTTCTCAATTCGTGACTTATATTGGCGAAAAACTCAGATTTCACTCTATCCATATCAGCCAATTCATGGTTCCTTTTATCTAATTCGTAGCTTAATGAGAACTCCCTAAATCGGCTCTCTTCATTCAGAAAAGAGGCGATACAGCTAACAATACCCGTAAGAAATATGAAGTAGAGGTTATTAATAATGACTTCCTGAGGGACCATGCTTGCAGTTGGCAAAATTGCCCATAAATAAAGCATGATCGAAGCTATAGTAATTATTAGGGCACTTCTAAAGGTTAAATAGAATAGCAACATAGCGCCTAATATCGTTGCATTTAGCCCCGCATAATAAGTAGAAGCTGCCCCATCTTGTGTAGCAACCATTAAACATATAGCAGCATTGATAACTATTGGCCAAACTGTCTCTATATAAAACCAAATATCCTGATTTTTCCCAAATTTCAGTCTCGCAAAGTAAATCACGCCAAGTAAAGTCACACAACCTACTCGGATAATGAGTAAATGTTGAAAATTACCTGGATAGACCAAGTAGTCTAATGCTCCTCCGAACAATACAAAGAAAGCAGCAACACTGCAAGTTACTTTGGAACGAACTAAACGTTGGTTTGCACTAAACCTAACAAACCTTTCTTTGAGTAGTTCTTCGCCGTCCATCAACTAAGGGGTTTTAGTAATTTCGAGAAAAATATTAAATCCACTTACATCTTTATATATTTTTTGCTCTCCACAATTCGGCAATAGTTTCTCCATCCCTGCCTCATCCCTATATATCAAATGCCACTCCATCAAGTACTCCATCCCATATTTAACGGGATTACTTGGATGAACATTGGTAACTAAAATAGTGCCACCTTGTTTAGTGTTATTCCAGAAATAGCGCATTAACCTATTACATACTCGATCAGAAAGGTAATCGAACAAGCCTGCGCAATAAACCATATCATATTGATTCTCGGCATTCTGCTCACCGTCACCAGCCTCCTTTAGTAATGCGTGAACTGACTTATGGATATAATTAATATCAACGTCATTATCTTTTTCTTTGATTACTTTCTTCAGTGATGCATCAAGAAAATCCAACGTTTCGTCGTTAAAATCCAATAGGTCAAAATCAATGTAACCACGCACCTCATCCTCCGCTACTAAACGTTGAACTTCCATCGCTGGTCCACACGCTACATTTAGAACTCGCTTTTTTTGGCCCTGTGTCTGGGCCTCCGCTAACAAAAACTTAAGGGTTTCAGTCAAAATAAGTACCCGATTTCTATGCCCTTCAGCTGGACCATCGGTTAGAAATGCATTATTTAGCAATTTCGCATAGGTTGTCGGTCCTTCATCGGGATCTCTTAAGATCATGTTCACCATCTCATAATCACCCGCATAGCCTAATGGCTTAGTGTAAGTCCGCCACATAAACGGCGACCGAAGCAAAAGAGGGTGTAGATCGCGATGAACTAAAGCCTTATGTTTTTCCACCTCATCAAAAGGAATCATACTTGCTTCTTCTTCAAAGCGAAGCAACATATCCATTAATTGTGGCATTATTGGCCCCTTTAACTCCTGTATAAGGTCATTAGTTACATTGGCATCATGGATGAGTCCATCGTCCTTTGCAAATAAATCTACTTGCTCTAACCAGCGGCTTAATTCAATTAGCAGAGAGCGCATATTTAAAACCATTAGCTGAAAACTAGGATTTATCTTAGTTTTACCGAAGTCCACGAAGAATCGACTCGCTTCTTCTTTAATTGCTAAAGGGTTTCGCTCCAAACCAGACAAATCTTTCCATAGATCAACTAACGTGGCCGAGACAACAATGTATAACCCCGTATTCACTAATGTGCTTACCACCGCTCTACCATTGTAAATCTCTCTATCGTTACGACGCAAGATGAGATTATTTAGAACCTCGCTTAATTGCACTATGGAGTAGGGGTTATAAACCTCCATAACTAAGTTGGTACGGGTAATTTGAACAAGCGTGCCAATGCCTGCTGTTCCCTGACTATTGACAAACTTGATTAAGCTATCTAACTGTTGAGCGGCCATTTTGAACACCTTAGAACCTGCGCCTCACTATGAAAGGCCCAGTCTTATTCTCATTTTTATAACTCGCTAGTCTACCACGTTCTAGCACCCCGCATCGATGATACCCTAAGTAGTCATGCTACACGCCTTATCATTCAAGGCATCGTGCACATTATGACAACCAACCTATCGAAAAAAATCACCGTGATACGGGCTTAATGAAGCTGCTTTTTAGCCGTGCCCCTTATTTCTTCAAAACCTTTGTCTTCTTGATCCGTGATAGTTTCAAGCACTGCGCTATTCAAAAAGTTGGCATCTATCACTTCATCAACCATTTCCCTGTGCTGCCCTTCGAATTCACGGCCAAAGCTTTTATCTAGCTTCCGGTAATATTTGTTGGCCAATGCTTCTAAGCCACTGCTATAGACATTCACATCTCCATAGGCATAACTGGCATATTCTCTCCATGATTCACAGTCCTCTGCGAGTTCAGCAAACAGCATTTCTTTAGGGGCAGAGGCGTTAGAAGTAAACTCTTGGTGAGCTTGATAACGTCGTAAGCCTTGATAAAGCACTTCTGTCAGATTATCTAAATCCCACGGCTTGGCAATATATCTAAACACTTCGACTGAATTTATCGCATCAATAGCATCATCAATTTCACAAAATGCGGTCGTTAACATCCTAACGATTGAGGGATGATGCTCATGGGTATACTGTAATAGCTCTATACCTTCTTGCTTAGGCATCTTTTGATCAGTAATTACGACAGCAATTTCGTGGTGATGTTGTTCTAGGATTTCTATCGCTGATGCGACTGAATCAGCGGTTAATACTGAGAAGTCATTTGATAAAGCCTTATTAAAATACTTTAAGGCTTGGTGTTCGTCATCAACGAAAAGGATTTTTGAGCTAGTTGTCATATTTATTTATATTATTCGCATGAAAATACACGGTCACTATTAAAAAATAGCGCGGATTTAAGTTTTAGCGATTGTACCTGACTCATTCGTGCAATGACTCTGTTACTTGTTGCAGGAAACTATCAGAAAAATTAATTTCAATTTACACAAATGAGGGAGTCAAATCATCAACTTAGGTCCCCATGTGGTCAACCACCGCTTGTGTGTTTTGTAATTCGGCTGATATTTTGCAACCAGTAACCAAAAATCAGCAGAATGATTGAAAAATGTGAGATGAGCTAACTCGTGAACCACCACATAATCTATCACCTCTCTGCTGGCGCCGATCAACCGCCAATTTAATCGTACTTCACCTGCTCTCGAGCAACTTCCCCATTGGGCTTTATATTGCTTTATTAGAATATTCGCTGGTTGTAAGTTCATTTTTTCAGACCAGAAATTCACGCGCTTTGGCAGCAAGGTGTTCGCATCAGCTCTTAGATTCTTCCTGATTTTAGTAATCGCTGCGCTTTTATTTGGCAGTGGACTGGTGTGTAGTAGCCGCAATTCACTTTCATTTTCTCGGAGCTCGATCGTGTTTTCTGCAGCGAGGCTATAACGCAAAGACAAAGGTTTCCCTAAATAATAGATGAAATCGCCTTCATCGCCGCTTAGTGTGACATCTACGATTCTGGCCGTTTTTTTAAGCTGCGCCTGAATCCAGTCTTTTCTCGCGTCAAGCATACGATGCACTTCTGCAACAGGGGTTTTCCAAGGTGCGGAAACAGTGATTTTGTCAGGTGCCGTTATCCTTAGGCTCAGGGTTCGCCGACGGCGGCTAGAGCGCTTTAATTGCAAATCAAAACCCGCGTAACTGATTTGTTCAACACTGGTTTTGCTTTTGTTAAATAACGCCATGCGCCGATCTAGTTTTGCACACAATTCCATGAACGCACCTGAACATTACGTTCAGCCAGCACCCATTCACTGCCGGGCAACAAGTCTATCTGTGGCTTTTTGATATCTATATCTGCACGCCTGTAAGCTTTACCACTCCATGTTGCTGTCACAAGGCCATCTGGGTTACATTTCTTTTCTGAGTGCAGCGTGCAAGATTTAAATCCAGTTTGTGAAAAACGGTGTACCGAATGTTTACGCAGAAAGCTGTGACAACCCGGCCCTTCCATTGAGCCTATATTAAAGACACGCTTTTCTTTGTCTTTCTTAGTGAGTTCATAAAATCGGACTGATTCCGCAGCGACAGCCGCTTTCGAACTGAGGATAACCACGAGAATAGTCAATATGAAAAGCGATGATAATTTAGTCATTCCATCGCCCCTTAACGGCTTAGTCTCCATACTCTTAATTGTGGCGAAGCGCTTAATTCCCCATCGCTAAACACACTTCGGTCTTGACGACTTTGATCATAGTAATCAATTAACTTGCCCTCCCCTCTGTGCACTACCGTTGATTCAACATAAGCTTGTGATTTGATTTCATACACAACCAAGCCTTGTTCATTCTCTGTGCTTTGGGCCGCCTGTTCTAAAACGACTGCATCGTTTTGGGCGTACAAGCTAGGTGCAAGCAACATAGTAGCCAATACACCGGCCTTGAGTAACTTTAATTTATTCATAATAAGTACCTTAAGTGAGTTTTGGAAATGCTTCGGGGCGGTGAAACCCTTTATCAGCGTAAAAGTCGAAGATCGCCTCACATATTTCATCGGGTGAGTCTAATATTTGAATTAAATCCATGTCCTTCGCACTGATTGTACCTTGCTCCACCAAGGTATCTTTAAAGAAGTCTATCAAGCCAGACCAAAATGAAGACTGAACAAGAATGACCGGGATCGCGGGCGTTTTTCCGGTTTGAATTAAGGTTAGCACTTCAAGTACTTCGTCTAAGGTGCCAAAGCCTCCGGGCATCACAATGTAGGCCGCGGAGTACTTTATAAACATCATTTTACGTACAAAAAAATGATGGAAATCAATACTGATATCTTGGTAATCGTTCGGTGTTTCTTGTTTGCCAGGCAAAATAATATTCAAACCCACGCTGGGTGACTTACCCTGTTGCGCGCCCTTATTGGCCGCTTCCATAATACCCGGGCCGCCGCCGCTAATGATAGAGAACCCTCTTTCGGATAACAGTTTAGCCAACGATTGCGTTAACTCATAATATTCATGATCCAGCGCGGTTCTGGCAGAGCCAAAAATACTCACCGCTGGGTGAACATGGGTCATCTTGTCGAAGCCTTCGACAAACTCGCCCATCACTTGAAAAACTTTCCAAGACTCACTATTCAATTCAGACGACGGTGACCCAGGCCAGTTTTCAAAATTTGCTAGATCTTCGGGGTGATACATAGATAAGAATTCGTTGTGATTGGCTTAATCAGATTGAGAATGGGGTATCATTGAGAAAGAACATTTTATCCCGCTCAGCCCCGCAACTCTTCAGAAGCCATATAATAACTAAAAAACCGCCCACATGACCAATAACAAGCAACTTATCTTAGTCGACGGCTCTTCTTTTCTATTTCGAGCCTACCATGCGATGGGCGAGATGGCCACGAGCAAGGGTCAATTGACGGGGGCCGTTTTTGGCGTCACCAATATGTTGCGCAAGCTGATCAAAGAGTGCCAACCCGAGTACGTTGCGATTGTTTACGATGCCAAAGGCAAGACGTTTCGACATGACATGTATGACTTGTATAAAGCGAACCGACCTTCTGCCCCAGTAGATTTAGTTAGCCAAATAAGATACGTGCACCAAATCACACTAGCGCTCGGTTTTCCTCTTTTGTGTATTCCCGGCGTTGAGGCCGACGATGTCATCGGCACTTTGGCTCAGCAAGCTTCCGACGCAGGCATGGATTGTTTAGTGGTAACGGGCGATAAAGACATGGCCCAACTGGTCAATAAGCACGTGACCTTGGTCGACACGATGAAAGACCAAACGCTTGACGAAAAAGGGGTATTTGATAAGTTCGGTGTGCACCCCAACCAAATAATCGATTATTTGGCGCTGGTAGGCGACACTTCAGATAACATCCCGGGCGTACCCAAGGTAGGGCCTAAAACAGCCGCAAAATGGCTAGCTGAATACCCAACCATCGATGACATCGTGGCCAATGCTGACAAGTTCACTGGCAAGGTGGGCGAGTATTTACGCGAAAACTTAGATCAACTGGCACTCTCTAGAATACTCACCACTATCAAACTCGATGTGGAACTAGAACAAACACCGGAAGAGTTATTATTTTTATCTCCCGACACCAACACATTAGCCAGCTTATATAAAGAACTCGAATTTAGCACCTGGGCGCGGGAGATTATGACAGCCGAGCATGCCGGTGATATTGTCGACTCCGCACTCAACGACTACGCTGCACCTGATGCATCCGCTTCAGACGCCTCATCAAACATTGATACCAGTCAATATCAAACCATTCTTACAGAAAGCGACTTAGACAGTTGGATAGAAGATCTAACCGCCGCAGGTATCTTTGCGGTTGATACTGAAACCACCTCTTTAGATCCTCAACAAGCTGGTTTAGTGGGCCTTTCATTTTGCGCCACTGCCGGAGAAGCCGCCTATTTGCCGCTAAAGCATAGCTACACGGGTGTACCGCAACAAATTGACTTTGATGTTGCGCTCGAAAAACTCAGGCCACTATTAGAAAGCCCCAATATCAAAAAAATCGGCCAGAATATTAAGTATGACGCGATTGTCTTGTCACACCACGGAATCAAATTGCAGGGCATGGAGTTCGACACCATGTTGGAGTCTTATGTCACCGAAGCCGGCATGACCAATCAGAATATGGACACCTTGGCTCAGCGCCATCTAGGCCATAAAACCATTGCCTTCAAAGAAGTCGCCGGCGTCGGTAAAAAGCAACTGACCTTCGACCAGATAGATTTAGACATCGCCGCACCCTACGCTGCTGAAGATGCGGACATCACCCTTAGGCTGCATCAAGTATTATGGCCCAGCGTTACGGCATCACATAAAATTGAGACCCTGTTTCGCGACATAGAAATGCAGTTATTGCCGGTCTTGGCGCGCACTGAAACGCACGGCGTAAAGTTAGACGCCACGATGCTGGCCAAGCAAAGCTTAGAGATCGGCAACACGCTGCAAACACTTGAAGCACAGTGTCACGAAGCAGCAGGAGAGGCATTCAACATTGCCTCACCCAAGCAAATTCAAGTCATCTTATACGACAACCTTCAGTTACCAATTCTGAAAAAAACACCGAAAGGCCAACCTTCAACAGCGGAAGGTGTTTTACAAGCGCTAGCTGACGAAGGTCATGACCTACCAAGACTGATACTCGAACACCGTTCACTCGCCAAACTCAAGTCAACTTACACAGATAAACTACCAAAATTAATCAACCCTCGCACAGGCCGTGTACACACCTCTTATCACCAAGCGGTGGCTGCGACTGGTCGCTTATCCTCTAGTGATCCGAATTTGCAAAACATCCCTGTTCGCAGCGAAGAAGGGCGCAAGATCCGCGGCGCATTTATCGCCGAACCGGGGCATAAGTTACTGGCGGCAGATTACTCGCAGATTGAGTTGCGCTTGATGGCGCACCTATCAAAAGACCCGCGCTTAGTAGACGCTTTCCAAAATGGCTTAGACGTCCATAGCGCCACCGCTGCTGAAGTATTTGATGTGTCAGTTGACTCAGTAGACCGCGAACAACGTCGACGCGCTAAGGCCATCAACTTCGGCCTAATCTATGGCATGTCAGCATTTGGCTTGGCCAAGCAGTTGGGCATTGAGCGTAAGGAAGCCCAAGACTACATCGAGCTCTATTTTAACCGTTACCCCGGCGTTAAGCGCTATATGGACAAAATGCGAACCGTTGCTGGCGAACAAGGCTATGTTGAAACCTTACAAGGCCGCCGCTTGTATTTACCTGAAATACACTCCAGTAATTTCAATCGGCGCCAGTATGCCGAGCGAACAGCCATTAATGCGCCTATGCAAGGGTCTGCGGCTGATCTCATCAAATTGGCCATGATAGAAGTGGATCGTTGGGTCACAGAAAACCAGCCGGATACCAAAATCATTTTGCAGGTGCACGATGAATTAGTACTTGAGGTACCCGATGACAAGCTAGAAGAAATGCAGACCATGATTTCGCCGCTAATGACCGGCGTTGCCAGTTTAGACGTGCCCTTAATAGTCGACACCGGCGTTGGCGATAACTGGAAAGATGCCCACTAGTTTCATTTATTAAGCTCAATGAAAAAACTACCCACCGTACGCCAGCTTCAATACTTGGTCGCGCTGCGCAAGACTAATCACTTTGGTCAGGCGGCAGAGGCCTGCTTCGTCTCGCAATCAGCCTTCAGTACCGCAATAAAAGAACTTGAGACCACCTTGGAAGTATCGCTTGTGGACCGCACTAACCGCAGTGTGGTCTTCACCTTGGCGGGTATTAATATCGAACAACAGGCGCAGCGTTGTATTGCTAATATTGACGAATTGTCTGCACTCGCCAAGTCAGCCAGCGAGCCCTTCTCTGGCGCACTGCGAATAGGCTTAATCCCCACTGTTGCACCTTACATTCTGCCTAATTTGCTCCCTGCACTACGCACCAGCTATCCAAATTTAGAGCTCTATTTGAAAGAAGGCCAAAGCCAACAGATATACCAACAGCTTATCTCAGGAGAGCTGGATTTAATCCTTTTCGCGCAACCTTACGACGCGCCGCACACCACCATTCATCCCCTATTTAAGGATCCCTTTCATTTCGCTTTTAGCAAGCAAAGTGAGCACAGTGGTCAAAAAGTGGTGGATTTCACAGAGCTAGATACAGACAGTCTATTGCTACTAGAAGATGGACATTGCCTACGCGATCATGCACTGGCAGCCTGCAACCTTAAAGATCAAGTCCAACTCAGTCAGTTCAGCGCCAACAGTTTGTATACCTTGGTGCAAATGGTGAATAGCAATCTCGGTGTGACCTTGCTACCCGACATGGCCATTGATTACCTAAACTTGGATAAAACTGATATCAGCACTTGTGAACTCAAATCGAATTTTTACCGCACGATCTCTTTGGCATGGCGTGAAGGCAGCTCACGACAATCAGAGTACCTAAGCATTGCCAATACCATTGAATCTGCAGTGATAAAGAGTCACCCTAGCTAAGCCATGGCGAAAGTTGTATTGCTACATAAACCCTACGGGGTGTTAAGCCAATTCACCGATGATGAACATCGCGAAACCTTAAAAAGCTATATCTCCATTCCCAAGGTTTATCCCGCTGGCAGGCTAGACAAAGACTCGGAAGGCTTGTTGGTATTAACCGATGACGGCGCGTTGCAGCACCAAATAGCGCACCCACCGGGTAAGGCGGGCAAAAAGAGTAAAATAGGTAAAACTTATTGGGCGCAGGTAGAGGGCTCAATGAGTGAAGCTGCACGTATCCAACTGGAGCAAGGCGTTGAACTTAACGACGGATTGACGCTGCCAGCTAAATGCCGGCTTATTGACCAGCCCGATAATCTTGAGCCGCGTGCCCCACCAATACGCGTACGCAAAAGTATTCCCGACAGTTGGTTAGAGCTAACACTTTTTGAAGGACGCAATCGCCAGGTAAGGCGAATGTGCGCTGCAGTCGGTTTTCCTGTGCTACGGTTAATTCGTTACCGAGTCGGTGAATGGACATTAGACGACCTCAAACAAGGCCAACATCGGGTGATTGATCTTTAGGCTCATACCATCTCGATGTTAAAATCACTTTAATCCCTAATCATAAAAAAATCAGTTAGATGGCAGACTATAAAGCACCCATAGACGATATTGAATTCACTTTAAAACACTTGGTGAAGATTGACCGCTTGAGCAAACATGACTTATTTGCTGAAGCCACGGAAGACTTAGTGGACATGGTGATCTCTGAAGCCGCCAAACTGGCGGAAAATGAGGTTGCGCCAACTAATAAGCCCGGCGACCAGCAAGGTTTAAGCCTAGACGACGAGGGCAACATCACTAGCCCTGACGGATTCATTCGGGCCCATCAAGCCTACTCTGAGGCGGGCTGGGGTTCATTACAGTTTGACCCTAACTTCGGCGGACAAGGTTTACCCTTTAGCCTGTCTAATGCGGTCTCTGAAATGATGCAGTCTGCCAACTTAGCATGGGGTTTAAGCTCATTGCTGACCCAAGGCGCTATCGACGCAATTCACAGCAACGCCACGCACGCGCTTAAAGACACCTATTTACCCAACATGATAAGCGGGCTTTGGTCTGGCACCATGAATTTAACCGAACCTCAAGCAGGGTCGGACTTGGCCTTGCTTAAAACCAGCGCGGTTAAAGAGGGGGAGCACTATTTAATTAAAGGTCAAAAAATATTCATCACTTGGGGTGATAACGACATGACGGAGAATGTCATCCACTTGGTGTTGGCTCGATTGCCTGATGCACCCGATGGCGTTAAAGGCATTTCTTTGTTCATCGTGCCCAAGTACTTGGTGGACGAGCAAGGCCAGTTAGGCGTGCGAAACGACTGTAAAGTTATTTCTATCGAACACAAGCTTGGCATCCACGCATCACCTACCTGCGTTATGAGCTACGGCGACAAGGAAGGAGCCATTGGGTATTTAGTGGGCGAAGAGCACCGCGGCCTGGCTTGCATGTTCACCATGATGAACAACGCGCGCTTAATTGTCGGGCTTCAAGGTACATCCATCGCCGAGCGAGCCATGCAAGACGCTGAGCAATTTGCCACCGCGAGAAAACAAGGCAATGACCCTGTAACGGGCAAAACCTGCACCATTGATCAACATGCCGATGTACAGCGCATGCTATTCACCATGCGCGCCTTAACTCAAGCCACGCGGGCGATCACTTACGTAGGCTGTAGCGGCGTTGATTTTGAACAGACTGCCGCTTCACCAGAAGCGCAAGCAAAGGTAAAAGCGCGCCTTTCTTTGCTCACTCCCATCATCAAAGGCTGGGTTTGTGAAATGGCGCAAGAAGTCACCTCCATCGCCGTACAAATACATGGCGGCATGGGCTTTATCGAAGAAACGGGCGTGGCACAACATTTTCGTGATGCCCGCATTTTGCCGATCTACGAAGGCACCACTGGCATTCAAGCCATCGACTTGGTTGGGCGAAAAACGCTTCACGATAAGGGGGCAGCATTCGCAGACTTGATAAGCGAAATGCGAGAGGATTCAGCGCGCATTGCAAACGCTTCACCAGATATGGTTTCCTTATGTGCTGCCTTCGATATCAGCGTCGATGAAATTGAAGCCAACATAACGACCTTACTTAAAACACCTGAAACGGCGGCCAGTGCCGCACATGATTTCCTTTACTTAAACGGCTATATCTGTGGTGCTTGGCAAATGTTGTTAACACTTGAGGTATGTAAATCGGAAGACTCAAACAAAGAGGCTAATCACGATCACCTTGAGCGACTACAACAGGCGGCCACTTTCTACCTAAAGCACTTACACCCTAGATATTTAGGCCACGCCGCTTCGTTAGCAGCGCTTCGAACTTAACGTTATTATACGATTAAGATTCTGTTTGTGGCCTAGAATGAATCCAAGGCCGCACTTCATGCCCTTCCCTAGGATTACGCGGCACTAATAAGGCCAACATCAGCGAAATAACCGCCATTATCGACCCCATTAAAAACACGTTGCTGGGCGAGTTAATCCATAAATAACCCAGTGCTACTGGTAGCGCTACGGCGGCAATGTGGTTAATGGTAAACCCTACCGCTGCTGTCGAGCTGATGTCTTTGGGGTCGGCAATTTTTTGGAAGTAGGTTTTTTGCGCAATGGCTAAGGCAAAGAACAAATGATCTAACACGTACAAACCCGCTGCGATTCGGTGGTCGGTTACAAAAGCATAAGCAGCAAAAATCAAAATCAAGCCGATATATTCAAATATCAACGCATTACGCTCGCCAAACTTGCCGATTAGCTTGCCAATTTTTGGCGCGGCAAACATATTCAGTACCGCATTGATCAAGAACAAAGACGAGATCGCCGCAACGCTGTACCCAAACTTCTCCACCATTAAAAAGCCAGCGAACACCACGAATATTTGGCGTCTGGCTCCGCCCATAAATATCAGGGCGTAATAAAGCCAATAGCGTTTTCGTAAGATGATTTTTTTGTGTTGAACCACCTTCTCTGGGTAGGTGGGAAACTGCCACCAACAAAATAAAGCGATCAGTATCGTCGCGCCACCGCCGACCATGTATATAGTGTTGTAATCCCAATGCCAAACTTTTGAAACCAAGGCAATAAATAGAAATATGATGATGGAGACAAACGAGGCAACGGCAATTATTTTACCCAGCACCTCAGGCGCCTCCTCTTTGTCTAACCATTGCAAAGATAGAGAGGTTTGCAAGGTCTCGTAATAGTGAAAGCCAATCGACATAAACACGGTGGTGGTATACAAGCCAATCGCACTGGGAAACCAAGCTGTCACCGCAGTAAACCCGCCCAACATCAGCAAGGACAAATAAGCCAATCGTTGCTCACGCACTAGTAATAATAAAAACACCACGGCAAAAGCCATAAACCCCGGAATTTCTCTAATGCTTTGCAGTATGCCCATCTCTACCCCGGTAAACGAAGCACGCTCGATCGCCATATTGTTAAGCAGCGTAGACCAAACTGCAAAACTCAGTGGCATGGCGGCGGCCATCAACATCAACAGTACTTCAGGACGAACAAATTTTTTGGATAACATGGCGTGAGAGTAGCACTTAGTCGGTCTGGCTTAAATGTGCGGCGCGGGTTTATTTTTGAAGTGTTAATTTGTGCAAATCATGTAAAAGGCTATTTCTCGACATCTCTTAACCAAAAACTGAAAGTACCGGGGGCTTCGCTGAATCATCCAATCCAGCTACTCGCTCCGGCACCGTTCAAACTATTTGCCCGTTGATTATTCATCGACGAGACAGGACTTCACCTGGGCCAGCACATCGGCATCCACCTGATCTACTGAGCTGGGGTAAAACCAGCCGGAACCCCAGGTTGTTGTCGCGATTTCCCGGCGAGTTGTTGTTACGGTTCGCCGAACGCGCATTCCTGAGGTTGTTGTTCCAGCTGCCACCGCGAATCACGCGGTTCGAGCCTTAAGATAAAACCCCGTAACGATTTATAACATCTTTTCTGAAGCCTTTTGAGGCCGCGATTTGAGCAAAACCCAGCATCGGTTCTATATGCTGTACTAAGTCGCCCTCCGACCAGCGCCCACAGAGATAATTTTGGTCATAGCGCTGCAATTTTAACCTAAAGCGCTTTTTTGCTCGCCCACCTAGTCTAAAAGTGTTCGGATACACCCGATACCCTAAAAAAGGCAAGCCAAATCGGCAACGGTTCAACTGCACACCTTCCTTAAGTATTAATTTCAATTCATCACCAAGGAACACTTGAATCAAGTCCAAATACTGTTTCAGTGTTGAGCGGCTTGCAGAAAACAAAACAAAGTCATCCATATAGCGAACATACCCTTTTGCCCGCAGTGTCTCCTTAGCCCAGTGATCGAAATGCCCTAAATATAAATTGGATAAGTGCTGCGATACTAAATTGCCAATGGGTAAGCCCGTCTCGGGTTGGGTATGATAGCTGGCTAGCAAGCTGCGAGAAGAGGCTCAACACCGCTTTGTCTTTAATACGTCGCGCTATAAGTTGCTGCATAACGCCATGATTAATGGAATCAAAGTAGCGGCGTATATCCAGTTTCAAATACCAGCCAGTATTGCACATAAATCCTTGGGCGCGGTGCAAAGCCGCCAAACTGCCTTTACCTTTTCTACACGCATAAGAATCAAAAATAGCATATTGCTCAAACACGGGCTCCCAAACATTCATTACCGCATGATGCAAAACACGCTCTGGGAAAGCTGCCGCGCAAATATGCCTTGGTTTTGGGTCACGAATACGGAAAAAACTATAATGCCCCAAATTGCAGCGCTCAGCGACTAACTGTTGATGCAAAAAGCTGAGCTTATGATCTAAGTGTTCTCGATATTTAATAACCTCATCTTTACTGTGGCGGCCTCTAGCGGACTTATAAAAAGCCAAATGCAAGTTATCTGGCTGACAAATAGCGGGGTATAAATCACCCGCTCGCTTCATCGTCCTTTTTGTGTTCGCCGAGTGCTTGCTGCAGAACAGGCAAAACAGCGTCAGCGTATTTTTTTACCCTAGCGTCTCCAATACCTTCTATATCACGAAGGGCGGTTTTAGAAATAACACGCAGCGTCACCATTTCTGCTAATTGTTGGTTGGTGAAAATCGTATAAACCGGCACCCCTGCTTCATCAGCCTGTTGTTTACGCCAATCACGCAGTTTGACAAACACCGTGAAATCTTCAGGGCTAAGCACTTCTTTATAATCAATGCGATTTTTACCTGTGGGTTTGCCAGCGCCTCCGGCATCCTCACCAACGCCATCTATATATTCAACTAAAAGGCGCCAGTGCGAATCTTGCTTGTCTTGAACAAACTCACGGTGCACTTTTAATATTCTGCTCTGACGTAGGAATTTATTTAGGCTTATTTCACCTTCTACCGAATGACCTACAGATAAAAAAAATGGTTTAAACTGGTTTGACATTTTTTTAATGTAGCTTACAGGCAATCAGCACTTCGCATCAGCCCAGCTCTGCCCAGTTGTCTTCCCTCCGTCCCGTCGGTCTACATCTGCACCGATCTGCTCTGAAGCTACGCTACCTGACTACTGGCCTTGGGGCAAAACAAGCCGGAAACCCAGGAGGTTGAAACGATCCCCCGCAGACGTGCCGTGGCGATTAGCCGAACGCGAATCACGCGGACAGAGCCATCGACAGGGCCAACAGGGTCAGTCGCTGGTAATGTCAGGCCTAAAAATTCTGGATACGCAGCATACCAATCCCAGTTCCATTCATATACATTGCCATGCATATCATACAAACCCCAGGCATTTGGCTGCTTCTTTGCGACTGGCTTGGTGCCAATGGTATAACCCATGCCAGTGTTATTATGTGTATACCAACCCATGGCATGCAGGTTGCCATTAAAACCAAAGTCCGTTTCAACATCTGAAGCATCAAACCCTATCGGGTTGGCGTAGGCTTTGCTAGTGCCCGCGCGGGCCGCGTATTCCCACTCGGCCTCGGTCGGCAAGCGATAACCCGTGCAAGCTGAGACCGGCGCCACATTGGTTAATTCAAAGTCGTTATCTGTAACGATTCCTGTCAGACCAAATGTATAGCAGGTGCTGCGACCTTCTGATACTGACAAACGATTAGCGAAAAAAACGGCATCATACCAAGACACGCTATCCACGGGATATTCAGGATCAACGTGACTGACCGACGGGTTCGGGGTGATTACCTCATCCCACTGTGCATTGGTAACTTCCGTCACCTGCATGTTAAAAGCTTTGGTCAGGGTGACGTTGTGCTGATTTTCATCTTCATCTCGACCCGGCTCAGTATACAGAAAATTCGACACCGGGCTGCCCATGGTGAAACTGCCTGCGGGCAATTCATTAAATTGCATGCCAATGCTGTTGGTAAAAGTTTTCGCCGCGGGGTGTGAAATGGCGTCTTCGCCGGCCATGGGTATGACAACCACCTTATTGTGGGCAATGGTTGTCCCGCTAATGAGTAAACTGCTACATAGCAAAGTTATAGTTAGATGCTTCATATTTTTCTCCTCAGTCCAGATTAATTAAACTTATTGGGTTATTCTATAACAGCGCCAGACAACAACCTGTTCGGAATGATCCGAACATAAATTCTTAGCATTGCATGTGGCTTCAAACACAATATAATTGCCTAGGGTTTTGCAGTATAAACGCCCAATTTCCCAACACAGTAAAGCCCCAGTATGAAAAATTGGCAGCGTTCGCGCGAGAAGGCTTATCTTCAGCAGCTGCCCACCCGCCGAAGCTTTAAAAGTGCTTACCCAATCCGAAGATTCAACGACATGGCGGCGGTCGTTCTTATATACACAGCGCGTGTTGATTATTGTGATTCCGGTTTGTTTCTGGTAGAAATAACCCTCAAAATCGACAATATTTTCGCCCAACAACAAAAATGAAATCACATACTCGGGTCGCGGTCATTGGCGGCGGCATAGTTGGCGTCAGTATTGCTTATCACCTAGCCAAGCAAGGTTGGACTGATGTGGTATTAATTGAGCGCAGCGAACTCACCGCTGGCTCAACCTGGCATGCGGCAGGTTTATTGCCGCTGTATCACCCCAGTTATTCGATTGGTCGTATCAATAAGTACTCCGTTGATTTTTACAAACGGCTTGAAGAAGATACAGGCCAAGCCGTTAGTTTTCACCAAACCGGTAATTTACGCTTGGCCTCTAGCCAAGACCGACTAGACGAATACCAAGCCTATTGTGATGTTGCCAATACCAGCGGCATTCCGTTTGAAATAATCTCACCAGAGAAAGTTAAAGCACTGTGGCCTTGTATGGACACCGTGGGAATATTGGGCGCGCTTTATCATCCAGACGACGGTCATATTGCCCCTGCTGATGTGACTCAAGCCATGGCAACAGGTGCGCGGAAACTGGGGGTCGAAATTTACCGTCAGACTGAAGTCACCGCCATGACCCAACAGGAAAATGACGAATGGTTGCTAAGCACAAACAAAGGCGACATATGCACAGAGCACGTGGTTTGCGCAACAGGCTTCTACGCCCGCCAAACGGCCAAAATGGTGGGGCTAGAATTACCCTGCATTCCTGTCTTGCACCAGTACTTGGTCACTGATTCCATTCCTGAACTAGAACAAAGAAAAATTCAGAATTTACCCGAGCTACCTGTACTGCGCGAAGACAGAGCGCAATATTATCTACGTGAAGAACGCCAAGGACTGATCTTTGGCCCCTATGACCCTAATCCACCATTATGGGCAGAAAATGGCGTGCCAAAAGGCTTTGGCCAAGAGTTGCTTCCGCCCGAGCTGGATCGAATGTTAGACCAGTTTGCGCTAGCCGCTGAAATGATACCGATGCTGGGCGAAGCAGGCATAAAAGAAATTGTTAACGGCCCCATTGCACACACCCCCGACGGCGCGCCTTTGGTCGGCCCTGCCTGGGGCCTGAAAAACTTCTGGCTTGCTGAAGGCAACACCTTCGGTATTTTATTGGCTGGCGGCGTCGGCCACTACTTAGCAGAATGGATTATCAACAGCGAACCCAGCATTGACTTGTTTGAAGTCGACCCAAGGCGGTTTGGCGCTTATGCTGATCAAACATACACCGAGAAAAAGAATGTAGAAACTTACGGCCATGTATTCAACATCCATTACCCTAACCTTGAAATGCCCGCCGCAAGGCCGAGCAAAACATCTCCCTGCTATGAACGAATGAGCCAAGTCGGCGCGGTTTGGGGTCAAAAATATGGTTGGGAACGCGCCAATTGGTTTGCTGGCCCCGATGAAAACCCACAAGACGAATTGAGCTTCTACCAATCAAATGATTTCAGCGGGATTAAACGCGAATGCCACGCGGCGAGAAACACCTGTGCTTTAATTGATTTCACTCCGTTTGCCAAGTTTGATATTAAGGGCGAAGGCTCGGCAGCATTTCTAGATGCTTTAATCGCTAATCGGCTACCCAAAGTCGGGCATGCACGGTTGGCTCATATTTTGTATAACAGCGGCGGCATCCGCAGTGAATTGACCATTACGCGCTTAAGCGAAGACCATTTTTACGTGGTCACGCCTGCGTGGGCTGAACGGTTTGATGAAGACTATTTGCAAAAAAACTGCTCTGCCGATTCCAGTGTAACCATCACCAACCTCACAGACAAAAAAGGCGCCTTTGTTATCACTGGCCCCAATTCCCGTGACTTACTGCAAACACTGACTGATGACGATTTTAGCCAAGCAGCATTCCCTTGGTTTAGCGCGCGCCCCGTCAACATCAAAGCCATTGGCTCAATGCTGGCTTTACGCGTTAGCTATATAGGCGAGCTGGGTTGGGAATTACACCATGATCTAGAGCAACAAAACCCGCTCTACGACTTATTGATGGAGAAAGGCAAAGCAGCCGGCATTAAACCCATTGGCATGCGTGCGATTGATTCGCTGCGTTTGGAGAAGTCTTATCGTGGCTGGAACTTGGATTTAAGCAGTGAGTACTCTCCATTAGAATCGGGCTTAGACCGCTTTGTCGCGCTCAAGAAAGGGGATTTTATCGGCAGAGATGCGCTGATCGCCCAAAAAGAACGTGGCATAAAGCAGAAGATGGCCACCCTCACTATAGACAATTGCCAAGTACAGCCTATTAGCAATGCGCCGCTATTTGATGCAGAAAATAATATGGTAGGACGCATCACCTCCGGCGGTTTTGGCCATACGCTTGGTACCGTGGTGGCGCTGGCCTATGTTGATTCTGCACAGGCCAAAGAAGGCGCTCAATATCATGCTGAAATATTAGGGAAGCGTTATAATGCCAACCTAGTAAAAGATTCCCCCTACGACCCAAGCAACCGAGTGCAATTTAACTAACCATGTCAGACAATCACCCCATAGCCGTTATCGGCGCCGGTATCGTTGGTTTAAGCTGTGCGCTTTGGCTACAAAAAGCCGGCCACGTTGTCACGCTAATCGACCCTGAGCCTGCGGGCTCTGGCACATCGTACGGCAACGCCTGCACCATAGCAGATTACGGTTGCATTCCCGTGAACAGCCCTAGTTTGTTCAAAACCCTGCCAAGCATGCTGTTTTCAAAAGACAGCCCCTTATCAGTCAATCCCTTGTACGCCCTCACCCACTTACCGTGGTGTTTGAAGTTTCTTGCCAATTGCACGCCATCGGCGGTTAACCGTATTCAAACCCAATTGGGCGGCTTGTTAAGTAAAACCTACGAAGGCTTAACCCCGCTTTTGGATGACACTAAGGGCCACCACTTGTTAGAGCAGCGAGGGTTTTTACATGTATATAAAGACGACGCTGAATTCGACGCCGCTTGGCCCAGTAATCAGGCACGTCGAGACCAAGGGGTTAAGTTCACTAGAATCGACGCCGAACGCATTAAAGAACTAGAGCCCAATCTCAAAATACCGTTTAAGCACGGCTTATTTTTTGAAGACGTAAACCAAGTGCTTAACCCGCAAACTTTGAGCACCCATTACTTCGACCACTTCATTGCCAATGGCGGGCTGTATATAAAACAAAAAGCTTTGGCCGTTCAACCCTATGATAAAGGTGTGAACGTTATATTGGATAACCATCAAAAAGTGGTTGCCAGCAAAATGGTGTTGGCAGCTGGTGCGCTCAGTAAAGAAATCGCAGGCAGCGGCGCCGAGCGCTTACCGCTAGATACTGAGCGTGGTTATCATGTGCAGTACCAAGGCTTACAGGGCGTGGTGAATCGGCCAGTAACTTGGCCCAGCTCTGGCTTTTATGCCACGCCCATGGATGAAGGTTTGCGCTTGGTCGGCACTGTTGAGATAGCGGGCAATAGCAAGAAACAGAACCAAGAGCGACTTGATTATATAAAACGCAAAGGCAATCAAATGTTAGACCTGCCTGACGAGCCAGAACAGACTTGGCTGGGCTTTCGTCCAACGATGCCAGATGCCCTGCCAGTGATTGGCGTCAGCACTCGATCTAAAAATATTTACTATGCATTCGGTCACCACCATCTCGGCTTAACGTTGTCTGGTATTACTGGCAAAATCATTTCTGAACTCGTTAGCGGCAAGCGGCCATGCCATAATATCAACGCATTTAGTCCAGGGCGTTTTCGACACGCTTCACCGTATACTTAAATAATTATTTCAGATGACCTATCCGCGCGACATGATTGGCTATGGCGCCAACCCACCGACACCACAATGGCCCAACAAAGCCCGAGTAGCAGTTCAATTCGTTATCAATTACGAAGAAGGCGGTGA
>JBLIOD010000026.1:0-35856 GCA_047639475.1 Gammaproteobacteria bacterium
CGCGTACCACCGGTGAAGCGGGCATGTACAACATGGTTTATGCCTATAAGCACCGAGACTCTGGATTAGCTGCGGGATACCTTGCGCTTAAATTGTTGATGCATTTGTTGCCGACGCATTTGCAAGAACAAATTGATTATCCGATTGATTCAGACTTTGATTTCGAATCAGAACTTGAAGAATTTATCCGCCAAGCACAAAAGCGCGAATTCGGGCCGAGCACACAATCTTTGGTGGATGCGGCCAAAGAGCGCAATATACCGTGGTTAAGATTGAATAATTACAGCATGGTGCAGTTTGGCCATGGCAAATATCAAAAACGTATTCAGGCAACGGTTACTTCAAATACCAATACCATCTCGACTGCTTTGGCCAGTGATAAAGAGGGTACGCACCGTATTTTGAAGGATTTGGGTCTGCCTGTTCCGCATCAAATCATGTTCAATAACGAGGATGATGCGGTGAAGGCGGCCAATAGAATTGGCTATCCGATGGTCATAAAGCCTCTGGATGCCAATCACGGCCGCGGTATCAGCATAAATTTAACCACTGATGAGCAGGTTAGGGTGGCGTTTCACGAGGCGCGTGAAAAAGGCAGAACACGTAATATTTTAGCTGAGAGCTTTATTACCGGCTACGACCATAGAATGTTGGTGGTTAACGATGAACTAGTGGCGGTGGCGAAACGGGTTCCAGGGCATGTAGTGGGTGACGGAAAATCATCTATTACTGCGTTAGTTGACATAGTGAACGAAGACCCTCGACGCGGCTTTGGTCACGAAAAAGTACTGACTCGTTTGGAGTTGGATGCGCAGGCCGCCCGCTTACTCGAGGAGGCAGGATACGATGGCGACACAGTTTTAAGCAAAGGCGAAGAATTTTACCTTCGCTCCACAGCCAACCTTTCAACGGGCGGCACGGCTATTGACCAAACCGATGTGGTACACCCCGATAATCGCGAGATGGCAATTCGGGCAGTTAAAGCGATCGGTTTAGATATAGGCGGTGTCGATTTCCTTACTGACGATATATCGCAGTCTTATAAAGATATTGGCGGCGGAATTTGTGAAGTGAACGCTGGCCCCGGTTTTCGGATGCACGTTGCCCCTAGTGAGGGTAAGTCTCGCGATGTGGCAGGCAAGGTTTTAGATATGCTTTATCCGGCGGGTACGCCGAGCCGAATTCCGGTAGCGGCGATAACCGGTACCAATGGCAAGACCACGACCACCCGTATGTTGTCACACATCATGAAGTCTTGTGGGCATATAGTTGGCATGACCTCCACTGGCGGCATTCAAATTGACGGCAGAGATACGGTTAAAGGCGATATGACGGGGCCGCAATCTGCACAAATTGTATTGCGCGATCCGTCAGTAGATTTTGCTGTGCTAGAAACAGCGCGTGGCGGTATTTTGCGTGCAGGTTTAGGCTATAGAGAATGTGATGTCGCGGCATGTATCAATGTAACGGCTGACCACATGGGTTTGGGCGGTATAGAAACACTCGAACAACTCGCCAAAGTTAAAGAAACAGTGGTACGTATAGCCAACGATACTGCTGTGCTTAATGCCGACGATCGTTTGTGCTTAAAAATGGCGGATAACTGTCGAGCGAAGCATATCTGTTATGTCACGATGGATTCAACTCATGGTTTGGTCCGAGAACATATCCGTGCTGATGGACGAGCCTTGGTACTAGAAAAAGGCATTAACGGCGACATGATCACGATCTATGATCATGGCGCACATATTCCCTTACTCTGGTCTCACTTGATTCCCGCTACTATCGAGGGCAAGGCCATGCACAATGTTCAGAATGCCATGTTTGCAGCGGCCATGGCGTATAGTTTTGGAAAGGATTTGGATGAAATTCGCACCGGCTTGCGTACCTTTGATTCTTCGTTCTTCCAGAGTCCCGGTCGAACCAATATCTACAACGAACACCCGTTCAAAGTTATTTTGGACTATGCGCATAATGAAGCCAGTTTTGGTGTGATGGCTGATTTAGCCGACCGACTCGATCCAGTGGGGAAGCGCACCGTGGCGATCTCTGTTCCTGGGGATAGACGTGACGAAGACATTCGTAACATCGCTGCCGCGTGTTTGCCCGGGTTTACGCATTTTGTGTGTAAGTCAGACAACAATACTCGCGGTCGTGGCCCAGACGAGGTGCCGAAACTGCTTAAGAAATATTTTATGGAGTTGGGCGTGCCCGAGGAGAACATAGCCGTGTTTGCCGAGGAAACGCCGGGTATCGCTTATGCTTTGGAAACGGCTGAAGAAGGAGATTTATTGGTAGTTACAGCCGATGACTTGACCGCAGCATGGAAACAAATTACCAGTTGGAATTCAGATGTCCAGCCCAAGAAGGCTACAATTCCTGGAACCAAAGTTTTTGTTCCTGGACGCGCTAAGCGATATCACCTTGAAGATGACGAAGAGTTGATTATCGATGATCGAGGTGTGCGTATTTCGATCAGCGAAAGCTCAGAGGATGATTAGGTTAAAGAACGTTTTCATGATCACGAGGTGACTGTAGTCTCGACTTAATGGTTCACAAGTAATGGCCTACTTATGAGGTGTAAATTACAGCACCTTTTATTAGCTCATGACCAGTAGACAAAGTCGTTGCGAGGAGTCGCAGCGACGGGGCAATCGATGTTTCCGAGATGAATTCTACATGGATCGTCGTGCTTCGCTCACGAAGGCTGGCTAGAGATCGTTGATTTAGTGCCATGTATTGAACTAAAAGCAATCCATATAAGTCTCAGTAACATATTCAACAAAGCTAACACGCCCATGAAAAAGCACCTCATAGTTTGCTTGCTATCCTGCTTCGCAGTATTTGCATTGTCTGTACAAGCCCAAACCGCAGCACTACGCAATATGGAAGGGAGAGTAACTTCTCTGCAGGGTCACATGGATTCTGATAAATGGACTGTCGTGATGATTTGGGCCTCACGTTGCCATGTATGTAACTAAGAAGCGCCGCAGTATTCGGCTTTTCACACTAAACATGTGAAGAAAGATATCAAGATGGTCGGTATCTCTATTGACGGCGAATCTGGCGCTTGGGAGGCGCAACGGTTTATCGCGCGTCATAAGCTTAATTATCCCAACCTGATAGGTGACGCACGCACGGTGGGTGCCTTATATAAGGAAAAAACAGGTGAATCCTTTCGCGCAACCCTGACCTTTATGGTGTTTGATCCCGATGGCAAACTTCGATCAACGCAGGCAGGCGGTATTCCGCCTGACGTAATAGAGCAGTTTATTGAATCAAACAGTTAGCTTAATGCAATAAGCCTGTAGCTGGGAGCATCACTACTGGTTTACAAAGAGAGTGCGTCCTCGTAGAAAAAGCGCTTTAATTGAATCCACTATTTGCGTGCCGCGTTTTTCACCTCGGCCACAGCGTCACTTCTAGCTTTAAACAATGCTTTTTTTATTTTGCTCGGTTCTTCAGCTTGCTTAGCGATTTCTGCACTATTCACTGACTTTGCCGCCGATAAGTATTGATGCAATAAATCAAGCTGTGGATAAGGCTTGCTGGCAAAGTCTCCACCGCGGCCTTGCATGTCAGCTTGGCAACAAAGGGCAAAAGCATGCATTTGCTCTGGTTTTCGAAAAGCGTCTAATTGATTTAACAACTTAACAACCGTTACCGGCTTCAGTTCAGCCAGTGTGTGCATTAAGAGGTGATTCTTGCATACCAACGTAGCTAATTGCGCCGTGTTCTTCGGCAATCTAAAGCGGACGCATATTTCTTCAACCAAAGACACACCGCGATGTTCGTGCATGCGGTGACTAGGTAGCTCATCTGAAGGAGTAATGGCTTTACCTAAATCATGGGTAAGTGCGGCAAACACAACATTGTTATCATCGCTGAGTTGGCGCGCTCTATCGATGACCATCATCGTATGAATGCCACAATCAATTTCGGGATGGTAATCCGCTCTTTGTGGGATGCCATAAAGGGCATCGACTTCGGGTAGCAAGGCTTTTAAGGCACCGCATTCAAGCAGTGCTTCAAAAAAGATAGAAGGCTTGGGGCTGAGTAATGCGCGGTTGATTTCTTGCCATACTCTTTCGCTGACTAGTGCATCAACTTCTCCGGAGTTCACCATGTCTCGCATTAGCTGAATGGTCTCTTCTGCAATACTAAAACCTAGATGATGAAACCGTGCTGCAAATCGCGCGGTGCGTAATATTCGCACAGGGTCTTCTCTGAAAGCAGGGGAGACGTGGCGCAGCGTTTTGTTACTGATGTCATTCAGGCCGCCGTATGGGTCAATCAGTGTGCCATCCCTATCTTGAGCAATGGCATTCACGGTTAGATCTCGTCTGGACAAATCTTGTTCTAAGGTGACGCTCTTATCAGCGCAAATATCAAATCCTCTATAGCCCATAGAGACCTTGCGTTCAGTGCGCGCTAGAGCGTATTCTTCATTGGTTTTCGGGTGTAAGAAAACGGGGAAATCTTTACCAACTGAACGATAGCCTGCTTCGCTCATTTTATCGGGTGTGCTACCGACAACCACCCAGTCTTTATCGGTTACGCTAAGCCCAAGTAACCCGTCTCTAACCGCGCCGCCGACTAAGTAATGCTTTGATGAAGAAGATGCCGACAAAATATCAACGACTCACCAAAAAGGGGATAAAGGGTTTGACGGCATTTATTCTAAGCATGGTGATGGTGATGTTGGTGCTCAGCGGTTGTGAAAGCATTAGTTATTATTCTCAGGCTATTCGTGGACATAGTCAGATTATATTCAATCAACAAAAAATTAACGAGGTATTAGCTAACTCCGATACTGAAGAAGGCCTTAAGCAACAATTGCAGCTTAGCCAAGATGTCATTGCCTTTGCAAGAAAGCAGTTGAGGTTGCCAAAAAATAAAAGCTACACAAAATATGTTGATACGGGGCGTGAATATGCTGTGTGGAATGTGGTGGCCACGCCGCGTTATTCTGTCGACCCTTTGGGGCACTGTTTTCCGATTACGGGGTGCGTCAGTTACAAAGGATACTATGCCTTAGATGAAGCGCGAGCCTATGCTGGCAGACTTAAAGATGATGGCTATGACGTATCGATTGGTAGCGTGGTTGCCTACTCAACGCTAGGCTGGTTCGATGACCCGCTACTAAATACCATGCTCACGGATGATGAGGTAGCACTTGCAGGCACCTTGATTCATGAATTGACCCATCAACAAGTTTATCTGAAAGGCGATACTGCCTTTAATGAGTCATTTGCCACTGCGGTAGAGGAGTTAGGGCTACAGAAGTGGTTACAAAATATAGGAAAAGAAGCCCAGTGGCAGCGTTATCAAATTGATAAGCGAGGCAGGCAACAAGTTCTATCGTTAATATTGCGCCATAGAAAGTTGATGGCGAAAGCTTATGAAGGGATATCTGACGAAGCGAATGATGAATCAATCGCTTTAAAGGCGTTGCTATTTTCTGACCTTAAGAATGCTTATCAGATAATGCGTAGTGAGGGCAGGAATTATGGCCGTTTTGATCAGTGGTTTAACAGCGATTTGAATAACGCCTCACTGGTTTTATTTGCGGATTATAATCAGTGGGTGCCGGCATTTAAGCAATTACATGAGCAGACAGATACTTGGTCGCAGTTCTATGTTGAGGTAGAGGAAATGGCCCAGCTGGATTCAGAGTCTCGAAATAAACAATTACAACAACTAACTGATAAATGGCTTGTTGAACATGCAAAATAAAATCATTGGGGCGTCGCAAAATGGTTCGTTAGATCGGCCGTTACTGGGCATTGGTTTTATGTTGCTGGGCATGTCAATCATGCCGGTGCTAGATATTTGCGCTAAATTACTCAGTGATTCTATGCCTGTTATGCAGGTCACTTGGGCGCGGTTTTTTTTTCACATGGTTTTCCTGTTGGTGGTGCTTACCTTTAAAAAACAGCCGTGGTGGAGAATGCCGACTAATCCAGGGATGCAGGTCGCACGAGGCGCGATGTTGTTAATGGCTACGCTTAGCTTTTTCTATGCGATTAAGTTCAATCCTATACCCAATGCATTGTCTCTATTGTTTGTTTCGCCTCTAGT
Organism: Gammaproteobacteria bacterium; assembly: GCA_047639475.1. Taxonomy (GTDB): domain Bacteria; phylum Pseudomonadota; class Gammaproteobacteria; order Arenicellales; family Poriferihabitantaceae; genus JAAELZ01. The sequence goes on from JBLIOD010000026.1 coordinate 6,082, forward strand.
GGTGACTCTGGTGTCACCGTTAATCTTGGGAGAAATGTTTGGGCTACGACGTTTTATCGCAACCGTCATTGGCTTTGCGGGTGTATTGATTGTTTTACAGCCAAATAGCGAAGCCTTCACTCCCAGTATCTTATTCGCGTTGATTTCGGGTTTTGGCTATGCGGCATATATTCTTATCACACGCAAATTATCGGCAGATAAAACCCCCTTGTTGACGCTTTTTTATACTGCAGTGGTAGGCGTATTTGTTTTGTTACCTGTTATGCCGGCAATATGGGTGCAACCTGATCTAAAAAGCTGGGGCCTGATGGCATTAATGGGCGCGGTGGCGGCGCTAGGACACTATATGGTGATATTGGCTTGTCAGTATGCTGAAGCTTCTGTGGTTTCACCCTACAATTACTTTGAAATCGTTGGCGCAGTAATATTGAGCTACATTATTTTTGGCTACTTTCCAGGTTTGAACGTTTGGATTGGAGTTGTTATTATTTGTGCTTCAGGTATTTATATCTCTTATAGAGAATTAATTAAAAATAATTAAGGCAGCGCAGATTATGAGGAGTGAAGCGATAAAGGAACTAGGAATTCAAGACATTAATGAGCTGGCTAAACTCTGTAAGCACTGTCAGCATAAACATCTTTAGATGTGTTTTCTGTCAAAATATCATCCAACACATTGCTGTCATGCACCTGCGCTGAAGTCACCTCATGATCGCGGATGATTTTATTGCCATTGTCAGTATTGCCATTGTCAGCATTGACGTGGGTTTTTGTAACCATAGTGCGCCTCATTATTTTTCTTTGTCCAGCGCGCATCCGTGTCCTTCTAGCGTAACTTCGCAGCGTTCTATTTGAAGCTATCAGGAATTTTTCCTTTCTTGATTTGCTTGTCGAATTGCTCGAATAATTTCTTCACCAGGTCATGATCGACTACAGACTGCCTGAAGTCCCAGAAGGGTTTCGCATCAGGTACCGTCTCCTCTAGTCGTAGACCTAGACATCGGCAAAAACTGTAGCGGTCGCGTATTTGAAAATCAAGTTCATCGTCTGAGAGGTTGTACAGATGCGGCAAAACCAGGATTTTAAACATCATGACTATGCCTTTACGTTTTCTGCCAGCATTGCTCTTGCGGTTCACCTTCTCTATCCCTTTAAGCGCTGGCCGAAATGCCTCCCAGTCGATTAGGGTATTGAGCGCAACCAGCTTATCCTTCTCGTCTATCTTCTTAAAGCGATCTTCAAGGTCAAAAAAGACTGCTTGCAACATGATTTCATAGAGGTCTGTGAGTTTTCAATATTATAACATTCTGTAGCCTATTTTCGGAGATGCCCTAAAGGCTGGGAGTTTCAAGAAGCTTATACTAGCGTAAATGGGGGCAGAGAAAGCACATATAATTATTGGGCTGTCTTGCCTCTAGGTGTGGGTTGACTAAGCGGAATCAAGCTAGGGCTGTCAGAGCGCGAGGGTGCGAGTTCCGCAACGCCGCTTAGTCAATCGTAATATCGTGAACCCGCAGGGCCAACCGGGTATGACTTTCGTTCGTTTTTTCACAAGGGAAAAAGAACAAACCCGCCACGGCAGTGGCAATGTTAAACTATTACGCAGCATCACAAGACTGGCGCATGATCTAGCGTCAGACTCCACACGCCGATATGGCTGAACTATAAATTGCAGCAATCCAGAGCCGGTGACACAAGGCTCCTAAATAATTTTTCTACTAATTAAGTAGGCCCATAAATAGCCCACTAGTCACTTGCCCTTGGCATTAAACTCAACCATCCGAGTAATCGAACGCGCTGCCTTAGTGCGAACATCTTCATCTACCAGGATTTCATTCTGGCCGGTAAGCAAAACGTTGTTCAAGCGTTGCAAATCATTCATCTTCATCCAAGGGCACTCTGCGCAACTTTCGCAAGTGGCTCCTTCGCCCGCGGTGGGTGCAGGGATGAACTTTTTATTTGGAGCAACTTGGCTCATTCGGTGAAAGATACCTTGCTCGGTTGCGACAATAAAAGTATCGGCATCCAAATCACGAGCTGCATTGATGATTTGAGTTGTTGAGCCAACCACATCTGCAAGTTCAATAACGGGGCCTGGAGACTCAGGGTGGACCAATACTTTGGCGTCCGGTATGGCTTTCATTAATGCTTCTAACGCCACGGCTTTGAAATCTTCATGCACTATGCAAGAGCCTTCCCACATCACCATGTCAGCGCCGGTCATTTTCTGCACATAGCCGCCCAAGAACTTGTCAGGCGCCCATAAAATCTTCTCGCCTTTTTCGCTTAAGTGTTTAACTAGGTCTAGTGCAATTGAAGAAGTGACCACCCAATCTGCACGCGCTTTAACATCGGCGCTGGTGTTGGCGTAGACGACCACGGTGCGATCAGGATGTTGGTCGCAAAAATGATTGAATTCTTCAATTGGGCAAGCCAAGTCGAGCGAGCACTCGGCATCAGTCTCGACCATTAGAATGCGCTTTTCGGGGCTTAATATCTTTGCAGTTTCACCCATGAAGCGCACGCCAGCAACAATCACGGTATCCGCATCACTGTTTAACCCAAAGCGTGCCATTTCTAGGGAGTCCCCTACGAAGCCGCCTGACTCTTCAGCAAGGTCTTGCAGTTCACTGTCAACATAGTAGTGAGCGACCAAAACGGCATTTTGGTCTTTTAGTAATGCCTTTATAGATATGATCAATTTGCTCTGTTGATCTTCATTGAGTTGGACGCCACGTGCTTTCCCGGCGGCTGCGGCCAAGGCGCGAATTGATTCTTGATGTGAATCGGGGACAGAAATATTTAAACTCATGATGTTCCTCTATTGTTCAAGGTAAAGTTAGAGTGTGTTTCGATTGTAATATAGGGTTTTTTGCCCCAATTTCAATAATCGTTAACGGTCGATTGTTGTGTGGTGTGTCCTTACTAAAAATTTATTTTGCTCTCAGTGCCGTCTCGTAATCGTTGAATGTTAGCGCTGTGTCGCCAGAACAATAAGCCAGCCAGTATCGCTGATACGACTATGTAAGCTGGTTCGGGTTTAAATAGCGAAAACAGTATCGGTGTGGCGGCAGAAGCGACTAATGCGGATAGCGATGAGTATCGACTAACGACAGCGCAAGCTAACCAAATTAGCATGATAAAGCCCGATACCTTGAGACTGATGCCCAAGAAAATGCCGATTGCAGTGGCAACACCCTTGCCGCCCTTAAAGCCGAAAAATATTGGAAATAAATGGCCCAAGAAAGCACATAAAGCGACGATGGCAATCAATGTTGCATTGTTGGTGTAGGCGTCAGCGATTAGTACGGGAATGGTGCCTTTAATGATATCACCTGCTAGAGTCAGGGCGGCGGCCACTTTGTTGCCGGAACGCAATACGTTGGTGGCGCCCGGGTTGCCCGAGCCTGTCTGTCTCGGGTCGGCTAAACCCATCAACTTTGAAACAATAATAGCGCTGGATATAGAGCCGACTAAATACCCCATTAAAGGTAGGTAGATGAGTGAAAATATTTTGATCATTTAGACTAAACTGAGTGGTGTGTTTTAAACTTAATGCCTAATTCAGCGAAACGAGAAGTAGCTAACTACAAGGCGCGTTTCGCCATGAATGGTTATTCCCTTCATAAGATGCGCAACGCAATGGATGGCTGCTTATCGTCTCGCCCGAAGGGAATCCCATAAATCCCCCAATAATTCGTTGCATTCCTTATCAATGGAATAACCATAGATCGCAAACGGCGTCTTGTCTTGGAAAATTTGTGTGATTCTGATTTAACCATTAAGTTTAATACACTACACTAGAACCGAACTTTCTATTTTACTTCACCGTATGGACATTATCTATCTTCATGATCTAGCGATTGATTGCGTGATTGGCGCTTGGGACTGGGAGCGTGAAATAACGCAGACTGTCTATGTTGATTTAGACATGGCGTTTGACGTGTCGGTGCCAGGCCGTAGCGATGAATTGGAAGATACCCTCAGTTACAAAGACGTGTCCAAGTCGGTTAGCGAATTGGTCATTGAGCGCAAATTCTTCTTGGTTGAAGCCATGGCAGAAGAAATTGCTGATCTGTTGCTCGGTGAGTTTTCGGTGCCTTGGTGCAGAGTGCGTATAAACAAGCGTGGCGCGGTGAGTGATGCGAAAGACGTAGGTGTTATTATCGAACGCGGGTCGCGCTGATGCCAATAGTGGCAATGAGTCTCGGCAGTAATATCGACCGGGAGAAAAATATTCGATTTGCAGTAAAGGAGTTAGAATCCCAATTCGGTGAAATTGTGGCCTCTCCGGTTTACTTGGCTCAAGCCGTTGGATTTGAAGGGCCGAGCTTTTACAATTTGGCAGTACTGCTTGAAACAGAGCTTCCAATGGAGTCGGTCATGGCAATCAATCACGCTATAGAGGCAGGAGCGGGGCGTCTGCGCGGAGAAAAATCTTACGGCAGTCGAACGTTAGATATCGACATTTTGTTATATGGGGAAGAAAGTTTTCGGGGGCAAGGTCGAAACATTCCCCGTGATGAAATTGAAAATGCGGCCTACGTTCTTAAGCCATTGTTAGATATTCTACCAGACGGTACACACCCTGTTTCCGGTGAGTTGTACGCCGATCTGTGGGCAGGTTTCGAACCGGTTGGGGATGGCCTGCAACAAACAGATTTTGACTTGAGGTTACTTTAATGGCATTTGATTTTTCACCTTTGTTGACGAAAGGCTTGCAGAAAATGGGCGTGGCGGCGAATGAGCAGCAAACACAGTATCTCCTTACCTTCTTGGATATGCTGGATAAGTCACGTAAGAAAATCAACTTGGTTTCAGTAGACGCACCAGAGCGATTGGTTAGCCATCACCTGTTAGATTCTTTCAGTGTGTTGCCTTATGTGGTCGGTGATAGGGTGCTGGATTTTGGTACCGGTGCGGGTTTTCCAGGGTTGCCGTTGGCTTGTGTGAATGCTAACAGGCACTATACTTTATTAGATAGTCGCTCACGCCGCATTGAGTTTTTGCAGTACGTCTGTCAAATCTCCGGTATCAGTAATGTGCAGTTATTGGCGATGCGTGTTCAGGGTTTGCTGGGCGAAGAAAAAAATGATGCAGTGAGTGGAGATTCAACGACACAAGGACAAACGAATTTTGATACCCTTGTGTCTCGCGCAGTGGCTTCTATGCAAGACCTATTAGATATGACCGCGCATTTACATCAACCGGGGTGCCGATTCATTGCTATGAAAGGACAAAATCCGGAAGCAGAACTTGAAAATATTAGTGTTTCTCTGCCATACAATCTGCAGGTGAAGAGAATAAAGTTGCCGGATAGTGACGCGCAACGCCACTTAGTCATCATCGATTTTAATAAATGACCGAAATTATTGCGGTAACCAACCAGAAAGGGGGCGTTGCCAAAACCACCACTGCCGTAAATTTAGCTGCTGCGTTTGCTAAACAAGGTAGCAGAACCTTGCTGGTGGACATAGATCCACAAGGCAATGCCAGCGTTAGCAGTGCGGTGAGTATTGGTAATTTAACCGCAGGCACTTATGAAGTGTTGCTGGGTGAATGCACTATTGAGGAAGCGATTACTCAGTCCGAAAGCGGTTACGACATTTTGCCGACGAATCCGCATTTGGCTGGTGCGCAAGTAGAGTTGCTTGATCTAGAGCACCAAGATTTGCGATTAAAGCACGCTTTGGAATCAGTGCTAAATCAATACGATGTGGTGCTGATTGATACGCCGCCCTCGCTTAACGTGTTAACTATCAATGCCTTGGCTGCTTCAACGGGCGTGTTGATTCCTGTGCAGTGTGAGTATTTTGCGTTGGAAGGATTGAGTGGCCTCATTACCACCTTGGCGATGGTGAGAAAGTCATTGAATCCTCAGCTGGAAATAATCGGCGTGGTGCGCACTATGTATGATGGGCGTAATTCATTGACAGTTGAAGTGTCGCGTCAGTTAAACAAGCACTTTCAAGAGAAAGTATTTAAAATTTTGATACCAAGGAATATCCGTTTGGCTGAAGCGCCAAGTCATGGCGTCTCGGTACTTGATTATGATCCTAGCTGCAGAGGTGCAAAGGCTTATGTCGCGCTAGCAAATGAAATTAATGAAAGAAGGCAAATTAGTCATGGCTAAACCCAAAAAAGCAAGATTAGGACGTGGCTTAGATGCCTTGCTGGGAGATTCTTCCACCATAAGTGATGCTCGGAATGAGTCAGCAGAGCAGACTGCTGCTCGCGGCAATGCAACTGATGTATTCAAAAACTTGCCAGTAGAGTATTTGCAGCGAGGGAAATACCAGCCACGTCACTTGATGGATGAAGATGCCCTGGCCGAATTGGCAGCATCTATCTCAGCTCAAGGGATCATGCAGCCGATTTTGGTGCGAGAAATAAAAGCAAAGGGGAAGCAAAAAAGTTATGAAATCGTGGCGGGTGAGCGTCGCTGGCGTGCGGCGCAAATTGCCGGATTAGCGCAGGTGCCGGTTATCATTCGGCAAATTGAAGACGAAGTGGCGGTGGCTGCAGCCTTAATAGAGAATATTCAACGTGAAGATTTAAGTGCCTTAGAAGAAGCCAGAGGTATTGATCGCTTACTTAAAGAGTTTGGCGCCACCCATCAGCAGGCAGCGGACAGTATTGGTCGCTCACGAACGGCCGTAACTAACTTGTTACGCCTATTGTCGCTCTCGGCTGCGGTGCAAGATTTATTAGAGGAGAAGCAATTCGAAATGGGGCACGCCCGAGCTTTACTGGCTATTCCCGAAAATGAACAGTTGGCTGTGGCAAAAACCATTATCAAACAAAAGATGTCGGTGCGACAAACCGAGCTATGGGTAAAGCAGCATTTAGAGAAAGAGCCTGCTAAAGTTAAACCTAAGACGGTTAATGCTGATATTTTAAAGTTGCAAGAGGACCTCTCAAATTCCTTAGGAGCGGCGGTGAGTGTGCAAGATAAGCAAGGTAAAGGTAAACTGGTGATTGGCTACCATTCATTGGAACAGTTAGACGGTATTATTGATAAACTTAAAGCTTAATCATTTAGGTCAAAATACTAGACCAATGTTCGCCAGCGAGTGTTTTTTTTAAGATATTGATAGAATCATCAGCTATTCGTCAGAATTACTGCCATAAAAGCGTTGACCCTGTTGGCGCGTGTTTCTATAATCGCCACCCCATTTGTTTGGCATGAACGATCGTTTAACACGCTGCTTTAAGCAAGTTATGATCGCGCAAGGCTTACTGGGGTTTTTCGTCGCATTGCTTTGCTGGCTTTTTTCAAGTGAAGTAATGGCGCTTAGCGTTGCCTTTGGCGCGTCTATTGCGTTGTTTAATACCGCGTTGTCTAAACGAAGCGTGCGAAAATCAAGCGAACTTGCATATAGTAGCTTAGGCGCTAGTATGGTGCCAATTTATGTTGGTTGGCTGCAGCGCTTATTGATATTTTGTGTGGCAATAGTGCTGGGGTTAAACACTTTTGGATTGTTGCCCATTGGCTTTGTAGGTGGTTTTGCGATTTCGCAGATCGGTTACTTTGCTTGTAAGATGAAGTAAAATCGCTGAGCGCGGTGCTCAAGTGAACTAAATTTAGTGTCGTCCTTCGTGTTTAGGTCGATGTGTTAAGGCTTTTAACATTTAATATACCTATGTCTTCTGGAGAAACATTAACAACTAAAGGATATATATCACATCACTTGACGAACCTAACTTATGGTCGTCACGCTGATGGTAGTTGGGGTATTGCTCACAGCATAGACGAAATCAAGGAAATGGGCTTTATGGCCATTCACTTAGATACCATGTTTTGGTCTTTCTTGATGGGCGCGATCTTTTTGTTGGTGTTCAAGCGCGTAGCAGACACCGTGGTTGCTGGCGTGCCAGGTGGATTGCAAGGATTCGTCGAAATGGTGATCGAGTTCATTGATGAGAACGTACGTACTTCATTCACCGGTAAGAATGATCTGGTCGCGCCACTGGCGTTGACTTTGTTCTGCTGGATATTCTTGATGAACTTCATGGATTTGATTCCAGTTGATTTGATTCCCTATTTTGCTGAGCACGTGTTGGGTATTCCCTACATGAAGGTGGTGCCAAGCACCGACCCGAACGCCACGTTTGCCATGGCGATCGGTGTATTCCTTATGACTTTGTACTACAGCATCAAAATTAAAGGCGTCGGTGGTTTTGCTAAAGAGCTGACCATGATGCCGTTTGAAGCCAAGAACCCTGTTTTGAAAGTGCTATTCATTCCCGTTAATTTTCTACTGGAAGGGGTATCACTCATTGCCAAACCGATTTCGCACTCGCTGCGTTTGTTCGGTAACATGTATGCGGGTGAGGTTATCTTCATTTTGATCGCTATCATGTTTTCAGGCGGCCTATCTGCGCTTGCCATTGCGGGCGGCGGATTACAGTTTGTTTGGGCAGTATTCCATATCTTAATCATTACCCTTCAGGCCTTCATCTTTATGGTGTTGACTATTGTGTACCTTGATATGGCGCACTCGCACCACTAATAGGCATTTATATAATTACCCTATATAAACGCACGAAAGACTTTAACTTTACTTTTATTATTAACATTTAAATTCAATACCGGAGATTAAAATGGAAACAGGTTTACTATATATCGCAGGCGCTCTAATGATGGGCTTAGGTGCAATCGGCGCGGCCGTAGGCATTGGCATGTTAGGTGGTCGCTTTTTAGAAGGCGCTGCTCGTCAACCAGAGCTACTTCCTATGCTACGCACTCAGTTTTTCATCGTTATGGGTCTTGTAGACGCGGTACCGATGATCGCTGTTGGTGTTGCTATGTATGTATTATTTGCCGTAGCTTAATTCTTTAAGTCTTGCCCTCGGTTTCGGCTGTGGGCTTGTGATTTAAAACTAAACAGGGTGACAAATGAACATTAACGCAACTCTCATAGGCCAACTGATCACTTTCGTGTTCTTTGTTTGGTTTAGTAAGAAGTATGTTTGGACGCCAATCATCAATGCGCTAGCAGAACGTCGTACCACCATCGCTGATGGTTTGGCGGCGGCTGATAAAGGCCAGGCTGCACAAGCAGAAGGCGAGAAAGCAGCTGCAAAGCTCGTTGAAGAAGCTAAAGGCCAAGCAGGCGAGATCATGAACAAAGCTGAAAAGCGTGGTTCAGAGATTGTTGATGAGGCTAAGGTGACGGCGAAGACTGAAGGCGATCGTATCGTGGTTGCTGCTCGTGCAGAGATCGATACCGAAGTAAGCAAAGCCAAAGAAGGTTTGCGTGCACAGGTTAGCGAATTAGCTGTAGCGGGTGCCAAGCAGATTCTGAAACGCGAAGTTGATGCAAAATCACATGCTGATTTGCTAGACGATTTAGCGGCTAAGCTATAATTAAGACTAGGAACTCCAAATGTCAGATTTAAGCCACATCGCTAGACCTTATGCCAAAGCTGTATTTGATTTGGCACGTGATGCTGAAGATTACGCCACGTGGACAGATCAGCTTGAGCTCTTAGCGGCTATTGGTGCTAATGCTGAACTAAGCGACGCTTTGCAAAACCCAGCCATCTCCAAGCAACAGCAAATTGAGCTGTTTGTTGCGGTAGGTGGCGGAAAATTAAATGCAGAAGGCGAAAATTTGGTTAAATTATTAGCGCAGAATGACCGATTGAACGTTTTAGCTGAGATCAACGAGCAGTTTGTTGAGCTACGCGACGAAGCAGAACAGGTAATCGAAGCACAGTTGGTCACTGCCATTAAGATAAACGCCAAGCAAAAGTCCTCATTTGAAGCAGCTTTGTCTAAGCGCTTAGGTAAAAAAATTAAGCTAGAAACGTCAGTCGATGAAAATATCATTGGCGGCGCGGTGGTTCGCGCAGGAGATTGGGTCGTTGATGGCTCAGTGAAAGCGCAATTACAAAATTTGGTTGGCGCAATTAGCGCTTAAAGATCGACTAGATCAAGCCGACACGAACGAATATTATTTTTAGGAAATAGAAGATATGTCTATTCAATTAAATCCATCTGAAATCAGCGATCTGATTAAAGAGCGAATTAAGAATTTCGAGACCAGTGCCGAAGCGAAGACGCAAGGTACTATTGTTATGCTGACAGACGGCATTGCACGTATTCATGGTCTTTCAGAAGCAATGCAAGGCGAAATGTTAGAATTCCCGGGAGATACTTTCGGTCTAGCACTTAACCTCGAGCAAGATTCTGTTGGTGCGGTTATATTAGGTGACTACAAGCACTTGTCAGAAGGTGATACCGTGAAATGTACGGGTCGTATTTTGGAAGTGCCGGTCGGCCGTGGTTTACTGGGGCGCGTAGTGAACGCACTAGGAATACCTATCGACGGTAAAGGCCCGATAGAAAATGACGGTACTTCTCCGATTGAAAAGGTTGCGCCAGGCGTCATTGAGCGTCAATCAGTTGACCAGCCAGTACAGACTGGCTTGAAGTCAGTTGACTCGATGGTGCCAGTCGGACGCGGCCAACGTGAGTTGATCATTGGTGACCGTCAAACAGGTAAAACCGCAGTAGCGATCGACGCGATCATCAACCAAGCCAGCACGGGCATCAAGTGTATCTACGTTGCTATCGGTCAAAAGGCCTCAAGTATCGCAGGTGTAGTACGAAAGCTTGAAGAGCACGGCGCGCTAGAAAATACGATCATCGTTGCGGCTTCGGCTGCTAACTCTGCAGCGGAACAGTTCATTGCACCTTATGCAGGTTGCTCAATGGGCGAATATTTCCGTGACCGTGGTGAAGATGCATTGATTGTTTATGATGACTTGACCAAGCAAGCTTGGGCATATCGCCAAGTATCACTATTACTACGTCGCCCTCCAGGTCGTGAAGCCTATCCTGGCGATGTATTCTATTTGCACTCACGTTTATTAGAGCGCGCAGCACGCGTAAACGTAGCCTACGTTGAGAAGTTTACCAACGGCGAAGTGAAAGGTAAAACCGGTTCTTTAACCGCGCTGCCTATCATCGAAACTCAAGCGGGTGACGTATCGGCGTTCGTACCAACAAACGTAATCTCTATCACCGACGGTCAGATCTTCCTAGAAACTGATTTGTTCAACGCAGGTATCCGTCCAGCGATCAACGCTGGTCTGTCGGTGTCTCGTGTAGGTGGTGCAGCACAAACTAAAATCATCAAAAAGCTGGGCGGCGGAATTCGTCTTGCTCTGGCTCAGTATCGTGAATTAGCGGCATTCTCGCAGTTCGCTTCTGATCTTGATGAAGCAACACGCGCGCAATTATCTCGTGGACAACGGGCGGTAGAGCTGATGAAGCAAGGTCAGTATGAGCCTATGTCAGTCGCGGAAATGGCGCTTTCGTTATACGCTATCAACGAAGGTTTCTTCGATGGTACTGAGATAAAAGATGTTGTTAAGTATGAATCAGCAATGCAATCTTACGTTAAGTCTAATCATGGTGAGTTAATGGACTCGATTGTCGAGAACGAAAACTTCAACGATGAAGTGGCAGCAAGTTTGACTGCTGCACTAGAAGACTTTCAAAAGAACGGGTCGGTTTAATCACCCCCCGATCTGACAGGATTTAAGCTATGGCAAATGCAAAAGAAGTACGTACTCAGATAAAGAGTATCCAAAACACGCGCAAAATTACTAAAGCAATGGAAATGGTTGCGGCAAGTAAAATGCGTCGTGCGAAAGATCGTATGAATGCTGCCCGACCTTATGCCGAAAAAATTGCATCTGTTGTGGCCCATATGGCACAGGCCAATTCAGAGTACAAGCATCCTTATTTGACAGACCGCGAAGTAAAGCGAGTTGGCTATATCATTGTTTCAAGTGACCGTGGATTATGTGGTGGCCTGAATATTAATGTATTCCGACGTGCTATTGCTCAAATGAGTGATTGGCAAGAAAAAAGCGTGGAAGTTGACGTAGCCCTAATTGGCAGCAAAGCGTTAAGCTTTTTTAAGCGTTTCAATGCCAATATTGTTTCTGAAGTGACGCAATTAGGTGATGCCCCGCAGGTTGAAGAAATCTTGGGTGCAGTAAAGGTCATGATGGACGCCTACTTAGACGGCAAAATTGATCGTTTATACATTGTGAGCAATGAATTTGTAAACACTATGACACAAAGCCCGAAAGCGGTGCAGTTGATTCCAGTCAAGAATATCGCTGATGAAGAGCGTAAGCATCATTGGGATTACATCTATGAGCCTGAAGCAAAGCCCGTAGTCGACGTAACAATGAACCGTTACATCGAGTCGCTAGTGTATAAAGCGGTAGCAGAAAATTCAGCTTGTGAGCAGTCGGCGCGAATGGTTGCAATGAAAGCAGCGACCGATAATGCGGGTAATTTGATCGGTGATTTGGAGCTTATTTATAACAAAGCTCGCCAAGCAGCGATTACCCAAGAGTTGTCAGAAATTGTTAGTGGTGCGGCGGCTGTTTAAGCACGTATCAATTTAAAGAATTAATTTTAATTACGAGGAAGTTTTCGAGCTATGAGTTCCGGAAATATTGTTGAAGTAATCGGTGCGGTTGTGGACGTTCAGTTTCCACGAGACGCAATTCCCAATATCTATCACGCGCTAGTGGTTGATTCGAAAGAATTAACCATGGAGGTGCAGCAACAGATGGGCGACGGAGTGGTACGCTGTATCGCTATGGGTTCATCTGAAGGTTTGCGACGTGGTCTTGAAGTAAGCAACACTGGCGCGCCAATTACTGTGCCAGTGGGCGAAGCAACGCTTGGTCGTGTAATGGACGTATTAGGACGCCCAATTGACGAAGTTGGACCTGTTGAAGCAGATGTTCATATGCCGATTCATCGTGCTGCGCCTACTTACGAAGAGCAATCAGCGAGTGTTGAGCTTTTAGAGACAGGGATCAAAGTTATCGACTTGATCATGCCTATCTCTAAAGGTGGCAAGATCGGCCTATTTGGTGGAGCGGGTGTAGGTAAAACCGTTACCCTGATGGAGTTAATTAACAACATCGCATCAGCGCACAGTGGTCTATCAGTGTTCGCGGGAGTCGGTGAGCGTACTCGTGAAGGTAACGATTTCTACCACGAAATGACCGAAGCAGGCGTAATCGATAAGGTTGCACTGGTTTATGGTCAGATGAACGAACCTCCTGGCAACCGTTTACGTGTAGCACTAACCGGTTTAACGATGGCGGAATATTTCCGTGATGAAGGACGCGACGTCCTATTATTCGTTGACAACATTTATCGTTACACTCTAGCGGGAACAGAAGTCTCAGCGCTATTAGGCCGTATGCCATCAGCGGTAGGCTACCAGCCAACACTGGCTGATGAAATGGGCGCATTACAAGAACGCATCACATCTACTAAGAAAGGTTCTATTACCTCATTCCAAGCGGTATACGTACCTGCGGATGATTTGACGGATCCATCGCCAGCAACTACATTTGCTCACTTGGATGCGACATTAGTACTGTCACGTCAAATTGCTGAATTAGGCATTTACCCAGCGGTAGATCCATTGGATTCAACGTCTCGTTTGCTAGATCCATTGGTGATTGGTGACGATCACTACAATACAGCGCGCCAAGTACAGGGCACTTTGCAGAAATACAAAGAGCTTCAAGATATTATTGCGATCTTGGGTATGGATGAATTGTCTGAAGAAGATAAATTGGCCGTAGGCCGTGCACGTAAAATTCAACGGTTCTTGTCTCAACCATTTACGGTAGCTCAGGTGTTTACTGGTGCCGCAGGTAAGTACGTGACATTAAAAGACACCTTGTCAGGCTTTAAAGCTATTGTTAATGGAGACTACGATGACTTACCAGAGCAAGCGTTTTACATGGTAGGCAATATTGACGAAGCGCTTGAGAAAGCGAAAGGTATGCAATAGAGGTCATTATGGCTACTATTCAAGTTGAAATTGTTAGTGCTGAAGAGCACATCTGGTCTGGAGAAGGCACCATGGTGTTCGCTCCCGGCGTGATGGGTGAGTTAGGTATCGCACCTCGCCATACCGCGCTTGTTACTCAATTGAACCCTGGCGATGTCAGAGTACAAACTGCATCTGGAGAGGAAGAGTTTTTCTTTATCACTGGCGGTATTTTAGAAGTACAACCTGATCTGATCACTGTTTTATCCGATACTGCTATTCGCGCGGATGATTTAGATGAGGCGAAGGCTTTAGACGCGCAAAAGCGCGCCGAAGAAGCTGTTAAAGATCAAAACTCAGAAATGGATTACGCGCGCGCGAAAGCAGAGCTGGCACAGATATCTGCACAGCTTCGCTCAATCGAAAAAATCAAGCTACTAAGAAAACGCTAGATTAAGGTCTGGCGTTTTTTCTTTAGTTTTATTTTCATTTAGTCAGTGTCTAGCAATACCGTACATAGAGGACAGTTCGTCTCTTTTACTCATGTAATAAAGGATATTACGGGTCAGATTCTAGAGTTATCAGAAGTACCTACTTCTTATGTTCACGGGCGATTCACGGAAATATTTCCGCAGGTAGTGAAGGCACTAGAGGGGAAGTTGGTAGGCGATAAGGTGACGGTGCCTGTCAAAGCGCTAGAGGCATTTGGTCCGCATGACGAAGGATTGACGTTCAGCGATGACTTAGAAAATGCTCCTCCAGAACTTCGACGCGTGGGCGCGCAAATGGATATGCAGAGTGAAAAAGGAGACATCAAAACTTTTCGAGTTAGCAAGATTGAGGATGGAAGAATCACACTTGATTCAAATCACGTTTTGGCTGGAAAGGATTTAATATTTGCTGTGACGGTTACAGAAGTACGACCGCCTAACGTCACGGAACTAGCTAATTTACCCCCGCCTACCTTCGACGACTAAGTTAAGAAATCGCCCGTTATAGGATTAATTTGACTGCGACTCCTAGGTTCTCACCCACAATGGGTCTTTTGTGCCGACACTAAAGGTTATTTTGGGTTAGTATTTCTCCATTGATTGGCTCTATTCCGGTACACTTACTGTTGATACAGTCTAGTGGAGGTTATATTCACGCTTCATACTATTTACTTGCAACCCAACAGGCTAACAGTAGTTCTTTAACGGAGCTTGCTAAAGAGTTAAATATAAATTGATATCTTGTACGCTTTTCAGCTACTATTTCCACTCAAGTCATTATCTATATCGCAATTTTTATAGCGAGTGATGAATAATTGAACTGTATTGATACACTAGAGCTAAGACTGAAAAATGGCCACTTGGTCGATCAGTTTACCAGATCAGAAAGTGTTTTTATTTTTGAGGAGCGTTAGCTCTTTCAACAATAACACTCTGTAAATGAAGCTATTAATAGCTTAACCATAACTAAAGAGGAGTTTTGAAATGAGTAAAAAACTAAATAATGATGTCTCTAGAAGAAAGGTCCTAAAAGGATCGGTTGCAGCGGGTGCGACCATTGCTGCGCCATGGGTAGTAAGCTCAAAGGTGTTGGCTTCTTCTGGCGAATTAAATGTTTTGATGTGGTCAGATTATCTATCAGCAGGCTTTTTCGATGCATTCGAAAAGAAGTCTGGTATCAAAATTAACTTTACCGGCATAGGCTCAAACGAAGAAATCATCAACAAGATGAAGGCTTCTAAAGGTCGTGGCATTGATATTTGTAGCCCAACTAACATGCGTTCTCCTCAATGGTCAGAGCTTGGTTTGTTGGCTCCATTCGACTACGGTAAGATCGCCACTATCGACAATGTAAACCCTGCGATGCTTAAAGTAGGCAGCGAAGAGTGGAACTTTGGCGGTAAAGGTTCTCACTGGTTACCACTGATTTGGGGTACTGAAGGTGTTGCTTGGCGCACCGATCAATGGACTCCACCACGTGATGGCGAAATCCCTAGTTACGGCGATATTTGGCAAGAAGACGTTAAAGGTCAAACAATGATGCGTGTACATTCAGGCATGTTAGGCGCTGGATTGTACTTAGAAACTACCGGTGCTCTTGAGCCTGGCGCAATGAAGGCCGCTTATGATGATGAAGCCGCTATGCGCAAGATTTGGCAAGTGGTAACTGATTTCTGCATGAAGAATAAGGCGCAAGTTAAATTATTCTGGAATGATGCTGATTCTCAAAAGAACGGATTACTAAATGACGGCGTAGTCGTTGGTCAAACTTGGGATGGTCCGCCAATTTCTATGATGAACAACAGCGATCCAGTGCAATATCGTGCGCCTGCTGAAGGTGCTCTAGCTTGGGTTGATGGTATGGCGCTTTCCGATCAAGCTGAGAATGTTGATGCGGTTTATGAGTTCTTGAATTTTTGCTTCGACCCAGAAGTGGGTGGCCGTTCAATCGACGGTGGCAAGGATGATAGCTGGGGCGGTAAAGGTCATGGCTATAACTCTGCTGTATTGGGCGCAGATCAATTTGCTAGCGATAACTACGGTGGCATCTTTGGCAGTGTTTACCCAGGTGATTCATTGTCTAACTTATGGCCTTGGCCAAAAGAGCCACAATGGTACGCTGACGTAAGAACGGAATTTGTGAACAAGTTCAACGCGGCATAACCTAGCTGATAATAAAAAGCCTCTGGCAGCAGGGGCTTTTTTTATGTCGGAATACTAGATTCCTCAGCATCGTAACCGCGCTAGCGGTGACATGTTGAGGCTTCTTAATAATGATTGGTAATCCTGAGAGATTTTTTATATGAGTGCTGATGTACAACTAGACAATGTTTTAATTCGTTTCGGTGACTTTGTAGCTGCGCGAGACGTGAATATTCATATAAAAGATGGAGAGTTTTTTAGTTTTTTAGGTTCTTCTGGCTGCGGTAAGACGACAATTCTACGGGCTGTTTCCGGCTTTTTAGAACCGTCTGAAGGGCGCGTTTTGATCGGTGGTAACGATATGAAGGGGGTTGGGCCCAATAAGCGTCCCACTGCCCTTATCTTCCAAAATCTGGCGTTGTTTCCTTTAATGAAGGTATGGGAAAACATTACCTTTTCCATGGAGGTCGCGGGCGCCAGTAAAGCCGCTCGTCAAAAAAAGGCAGATGAACTACTCGAGCTCATTGCCCTAACCGGGCAAGGAGACAAGATGGTCAACGAGCTATCTGGTGGTCAAAAACAGCGTGTCGCAATCGCGCGTGCCTTATGTGCTGAGCCAGACGTATTGTTGTTAGACGAGCCTTTGTCTGCGTTAGATTTAAAACTAAGACAGCACATGCGCACGGAGCTACGAGCGATTCAGCAACGTGTTGGTATTACTTTCATCTACATTACACATGATCAAGGTGAAGCATTAACCATGTCAGACAACGTAGCAGTAATGAGTCAAGGAAAAATAGAGCAAGTTGCAGATGGCAATACTATTTACGATTTGCCAGAGTCGTCTTTTGTGGCTTCGTTCGTAGGTGAGAACAATTTATTTAGAGGTAAGGTTTCAGAGCTAGTAGATGGTTATGCTGTGGTTGAAACTCCGTCGGGTATTCTTCGCGCAAAGAATATGAAGAGCGGTGGTCTGTATCAACTAGCAAAGGGCGACGATGCTTTCGTATTTATCAGACCTGAATCTGTCAAGTTTACAGAAGGAGGGACTTTTGATAACACTCTTCAAGCCAAAGTAAAACACAATGAATTTGAAGGTAGCTTCTGGCAGGTGTTCTGCGACGTAGATGGTTCGGACCGTACTTTAAAAATGTCTTTAGTCAACGATGGTGGAGATACAGGACACGCGACTAATGAAACTGTTGGTCTAGGCTTTTCGGCAGATTCGGCGGTTGCAACCCCAGCGGGTGAATTAGCCGACGAAACCTAACAGGAAAGGACAACACCATGAAACAATATTGGAATCAGTTCTTTCTAAAGAACGGCATGGGGATTTCCTTGTATCTCCTTATCGCTGCAGTGATTTGGCTTGGCATGCTAATTTTGCTACCGCAAATATTCATGTTCGATTTTTCCTTCAGGCATAACTTGCCACCGGCAAAATTAGGTGGACCCGAAGACGTTTATACGTTATCACATTATAAGTTTATGGCGTTCGGTAGCGAACAAGCCACTGACTCCTACAACGTAGTCGACGTTTGGGTATTTGTGCGCACCTTGGTCACGGCTGTATGCGTGACCATCTTTGACTTAATATTGTGTTACCCCATCGCATATTATTTAGCACAGGTGGCCAGAGGTGGTTGGGCACGTTTGATGGTAATAGCGCTAATTATCCCTTATTGGGTTAACGAGTTACTACGTGCTTTCGCTTTCAAAATCATGCTCGGTACCACAGGCATAATAAACAAGTTCTTGCTGTGGGTTGGCATAATAAATACACCTATTGAGTTTATATTACAAAACTACGCGCTTTACGCTGGCTTGAGCTACGCGTTCATTTTGTTAATGATTTTCCCTATCTATAATGCGATTGAAAGTTTAGATAAAAACCAAATTGAGGCCGCTAGAGACTTAGGTGCACCCTGGTGGAGAATTCACAAGCGCATTGTTATTCCTTATGCTAAACCGGGTATCACCGCAGGAGCAACCATGGTGTTTATGTTAACGGCAGGCGCCTTGGCTGCGCCACAAATATTAGGAGGGCCGAGTAGTTTGTGGTTTACTCAAATTATTTACCAGTGGTTTAATCAAGGTAACAACTGGCAGCGTGGTTCTGCCTATGCCGTATTCCTATTGGTGTCGACAATTATTATAGTTTTGGTGGTGATGAAACTATTCAAGGTGCGAATGGGTGAGGTGACAAAATGAGCCCTTTTATGACATCTGAAAGACTGAGCAAGGTTTTTTTGATCATGTTTGTGGTTATGTTTTTTGCATACTTATTCGGCCCACTAATCGTGATGGGCATGTCAGCTTTTAATAGCTCATCGTTTCCAAGGGTTTCACCTTGGAGTTGCTTTACGACTGAATGGTTTGATGTCCTCAGAAATGATGGAGATCTCATGGAAGGGCTAAAAAACAGCATTATCATCGCGGTCGGCGTAGTGTTGATAGCTGTGCCACTCGGCTTGGCAGGCGCTTTATTGCTAACGCAAGTCAGTCCAAGAGTGCGCCCGTGGTATTACACTATTGTTATTTCGCCGATTCTGATTCCTGGAGTGGTGTTAGGTATTTCTACCATTGTTTTTTGGGACAGAATGGGGCGTATGTTTAATGCGGGTTACGACTCCATATTTTACGACGGTATATTCCTTACTATAATTGGTCACTCTACCTTTGTAGCTGCTTACTCAATGCTGGTGTTTATTTCGCGCTTACAGCGATTTGACGCAGTGCAAGAAGAGGCTGCGTTAGACTTGGGTGCAACGCATGTACAAACCTTTAGAAAAATATTACTCCCATTTCTAAAGCCTGCAATCGCATCAGCCTGTGTATTGGGCTTTTTAGCTTCATTTGAGAACTACAACACCACAATCTTCACGATTGTTTCGAAGTCGACTATTACAACCGTTTTAGCCAGTAAAGTACGTTACGGCATTAATCCGTCTATTAGTGCTTTGGCGGTAGTTATCATTGGCATCACTTTAATCGGAGCAATCTATTTTGAGATACTCAAGCGTCGCGAAGAAAAGTATCAAGACGACGTAGATCGTATTGCTAAGGCCGGTGGTGAGACACGTGCGACTAAAGCTACCTTATGGGCTAATCCTGCAATGTACATCGTGACGTTTATTTTTGTTGCGGGCCTAGGGACTATTTACTTCGCCGGGACAATCGGCGTGGATGAATGTAAAGCCGTCATAAAGCAAGAAAAAGCCGAAGACACGGCCAAGAAAGTAAAAGCGTTTAAAGATAAGCAGATGTTTAAAAAAGCAGCACCAAAAGCACAAGATAATGCCGTGGTGCCTAAAGTGAAAGCGGACAATAGTGGTAGTTTGTTTTCGACAAGTAATTTAAAGAAGCAAACAGAATCAGGTAAAAAAGTTGAAGAGCAAACGTACAACAGTATTTTTGCTCCTAGCAATTTAGAAGGTCAGATTGATTCAGAAACTGCACCAGACTAAGCAGAGTCGCGAAAAATTTGAAAAATACTAATACATCAAGTTGACAAAATATGAGTATATTGACCACCTGTATCGGCGCCTATCCGAAACCAGATTACCTTGCTTTACCAGACTGGTTTAATTTGCCAGAGGGAGTGGATACGGCAGACCCCACTGAGAAGTGGCAACAAGCGTTTGATGCGCTCGGTCCCGACGCTGAAGCCACTTTGGCACGTGCGGTAAAAGATGTAGTTGGAGAGCAAGTCGCAGCAGGTATAGATATTCCCACTGATGGCGAAGTGCCTAGGGAAAACTATATTCACTATCATTGTCGCCATATTGAGGGAATCGATTTTTCGAATCTGACGACAAAAATACTAAGAGATGGGGCTTACGAAGCGAACTTACCAACCATTGTGTCTGCGGTTAAAGCACGAGAACCCTTTTTAGTCAAAGATTGGCGGCGTGCACAGAGCTTTAGTGATAGACCAGTAAAGATCACTTTGCCTGGCCCTATGACTATTGGAGATACCACTGGTGATAAATTTTACGGTTCGCCTATAGAGCGAGGAGCAGCACTGGCCGATACCTTAAACAAAGAAGTGCATGCCTTGGCAGAAGCTGGGTGCAAGCATATTCAAATAGATGAGCCTGTCTTTGCCCGGTACCCCAATAAGGCGCTAGAGTTTGGTTTTGAGAACTTGGAGCGAGCATTTAATAATTGTCCTAAAGGCGTAACCAAAACAGTACACATGTGTTGTGGGTATCCCGGCAGTATTGATGATGAGGATTACCCTAAGGCCGATCACGATGCTTATTTTCAGTTGGCGGATGCCATAGAGGCCTCCTGCATTGATAGAGTGTCACTGGAAGATGCGCATCGTTACAACGATTTGACGCTGCTAGAACGCTTTCAGAATACCTCAGTTATCTTCGGTGCAGTGGCCATCGCCAAGTCTGAAATTGAGTCAGTTGAAACAATTCGCGCGCGTTTGCAAAAAGCATTGGATCATATTGATGCTGATCGCCTATTAGCGGCCCCAGACTGTGGCTTAGGTATCTTGGGCTGGGCACTTGCACGTCTTAAATTAAACAATCTGGTATTGGCTGCCAAAAGCTTTTAGTTCGCCACTTTTCACGAGCGCCCGAATTGTTAAGGCAATCGCTGTTTTTGCGTGCGCTTTGTTACTTAGTGCTTGTGCTGGCGGGGTAATGGAAAAGCCTAACTAATCTAGCCTAAACTAAGTCTCATTGCGGTAACGCCCGTTAATCTTGGTCTTTACGAGCAAGTTTTTCGTTTCAATCTCAGTGCTTTTAATCCAAATGTCTTTAAACTGCCGATTCAAAAAGTAGATTTTATCACGAGTTTAGCGGCGTTGAAGTAGGTCAGGGGTTTACTACAGAAACGCTGACTTTGATGCCGAATCGAGAGGCCCCATTTTATATGGAAGTAAAAATGGACTTATCCAAAGTAATAAACAGCATTGGCGATTTATTTAAAGCAGGCTGCCTGAATTTAGAATATCAACTAGAAGGTAAAATGCGTTTTGCTGAGGAAGGTTTATTTGATGATCTTGGAATTCCGTTTAATCTTACAGGCAACTTACTAGGGGAAAATACTAATATTGTTCCATCCTCCTAAACTCTCTTTTGCGTAGAAGGTCGGAAGGGGGCGTTTAGGTTAGATGGGGTGGCGCTGAAAAAAATTGCCTAAAAATTATCGGTAATGACCGTGTTGTTGCAATACCTCAATTTTATATCCATCTGGGTCGACAACAAAGAAAAAACGGGCGATTAAATCACCATCGGGTGAAAACTCGACGATATCAGCTACTTCTATGTCTAACTCTTTCATTCGTTGGTGTTCACCGTCTAAGTCTTCAACGCAAACAGCAATATGCCCGTAACCGCTACCGTGAGTATAGGAAGCGGTTTCACCTTTATTAAGGGTCAGCTCAATCTCCATATCATTTTTGGCGTTTCTCAAATACGCGAGAGTGAAGTTTTCAAAATCCAGTTCATGGGCCGTTGTTAGATTAAATGCTTGCTGATAGAAGGTTTTAGATTTTTCTAAATCTATAACGCGGATCATGCTATGAATGATTTTTGCCATGGTTTTATTTGAATGTTACTTTGTTTTCGTTAGCCTGATAAAGGCCCAAGTGCAATTTAGTTTATACAGGTTAGATATCACCTAAGCATATAGTGAGCAATTGACGGGTCGCAGCGTTCCTTGCAATGACGATATCAGTTTATGAGTCGGTTTACTTTGGACTGGTTCTACGACTACTCGCGGTATTTATTGTGAGGTTCGAATCCGCTGTTTCCAGCTTCTCGTGGTTGTGGTACCCAAAGCTCTCGATTTGGATGCATGCCGGCGCCGTAGACGGCAGAAACCGCTGACAGTCGCATCCGGTTTAGTAAGCGGGTATCGACTTCGCCGCAGGCAGGATGTATCCCATCATTATCAGCAACTTCTTTTTTCCATATCGCTGTACGTGAATTGAGTATTTCCGTGTTATCTAATGCCGCGCAATTAATGTCATTGGTGTCAAGGTCGACAACAATTTCATCGCCGTTTTCGACAAAGGCAATAGGCCCACCCAATGCAGCTTCCGGTCCAACATGGCCAATTACTAGGCCAACAGAACCCCCAGAAAAGCGAGCGTCGGTCATCATGCCAATAACGATGTTCTTTTCACGGCAAAGAGTTGTGATACGTGAAGTCGAATCGAGCATTTCCGGCATGCCAGGTGCGCCGCAAGGGCCTTCATAGCGTACAATTACCATGTCGTGATTACTGAAGCTTTCCGGTGCTGTTTCCAGTGCGTCGAGTAATCGTTGCTCTCCGTTAAATATGCGTGCTTTGCCGATAAAGCGATTGTTCTCCAATCCTCCTTCAACGCCAGCCAGTTTCAGTACGGCGCTAAATTCTGGTGAAAGATTTCCGCCCAATACCCTCAGGCCGCCAGTTGGTTTGAATGGTTTTTTTACGCTATAAACTACCGTGCCGTCTGGTGCAGAAGTGTTAAGGCGAGCGATTTGCTCGGCAAGTGTTTCGCCGGTGCATGTTTGCGTATCGCCATTCAATAAACCCGCGTCCATTAATTCTTTAACGATGACTTGTACTCCCCCTTTTTCATCGATGTCTACCATAGAGTATTTGCCGTAGGGACGTGCGTCAGTTAACACGGGCACTACGTGCTGCGACAGGCGATTAAATTCTTCGGGTGACATAATGTCCTCCGAAAAGCTACTAAAACCGGCTGCACGAGCAATTTCAGGTGCATGTAACAATACGTTGGTTGAGCCGCCTATTGCCATCGAAACAATTACTGCGTTGCGAATGGAGTCACGGGTGACAATATCGCGCGGCGTTTGACCTCGCTCAATCATGCCTTGCAGGTAGGTAACAAGCTGCTCGGGATATTCATCAATTCGACGCGGGTCATCTGACGGCGGCGCAACCATGTGAAGCGGTTGCATGCCAACCACCGCGATAAACGTCTGCATGGTGTTATAGGTAAAAATACCGCCGCAACTGCCGTATCCTGGACAGGCTTCTTTAGCGATGCGAACTTTAAGTTCGGCGTCGTGGCTTCCCGCTACTTGGAACCCGCTGATGATATCAATGGGCTCTGACGTTACCGAATCTTTGCCGGGGCGAATAGGGCCATCAGACATAATGATCGCCGGACGGTTATGTTCAAGGAGGCCAGCCAAGGTGCCAACAGGGGGCTTATCACAGGCAACAACTGCGATCGTTCCTTCCAAGCCGCTCGCGCTTAGGTGTTCGCAAACGGTATCATGAGTAACTTCTCTGCCAATCAGCGAATAGCGCATTTCTCTTGTGCCATTACGCATGCCGTCCGATGTTGCTACTGTATATTCAGGTTGAACTAAACGCATAGGCATTTGACCGTCTTCGCGTCCAAGGCGTTGGCGCAGAACTCCGTGTATGGCTTCAACTTTTCGTTGAACGCCCAAGTAACACTGGCTATCGCCCTTGGTGCCCATCACGCCTACTGACGGTTCGTGGATCAAGTCCATGTCAGTACCGAGCTCGCGCGCAACACCATAAGTTTGGGCATTGCGGCCAGGGTTTTTGTCAAACACTACGCTTTTCGACTTACTCGTCATTACATTTTCCTGCAGGTTTATGGTTTGAAAGGGGTGGTGGTATTTTAAAGCTTTTGCTGGTGAGTTCAAGCTCAGCGCGTCACAAGTTAAGCAAATGAGGTATCAAACCTAGAGTTGAAAAACATATCACTTTGATTAAATTCCATATGGCAGCGAAATGGAGCAGCGAAATATCGCATCGAATTACCGAAGTTGATAACTAGTCTCGATAATCACTGCTTCAGAGGCGCTGTTTGAATTGAGTGGTGTGCAGTTACTCCTAGGTTTCGCTCCAAAATTGCTCTTTTCAAGAGAACTTAACCAGCCTCGTTTAGTGAAGTGAAATTCAGCTATGTAGATTGTCGCTCCCTTTCCTTCTCTTCCTTCTGGTGAGGTGTTACAAGAAGTAATCTGAAAGGAGGGATTTGTTTACTAGTGCAGTGTGCTCGTACCGCAACTTCTTTGAATTTACTTAACAGTTGAAAATTTTAGGTGTCAGTTAATAGAAATTATTGCTGGTATTGTTTTTTGAACGTTGTAGAAAAATCTGATCATGAAAAATTTAACAAGGCGTAAAGTGCTGAAAGGGGCTATGTATGGCGGACCGATTGTTTGGTTTACGCCGATAATTACTAGTGTGATGTTGCCACTACGTGCTCAAGTCACGCCTGCGCGCTATGCAGTAGGAGAAGCAGGCCCTTGCGGTGGGTTGATTTTCTAGATTAGTAATGGCGGACTAAATGGCAAAGGAGCCGCACCAGTGGATCAAGGAATAAGTGATTGGACTGGCGCCTTCGCGTTGCGTTCTGCCTATGTGCTTGGAGCATGCATCGATTGGTATCTGCCATCTCGAGAAGAATTAAAATTGATGTATGATAACTTGCATCAGAGTGCCTCGGCATTAGGTGGTTTTAATACAACCACAGCGTCAGCCTATTGGGGTTCAACCGAGGATGGGGCTTTAGATGCCATCGCACAAGCTTTTGATGATGGCGGTGCTGACTTTGGTAGTAAGACTGAGATGAAAAATGTGCGAGCTGCAAGGGCTTTCTAGCGCTTCTATTCGTTTGCATGGCTACTGTAAATGGCAACTTAAGTCGTTGCGAATAGTTTTTCCGCTGCTTATTTGACCATGCTGCGCAGTTCAGTATCTAACTTGTCTAATACTTGATCATAAGGGAAGGCGCCTAGTTTTTTCCCGCGCCGACTTAAATTAACAAATTTTGGGCCACACCAAAGACCTAGATCAGCATCGTCAGTTTCTCCCGGGCCATTTACGCGACAACCCATCACCGCAATGCTGATGGCATGATCTTTGGCAAATTCAGTGCGCTTTTTGACTTGTTGAGCGAGGTCAATAAAGGCCTCATTCTCTACTCGCGAACAGCTTGGGCAGCTAATGATGTTTAATTTGCTGGGGTCGAACGCATCGCTAGCGGCACGGATGCCGGCCTCGGCATCTGCAATAATTTGTTTGCCGACGATAATTTCTTGCTGCTTGTCGGCGTAGGGCAAAGTCAACGAAACCCGTAAGGTGTCGCCGATACCTTGGGCCAATAGTGGCAAGAAGGCGACCCGTGTCTTGTCCACGCCTTCGGGCGGCATACCAGCTTCGGTAACCCCTAAATGTAGCGGTATTTCAGGGCGCTCAGCGGCAAAGCGTTGATAGGCATCGGTGGCTTTACGAGGGTCTGAGTCTTTAAGTGAAACGCAGTAGCGGGTAAAGCCGATGGAATCAAGCAATTCGCAATGATCAAGCGCACTGGCAATCATCGGGGCAATGGAGTCGTCAGCCGGGAATAAGTCTAGTTTGGCTGGGTCCATAGAGCCCGCGTTGACCCCGACGCGTATAGCGCAGTCATGCTGTGCAGCAATATCAGCTAAGTATTTTACCTTGTCTTGCCATGGCTTGCTTTTTTCGTGGTGATATAGGTGACCAGGGTTATAGCGAATCTTCTCTACATGGGGCGCCAAAATGGCCGCCAATCGGTAGTTCTCTTGTAAGTCGACACTTAGGTTGGCTTCGGTCTGTTGGCGAATCGTGATTAGCGCCGCAGCGTCGCGTTTGTTATCAGCAGCAATGCGGATGATGTCAGCATTCGCGGCTTCAAGGTTGCGAATTTGCTTCAAGGTGTCTTCAATTTGCCGCGTAGGGGTAGCGCACATGCTTTGTACCGCGATCGGGTTGCCAGCACCGATGGTAATTGAACCAATTTTTACTGCGCGAGTGGGTTTTCTGACGATTTCTGCTGAAGGCATGGTAGTACTTGAGGTTTCGTTGTGAACTAAAGTTGAAGGCTGTCGATAAAGTTTTCCTGCGCCGCTAATGGTATATTCCACATCACTTTTAAGCAATCAATCTTCTGTTTTATGGTCAATTTATCCGCGCAGTCAACTCTGGTAGTTGAGGGTGCATCACGCTTCGATGTGCGACGTGCAAATCGTTTGATGGATGCGTCATTATGTGCGTGGCTAAGCCGCATTCAATACTTTGAAGAAATTGATTCTACCAATCAAGAGTTATTGCGCCGAACAGATTCAATTCATGGACGAGTTTGCGTGGCTGATAAGCAAACACATGGTCGCGGCCGAATGGGTAGAGAGTGGCAGGGAGCACAATCTCCTAATATTGCCCTGTCAATCGGTTGGCAGTCTAGTGTCGAGCTCGGTTCGGCGCTGAGCCTGGTAGTGGGAGTGGCAGTTGCCGAAACGCTAGGTGCTTTTGGTGTGACCAACGTGGGACTTAAATGGCCTAACGACATTTTGGTTGATCAACAAAAGCTCGGGGGGATACTAATTGAGGCAGTTAACCAAGGCGATAGCAGGCGGTATGTGATTGGCGTTGGAATAAACTTACAGTTGTCTGAAAGTGAGTCCGAAAGAATTGATCAAGCTTGGACTGACTTAAAGCGTTTAGGTGTCACAGTTGATAGGACTGATTTGGTTGGTCGCTTAGTTGATTCTGTGGCCACTGCGATTACGCTCTACTCTGAAGAAAAAATGGAGCCATTTCGTGATAAGTGGCATGCGCTGCATGTGTTTGATGGCAAGTGGGTGAAATTTGTGCACGGCGATGAGACTGGTAAGGGTAAAGTGCTGGGGGTGAATGATGATGGCGTGCTGTTGATGCAGGTAGGTGATCAACAGCGGTCATTCGTCGCGGGTGAAATTAAAATGGCGTTTTAAAATGCAGCTATTGATTGATATCGGTAACAGCCGTTTTAAATGGCGAAATAATTCAGGCACTTTCGAGGGGGCGCTGGTCCACGGTGAGCAGTCTTTGTCCGCATATCTAGATGAGTATTGGTCAGGGCTTGAAAAAGTTGGGTCATGTTGGGGGTGTTCAGTGGCTAACAGTGACGCGCGCCGTGAGTTAGATGAGTGGTGTCAGAATAACTTTGGCTTTGCAGTAACTTGGGTTCAGTCGAAAAGCAGAGAGCTGGGCGTAATTAATCATTATAACGAGCCTGCAACCTTGGGCTGTGATCGCTGGGTGGCTTTAGTTAGTGCCAAGCATAAATACCCCAATAAGCCTTTATGTGTGGTTGATGCAGGTACGGCCATCACGGTTGACGCTTTATCTGCGGCAGGTGACTTTTTAGGGGGAACTATTATTCCAGGAAGGAAACTAATGCAGAGGGCTTTAGGGCATAATACTGCCCGTCTGCCGCATAGCATCGAAGCGACAGGCCTGGTGCTTGACGTGCAGGCAAAGTCCACTGGGCAAGCCATATATACCGGAATAGAATTGACTTTGCAGGCGGGTGTTACCCGTATAATTCAAGAACATCTCACTAAATACCAGCGTAAGATGAAAATTATTGTAACAGGCGGTGACGCAGAGTCTTTACAGTTGCCCTATGTGGGTATTAAGCATGAGCCTGATTTGGTGTTTGATGGCTTAAAGTTGATTGCCAGTAGAGCGGATTAATTATGAAGTGGTTAGCAGTGTTGCTGGTGTTGGTAAATGTAGGTTCCTATTTTTGGATCCAGCGGGAGGAATCTATTGAGGTGGAAGTTGATCTCAATAAGTTCGAAGGTATTAATTTGCCTCAAATGTCATTGAAAGCCAGCAAAGCCCAACCAATGAAAGGACAGAGCGTCGAAGACGAATCAATAACGCGGATAGATCTGACTCAAGAAGCACCTAAAGAATTAACATTTGTGGCTGAAAAGCCCAAAATAAATGCCGAGCCAGTGTTAGAGCCTAAGCGCGAGCCGTTACCAAACGCTAGCATAGATTTCGATTCATTGGAGTTGTTTCAGTTGCCCGCGGTTAATGTTCAGTCCGCTCAGCATGTGGCAGAGCAGCTTGAAGTGGATAATATTCAGGGTGAATTGAAAAATATAACATCGAAGTTGGCAAGGTTTTGTTATCGAATAGGACCCTACCTTTCTAGTGGCGCGTTAAATTATGCTGTTTCAGTGATTGCAGCAAATACGATTAGCTATGTTGTGCCAAAAGTAGCTACTGAAAGGAGCATTAAAGCGGCGAGGGTTTATCTAGGGCCATATGATGGTCAAGAAGCGGTCGACCAGATGCGTGCTAAATTGAAAGAGAAACGAGTCGAGCATTATGTTCTTAATAGTGACTCAAAACGGATCTTGCAGTTAGGCTATTTTTCTGGAATAAAGCGTGGAGAGAATTATCAAAGTAGGCTACGAAAAAAAGGTTTTTACGCCAAACTCGAAAAGATCTACCAAGAGAGGCTAGGAGATACTTGGATTCACTTCGAGATAAACGCCGAAGCCAGGTTAAAGGAGTTAGACGAGTTGAAACTATATCGTGCGGCAAGCGTAGAGAGGCGAAACTGCAACTAATATCTGTTGGTTGTATCGCCAGCTAAGCACTGACTAAGGAAGAGTTAAAGGTTATTAGTCCGTCGCGTTATATTGCTGATTTCTAACGTAATTTAGCGTATACGTTTCCTTCGATGATGGCGCTACAAAAAAAACTAAAAATAACTGCAATATTCGTTGCCAATGAGTCTACGTTTGCATACAATCGCGCACCCGATTTTCATCCTAGAAAATTGTTAGTCGAGAGGCCCGAATAGCTCAGTTGGCAGAGCAGCTGATTTGTAATCAGCAGGTCGTTGGTTCGAATCCGACTTCGGGCTCCAAATTTCTAGGAAGAAAGTTAGGGTTGCAGTCCATGCAGTAGTTTTGTAAGGGCGGTGGGTAAGTGAAGCGATTGAGTTTTTTTAATGGCGACACTTCGTAGTCTTAATTGACATTTAGCAGTGATTTGATGAGAATCCCGTGCTTTATTTTTGGAGGGGTTCCCGAGCGGCCAAAGGGGGCAGACTGTAAATCTGCTGGCTCAGCCTTCGGAGGTTCGAATCCTCCCCCCTCCACCATGCGAGTGTAGTTCAACGGTAGAACTTCAGCCTTCCAAGCTGATAGTGTGGGTTCGATTCCCATCACTCGCTCCATTTTATGTATAAGTTTGGTGCTGTTTGGCCGAATAAAAATACTGAAGCCCACATGGCTCAGTTGGTAGAGCACTCCCTTGGTAAGGGAGAGGTCACCGGTTCAAATCCGGTTGTGGGCACCATTTTGGTGTGCGTATTTTTTTAGTTGTTGTTGCTGTTTAATTAAACTAGGTGAGGTTTATATCGTGTCTAAGGAAAAATTTGAAAGAAACAAACCACACGTGAATGTTGGAACGATAGGTCACGTGGATCATGGTAAAACGACGCTAACAGCGGCGTTAACTAACGTATTGGCAAAAGAGTTCGGCGGAGA
>JBLIOD010000027.1:0-35098 GCA_047639475.1 Gammaproteobacteria bacterium
CGTCCAGAGTGGGTGGCGCACACGGACTTTAGTCCTGTTGTACCAATGGAGAATGACTGTTTAGTAAGCCCTTGACCAGAATTTATCGATAACGCAAATGACCGCTTTGAGTATGTTTGCGACCGATTGAAATGTAAAGGCCTTTGATTTTTTCAGATAAAATCCTTTAGATTATAGCGAAGAGACTAATCTTCGAAGTAATCAGAATCGAGTCGTTTCAGTTCAACCGTACGAACAGTTGATACACCAATATTATGTTCGATCATCAGCTCGGAAAGACGGACACCATCGATAAGAATTATTTTCTGTGGTACGCTTTTTGCGTACTCGATGGCAGTTTTTTTGAAACTGCTTGTCGTAATAAATACTCCTTTGTTCCCTTGTTTCCCGGCAAGGGCGCCGACAAAACTTTGGATATCTTGTCGCCCGATTGTAGATTCTCTCTTGTAACGTTTTGCTTGGATGTAGGTTACATCTAGACCAAGACGGTCTTCATTTATTATTCCGTCGATACCTTCATCGTTTGACTTCTTAGTAACTTGAGCGGCTTCACTTCGAGAACCGCCATAGCCCATACTGAACAAAAGGTCTACGACGAGTTGCTCAAACTTGTAGGGGTCCATAGCGAACATTGATTCAATCAGTTCTTCTGCGAGTGATTGATTTAACTCATTGTACGCCGCATCGATAAGATCGTCTGGGGTACTTTGCGCTAATCCTGTATCCGTCTTGGTACCTTCTGGTTTAGCCAGTTGTTTTCTACGAGAAGCCTCTTCCCAAGCTTCTTCATAGCCTTCTAGGCTTTTCAGGTTTTGATCTGTGATTGGCCCTTGATGCTTCGTTAAGTATTTTCGACCTTTCTCAGTAACTTGGTAAGTGAATTTTTCGAATGCATGCTTCTCAATAAACTTTGCCTTAACTAAGGAACTCATTGCCCATCCCGCACGATTTTGAATCTGAGGTTGTCCACTTTTGAGTTTGTAACTACGGATTTCTTCCGAGAAATTAAATTTGTCCGCGATTGCTGGAACAGCAGAGCGTCGCATAATCGGCTTTTCAGCAGCTAATTCGAGAAGCGGTCGAAGGAACTCGTCCCAGGTAGGGCAGTGGGCTGGATTGCTTTTCATAGTTTATCGTCTTTTAGTTCAGGCTGCTTGCTAGGTACAAATCTCCCTATATTGTTGACAGTCTCGAACGACCGAATTGAGTGTTGAGTTCAACGGCCTGTCATATTTTTCCGTATGAAATACTTTGTGGTGTTACTAGGTTGAGATATGCCTGCTTTTTACACGTATCATGTACTGCCCCCTAAAGGGGGCACGCCGCAGTGACTTTTCGTTCTATTGGGCTTCATACCTCGAAAGGCTCGATATATAGAATAGTTAATATTTTTAAATTAGGGTTGAATTTTGAATAGACAATCATTATGATTGTGTTGTGAGTTGCACTAGTCGGTGTCCCTAACGGGTAGCGCTCATGGCACCAGAAATGGTTTCCACCATCAGTGTGGATATATCTAAGACGCCCGACTTTAATTCTAAAGCTCTGTAAGCTAATACTTACAGGGCTTTTTATTTGCTCTCTCTAGGGCTTCCTATTTACTCCCCTCTAAATAAGCATAGGGTTCTACCTAAATATTTTTGAGAAAGGTTTTATGACTCTAGTGGTTCACTAGCCATTATATTTTTCCTTTCATAAACCTGTTTAAAATAACAAAAAACTTTACCGTACCATGTGTTCTTATATTGTTAGGTCTATTAAGTCTATAGTGGCAGCTCGTCACTTGAATTTCTAGGCCTCTCTGATTTGAGTACTTTAGGTACATACATAGGTACCAACCCTCATGGCTTCCAGCGTGTTTGGGTTGTTCTTGTCGGTACAGAACCCTCTTAGAGTCTCCACCAAAACAGCCCTTGAATGCTAAATCTTTCATGATTCTAGGGATTTTCTTTGAAAACTCCCACCTAACTGGACAAAAAACTCTGTCTTCTACAGATCCGTTGCTCTTGTATTCGGTCTCGTATGTAGCACTTGTTTCATCTTCATCTGGACGAGCTTTATTAAAACAGTGACTCGAGATAAAAACACGTGCACTAATCGGCTCTAAGGGAGCGCTCGGAGACGACTTGACATTGAATTGAGTAGAGAAGCTTGAGCAATGAGATAAATCGTAATCTTGGCCGGTAACCGGATCTGACTAGGTATCGACGTGGAGATAGGTGCCCATTTTATAAACCTATAATGTCGGGAAACCATTCTCGTATATCTAAAGTTAAACTACGGCTACTACTTAGGAGAACATACTCCCTTAGTTTTCCGATTGTTTTATTATCCCCGATACATATTTTCATATCGCTTTTACACCTTGGATATTTTTGCATATTCCCCAAAAATCCCTATTTGTTGTTTTCACTAAAAGTTATTACAAGAAACGGATAAATTATACGTTTAAGGGTATACGCGTCTTATAAAAAATCTCTGTGCCTGATTAGAGTATACATCTGACGGTCATATTTTTCTGCATCAAATATTTATCGACTCAACTATCCGAGATAACTTGCTTTTTTAGGCTCATGCATGATTAAATTTTAATACAAGGCCATCGTAAAGAAATCGCCCCGCCTACGGCGGAAAAAAAGTTAAATAGTTAAAAAACCCGAACCGCACGCACTGAATTTGTGCTGAACTTATCGTCGAGGACCTGATTGTCACTCCCGAAGATCTGGTTCCAAGCGAAGATGTCATCAAACTCGGACGAACTCCAGTAGAGACTACCGGCAAAGCCGCCTACAAACTCAGCCCTCTGAGCGTATAATAAATTAAGCTCCTCTTTGTTTGGTAAAAAGCCATCCGTTTGCCCATTCGGCCAAACATAAACGGCAGCAACAGCCGCTGCTCCTCCGCAGGCTACCGCGATCAAAGGCGTATTAGTGGCACCCGAGTGGTCGTCTGGTATTTCCGCAGCTGTTATATTTGTTACACCCACTACATCGGTTCCAAAGCAATTCCAAAGCGCTGATGCCTGATCAACTGGCGCTGCCTCCAGACCGTGTAATCCCTCGTGTGTAATATAAAACACCTTGCCACCCGCGGGGCCTGTGTCGCCGATCGCATACACGGTGGGGGAGGGAATAGCCACGACCTGTTTATGACCGTAGGCCAAAGACACACACAGTAAGATAAAAAGCGACATAAAAGCGACATAAAAGCGCGAGACGAAAAATTTAACATACGTTGTTCCCTTAACAGAATTAATATTGTTATTTATGATAATTGATTGTTGCGCCGACTGATCTTTATAAACGCCTCAACGCAACAGGTTTTACATAAAGACACATTTACAAACAAGAACCGTTGTATGACATGGTTTTTAATGAGCCGTTGTCGTGCAAATTGGTTAGAGTTTTAAAAGAGTTTTCATACCCGCTTGGACTTAAGCAATGGGAGATTGAATACAACCTAGAGCAACTAATAGTAACGCCCAAATCACTGGATGTCCGCTTTGAGTACAGACTGTGTGAAAACTCAAATCTATGCTCACGATAATATTTCATATTAGTTTCTGTATCTGAATATTTCCACTAGAAGTTGAAGTTTATTAAGGGCGAGCTTAATTGTTAAACCTCAGTTGCTCGAATTAGTGGCTTTACGCCCATAATGTTAATCATTCGGGTGATATTGTACGCCAGAACATGCAAAGCCATCTCAGTACCCACATTTCTCAGTCGCCTGGTTTTAAAGTGTGTTGCACCCATCCACGATTTTATCGTGCCGAACGGATGCTCAACCGTTTGCTTCCTTAATTGCATCATCGTCGGGCTTGCTTCCATTCTGCGTTCATGGCTATCTATTACTTTGGCATATTTCCAACGACTAACTCGCCTTTTTTTGCCGGTAGTACACTTCGATTTTAAACCACAGCTACCGCAGTTCTTGCTCCAATAACGATACGTCACCATCGTGCCAGCCATAGTCTTGGTTTGCTTCGGTAAGCTTTCGCCAGATGAACAACGATATTCATCTTTTTCTTCAAGATATATGAAGTCTCGACGATCAATTTCGCCTTTAGGTGCATTGCCAGATGTCAGCGATTTGGGAATATAAGGCGTAATCCCAGCATCAACCGTCGGCTTGATTTCTTCCCTCGTGAAGTAACCTCGATCCGCAACGACTTCCAGCTCGTCAATGCCCGTTGCCTCTGGGGCTTTCACTGACATCTTAGTCAACATGCGGCGGTCGCTCATTGCCATCGATACTTTATGGGCAACGATTAAATGGTACTCAGTATCTACCGCCTTTTGTACGTTGTCGCCTACATTACCTGAGCTTCGGGCGTTGGTAGACATCGCTCTAGCATCAGGGTAAGTTAACGAAATTTGTTTATCAGGGGCTAGCTCTAAGACTTCCTCAATGGCTTTTACTTGAGCCATTTATAACTTTAATGAATCTAACTGCTTATGAATATGACGAGTCTTAGATTCAGGAATAACGCTGTCTTGTCGATCAAGACTCTCTAGCTGAGACAGGTAGCGATCAACGCTCTTATCTATCGCCTCTATTCGCCTTTTGACTTTAGCCTTGGTGTAATGGCGATCTCGGTTGTTAACTGCGCCGAAGCGACTGCCATCGATGGCAATCGATGAATCAGCAAATAGATTCATTTGCTCGCAAAGCATTACGGACTGTCGGCAACACCTTTTAATGCCGAGGCAGTTATCTTTGCGCAAATCAGCGATGGTTTTGAAGTCGGGTGCCAAACGATTGAGCAACCATATCAACTCAAGATTACGATTAGCTTCACGCTCTAGTTTACGGCTTCATTGAACTTTATTCAGGTAGCCATAAATATAAAGCTTGAGCATCATCGCTGGGTGATAGGCTGGCCTTACTGTGGCTTACGGCTGAGCTGATGCAAAGCCTAGGTCAATTAATATCAACCCATCAACAAAGGCATCGATAAATTTAACTGGGTTATCGTCGCAGATGTAATCTTCTATTCGAGCAGGGAATAAAGTCGACTGGGTGCGCGATTCTCCTTCTATAAAACGACTCATAGTTCAATTCAGTAACTGACTGAATTGATTTTACCTTTTATGCCGATTTCACACTGCCTGAGTATGTTTCCGCCCCTTCATAAAATCAACGGCAACCTGCTATAGCTTCCCGCTCTCCAAAGAACACGCCTCTAACAACACCGGTTCCAACTCTGCTAATGCTCCTTTGTAAACATCCCGCTTGAAAGAAATGATTTCGTCCACTGGCTTCCAATAATCTACCCACTGCCAGTTATCAAACTCGGGCCGTTTTGCTCTATCCAGCTGAATGTCTTCGTCTTTGCCAGTGAGTTGAAAAAGGTACCATTGTTGTTTTTGACCTTTGAAACCGCCACTCATTTCTGAGCGTCTTGGCACATCATAATGATACCAATCTTGGGTATTGCCCAACAAGCGCACATGATGGGGGTACAAACCAACCTCTTCATATAACTCGCGGTATGCGGCTTCCCGTGGAGACTCTTTGTGCTCTACGCCGCCTTGAGGAAATTGCCAACCATCATGTGCCACGCGTCTTGCCCACAAAACTTGTCCAACAGGGTTGGCCACAATAATACCGACGTTGGGCCTATAACCATCAGCGTCGATGTTTTTTCTGCTACGTTTACGTCCTAAATAAGCCATGTCCCTATGCTAGGCTTTGCCTCAACAATTGGCAAGACATCCCTGGAAATTTAATTTTTCAGACCGCTTCCCAAACGGTTTGAGTCACTTCACCAATTGCTTTTCACGCATCCGACTATTCTCTTGCGCGAACTCTAAAAACTCTTCCATCGCTTGCACACGAAATTTTTGACGTTGATAAACCAAAGAAAAAGGTCGAGTCAGTGGAGGCGAAAGCGGCACTACCGATAACAAGCCCAATTTGTCTTCTTTTTGTAGCGTCGCAACGGATTGTACAGACACACCTAAACCTGCCCCAACAGCGGCTTTTATTGATTCAGGACTGGAAAATTCCAATATCAAGTTAAAGGCATCAGGGTCAAC
Source organism: Gammaproteobacteria bacterium (assembly GCA_047639475.1). Taxonomy (GTDB): domain Bacteria; phylum Pseudomonadota; class Gammaproteobacteria; order Arenicellales; family Poriferihabitantaceae; genus JAAELZ01. The sequence goes on from JBLIOD010000027.1 coordinate 6,042, forward strand.
GCCTTGTTCTTTTACATAACTTTCAAACACCCCGCGCGTACCAGAGCCTTCTTCACGCCCAATATAAGGATAGTCTTGGATCTGCTCAACAGTCACTTTGTCTAGCCCCGCTAGCGCGTGATTTTTAGGGCAAGCTAACATTAACTCATCTTGCCAATACAGTTCTGTGGTGAGGTTTTTATTTTCAACCGGCCCTTCTACGATGCCGATATCAATTTCGTTATTTTCCACCATTTGAATAATTCCTTGGGTGTTAGAAATGCTCAAACGAATGGTGACGTCAGGGAACTTACTTTGGTATTCACCTAAAATCTCGGGAATGACATAATCTCCAATCGTGGTGCTGGCGCCGATAACCAATGGACCTTGTACATCACCGGTCATCACCCGTACTTGATTATCCATCTCCTTATACTTTTCAATAATTTCGTCGGCATAACGTTTCACCAAATCACCCGTATCGGTCAGAGTGATTTTGTTATGGGTACGGTCAAACAAACGGGCGTTGAAATACTCTTCGAGTTGACGGATTTGGAAGGTGACCGCAGGTTGCGTCATGTGCAGTGCTTCAGCCGCTTTGGTGAAACTTAGCAATCTTGCCACCGTCGTGAATACTTGTAATCTTCTATCAGCCAAAACTTTACATCCGAGGGGTATTATGAGATGTAAGTTTTATAACATAATCGCCAAGGACTTGTCATTTATTAGCGATTAGGTACTGTTGACCCCTCCTAACTTTGAACTTGAAAAACCACTAAAACGCCTTATTAAAGTAACAAGGTTGGATGATACTTATCAAACCAACATTACAAATTTGTATTAAATCCACAGGGAATGTACCTGCTGATTTGGTATACTGTTTCGCAACGTTATTAATTACTCGGAATTAAGTATGGCACGCACTATCGAAAATGGCTCAGTCGCGCAATCGCGTGAGCTGGTTATCAATTCAACTTTAAAGAACACCTACATCCTACTGTCGTTAACTTTGGCCTTCAGTGCCATGATGGCGGGCCTTGCGATGACAATGAATTGGCCACCTATGGGCTTCATTCCAACGTTGGTCGGCTATTTCGGTTTGTTGTTCCTGACATCCAAGTTTCAAAACTCCAGTCTTGGCCTATTATTCGTATTCGCACTGACTGGCTTTATGGGTGTGACACTAGGACCTATCGTTAATATGTACATGACTTCCTTTGCCAATGGGTCAGAAATCGTTATGGCAGCGATGGGCGGCACAGCAATTATTTTTGTCAGCCTTTCTGCTTATGTTGTAATTACTCGCAAAGACTTCACCTTTATGGCGGGCATGTTAATGACCGGTATTTTAGTGGCTTTCTTGGCCAGCTTAGGCGCTATGTTATTCAACATGCCTGGCTTACAGCTAGCGGTATCAGCAATGTTTATTATGCTGATGTCAGGCTTAATTATGTTTCAAACCAGCCAAATTATTCATGGCGGCGAAACTAATTACATCAGTGCAACCGTCACCTTATTCGTGGCTATCTTTAATTTGTTTACAAGCCTGCTACACATTTTAGGTATTTTCGGCGACGAATAAAAATCTAGAGATATAAATAAAGCCCGCTACGAGACACCTCGCAGCGGGCTTTTTTGTGCCAAATTCACAAGCTATCTATTGTCTTCTAAGATCATCTGCGCACCTTTCTCCCCGACCATCATGCTGGGAGCATTGGTGTTCCCTGACGGGATAGTAGGAAATATCGAAGCATCAACCACTCTTAAGCCTTTCAAGCCATGAACGCGCAAACGGACATCCACGACTGAAGTCGCTGCATCAACACCCATCCGGCAACTGCCGCAAGGATGAAAAATGGTCCCGGCTTTTTGGCGGAAATCCGCAAGGAACTCTGCATCTGTGCTCACCGACGGGCCTGGGCTAATTTCGCTTTCGATCACCGATTGCATTGTTGGTGTTGCGGTTAATTGGCGTAGCAGGTGATTGCCGGTAATGGCATCTTGCAAATCCTTTTCAGTGGATAAGTAATTTGGGCGAATTAACGGTTTATCAAACGGGTCAGCCGATGCCAATTCAATGGTTCCCTCGCTGCTTGGACGACACGCATTAAAGGTCAGCGAAAAGGCGGAGAACGGGTCGGTATTCATCACCTTCCTAACTTCGCCGTTCAAAGAATAGGTCAAAGGGTTAAAGTACAGCTGAAAGTCTGGATCAGATTGTTCTGGTGATGAACGAACAAACGCCCCTGCCTGATTAACACTCATCGACAAGATGCCTTTACGAGTCAGTAAATACTGCAAGCCCACCTTGAGCTTGCCTAACAGAGGATGAAGCGTATCATTCAATGTCGGCACACGGCTTTTAAAGTAGTGCGTATGGCTCAAGTGATCTTGCAAATGCTGACCTACGGCTTTGACATCTTGCTGCATATCGATTCCGCGCTTTCGTAGCAAGTTTGCATTACCCACACCAGATAGCTGCAATAGCTGCGGGGAGTTAATCGCACCACCTGAAATAATGACTTCTTTCGACGCTGTGAGCATTTGCTTTTTTCCTTTACAAATATACTCAACACCTGAGGCGCGATTCTGTCCATCACCACACTCCTCAAAAAGTATTCTAATGACGTGTGCCTGAGTAATTACGCGAAGGTTCTTGCGGCGTTTAATGGGCCGCAAGAAAGCATTAGAACTCGAGGCACGGAAACCATTTCTCGAAGTCAGTTGGTAATGCCCAACGCCTTCCTTTTGGCTGCCGTTAAAGTCATCTGTTCGTGAGTAACCGAGTTCTGTGCCTGCAGTAAGAAACAATTCAGACAGCGGATGAACCTCACCACTCACATCGCTAATGTGTAATTCTCCGCCTTGGTTATGGTGTTCGTTGGCGACTAACTGGTGATCTTCGTGTTTCTTAAACATCGGCAGTACATCGTCCCACCCCCAGCCTTCACAGCCGCTATCCCGCCAAGCATTAAAATCGCAGGGTAAACCGCGCATATAAACCATCGCATTGATAGAGCTTGATCCTCCCATCACTTTTCCGCGTGGCCAAAAACAGCTGCGGCCATCAAGCTCTGGTTCTGGTTGGGTATCGTACATCCAGTTGAGTGCGGGGTTATTAAAGGTCAACGCATAACCCAGCGGCATTTGAACGATAAATTTTCGATCGGAAACACCGGCTTCAAGTAACACTACTGAATTATTTGAATCTTCTGATAGTCGGTTGGCGAGCACGCAGCCAGCTGAGCCCGCTCCTACAATGATGTAATCAGCGTTCATACACCACCTCTGGTGTCATGTCTAAGTGCAGCAAGGCTCCTTCATACGGGTGCTGAGCTATCAACTCTTCATTTAAAGAAACACCCAAGCCCGGTTCAGTCGGCGGAATCACACAACCATTGTCCCACTGTATATCGCCCACCAAAATATCGGATTGAAAACCTTGCCAAGTTTCAATACTTTCTAGTATCAGAAAATTTGGACTACAAGTGCTCAAATGAATATTCGCCACACCCACAATCGGCCCACAATAAAGATGCGGCGCAATTTGTACATGCTGCGTTTCTGCCATCGAGGCTATTTTCTTGGCTTCTAGAATGCCGCCAACTCGGCCCAAATTCATTTGAAAGATCGCTGCTGAGCCTGCTTTGAGCAGCCTTGCAAAATCATATTTGGTGGCCAATCGCTCACCGGTTGCCACTGGAATTGACGTTCCGCGAGCCACCTTGGCCATTTCCTCAGGACTATCGGGTGGAATGGGCTCTTCAAACCACAAAGGCTCAAACGGCTCCAAACGCTTGGCTAAACGGATGGCACCGGCCGCTGTCATTTGACCATGCGTGCCGAACAGCAAATCAGCGTCATTGCCAACCGCTTCTCGAATCAGTTTACAAAAGCGTTCACTGCGATCCATCGCTTTTAATGAAAGCTGTCGTCCGTCGTAATCAGTATAGGGCCCAGTCGGGTCAAACTTAACGGCAGTAAATCCTTGTTGTACATATTCGAGCGCCCTTTCCGCTGCCAGCACAGGGTCCTCATAAACAGATGTTTTGTCGCCTTCCTTGGGATAGATATAGGTGTAAGAACGCAACTTCTCGTGCACCTTGCCGCCCAATAAGTTGTATACCGGCTGGCCCGCCTCCTTGCCGATGATATCCCAACACGCCATCTCCAACGCACTAAGCACACCCATCAAACTCAAGTCAGGATTTTGCGTGAAGCCGCTAGAATAAACGCGTCGCCATAGCGCTTCAATATTATGCGGATCTCTACCCTGCAAGCAGCGCTCAAAGACATCTTCTATCATCTTCACCACCACCTTAGGGTGAAAGGGCAGGCAATACGCCTCTCCGACTCCGCTGACACCCGTGTCGGTGGTGATCTTGATCAACACAAAATATCGACCACCAAAATGCGGCGGAGGATTGCCAACTACAAAGGTTTTTAGTTCTTGTACTTTCATAACCCTAACCAGAAATCTGTTTTAAAAGGTGGACTCTAATTTATACTGCCTAGCGCATCGAAGAGCAACTTTGCAGCGACAACAAAAATAAATGCGGCGGCGCCCAGGTCGATCCATTTTTTAGTATTCAAATAAGCTTGTCTTGGACCTTCAACTGATAGAACCACTGCGACGGCGGCGTACCACGAAAACTCCATTATAAATATGACAAGTGCCAAACTTAATATAGCGCTCATTTCCATATAGGCAGGCAGTAGAGCCGCAAATACACTGGCGTAGTAAAGTGCCGTTTTAGGGTTACTCAGTTGTACACCCAATGAGGCAGAAAAAGGCTTCATCAGAGAGCCACGTGATTCAAGGTTTTTATTAAACGAGGCAAGTGGCTCTCCCGCCCCTTTATATATTTGCAATGCTAAATAGAGCAAATAAGCTCCCCCTAATAGCTTGGTCGCGAGATATAACGCGGGCATAGCGAGCAACAATGAGTGCAAACCCAATAGCACCACTAAGGCAAAGATTAATCCACCGGCGCCCATTCCCAAAGCTGAAGCGAGGCCATCAGCGCGAGAAATGGCAACCGCCGTTTTAGCCACCAACAAAAAGCTGGGACCAGGGCTCATCGTCCCGAGTAACAGCACCGCTAAGATGGGCAGGTAGTTAAGCAGCTCAAACACGGTTCTGGGACGCCGCCGCGCTCACTAAGCGAAAAGCCAGTAGTAATGCAAAACAAGCAGCAAAGAAACAAAGCAAATTGAGAAAGATACCAAACATCAGCCAATGCAAACCAATCAATAGCACCGCCATATAGCTAAAACGGTGAAGGTATTTCCACCGAGTCTGTAGCGCCCTAACCGAGGCATCGTTTGAGGTAGCCGTCAGTAGCAGTAATATAACGAACCCTACCCAACCTAACAGATACTCCCATTCACCCGCTTGAGCGAGAATAGTCTCCCACTCAGCCACATTGCGCAAGTAAACAACCATGTTTATCAAAGCGTAGGCAAAGCATGCCACCCCTATATATCGCCGCCGCCGTATCCACCAACGCGCGAGTGGCAGCCAATCAGGTCGGCTGCTTGCCCAGTACGACAGCGGTGTGATCAACAAACTGAGTAGCAACCATTGCACTGACCACACCCCAGAGTCATACATCATTTCTGCGTAATACCGCTGTTCATAGATAAAATCCGCCAACAAGGGAATGCTCGGTATTGCCAGCAAAAACCAAAAACTAAACCGGTGATTAAAAATGGCGGCCAGTACGGTCAAAGCAGCTCTAATTAGGTTGAGGTTTGTCGTCACCTGAAGGGTTATCTATTTCCTTCAACGCGATAGAGTCCTTATCTTGATCTGCTGCAAATAAGGCAAACTTGCGACTTATCGGGCGCAATTTACGTTGATAGGACCCAACGGCTCTGTTGTAGGATAGATTGGCCTTATCTAGATGGTTACCTATGTCGCTAATATGCCTTGCAAACGCTTCAATACGGGTTTCGAAGTCTTGCGCCAGCTTACGTACCTGCTGGGTTTGTTCGTCCAATTCGCTTTGATGCCAGCCGTAGGCGATCACTCTAAGCAGTGCCACTAAACTGGTAGGCGTTGCCAAGATCACTTTCTTGGCCATGGCGAAATCCAGCAAATCAGTTTGTTCTTCTAATGCTGCTGACAAAAACTGATCCCCTGGAATGAACAACACCACAAAATCTGGGCTTTGCTCAAACTGGGCCCAATATTGCTTTAGGGCCAGCTCTTTAATTCGGTCTTTTACTTGCTGAGCGTGGCGAACCAAGTGCTTTTTTGTTTCATCACCTTCTGCATTAAAAGCGTCTAGATAAGCGTCCAGCGGGGCTTTCACATCAACTACTATTTGTCTGCTATTTGGCAAATTCACGATCATATCAGGTCGTAATCGCCCTTCTGGTGTGTCAACGGTGGTTTGCGTTTCGAAATCTACGTGCTCTACCATCCCCGACAATTCAACCAGACGCTTAAGCGTGAGTTCACCCCACTGCCCCCGTAACTCTGGGCGACGCAAGGCCTTCGCCAAATTACGCGTTTCGCTATGCAACAACACATTGGCGTGCGACATCATTTTTATTTGTCCCGTCAACTCACCTTGGCTGTGTTGCTGGTTTTTGTCCAGTGCATGCAACTGTTGGTTAGTTTCAGACAAAGCTTGTTTCAGCGGTTTAACCAAACCATCGATAGCCTGTTCTCGGGTTTTCAAGCCTTCATCAGCCTTGGTATAGAACTGCCCCAGCACTTCTCCTGCTAGATGCATAAAACTTTGGTTATTTTCGCGTAAGGCATTCGCTGACAAGGCACCAAAGCTTTTTTCCATCCCGGCGATACGCTCTTCTGAGGATTTTATTTCGTATTCAAGCATGGCTTCCAATGTGGCCAGCTTACGGGTTGCACTTAGCCTAGCAATGAGCCATCCAAGAATAAAGGCGACGATTGCCACCCCAATAAGTAATGCAGAATTCGGCAAGGAGAGTGTTAACTGTTGCCAAAACGTTAGCGTTGATTGCCCCAGCTCAGTCAAGGTTCAACCAAGGCACAATTTCATCCGGATGATGAATAATTCCATCCGCCTTCCAAGTCGAACCATCTTCGCCGTCCATCAAATAACCGTACGCGGCCACTAACGATGTCATTTCAGCGCTATTAGCTGCTTGTATATCGCTTAATGCGTCTCCAATATAGAGAGTCTTTTTTGGATCTAAGTTCGTTAATTTACAAGCATGCAGTAATGGCATCGGTGAGGGCTTGGCTTCTGCGGTGGTGTCTCGGCACACCACGCAATGACTGCGCTCTAACAAATCCAAATCTTTAAGTAAACTGACGGTCAGTTCGGTGATTTTGTTGGTAACTATGCCCCACACCCTATATTGCTGATCTAGCTGATCAAGTAACGCCTCCATGCCATCGAACAAACAGGTATGTTCGCTCATATTTTGCCGATAGTAATCGACTAATTGTTTTTGTAATTCGGGCGAGTTGGCTTCATCTCGCTGCAGACCCAAGCCATATTCGATCAGTCCAGCAGCACCGGTTGAAATATAGGGCCGTGCAGCGTTAGTACTGACCGGGGGTAGTTCATAATCTGCTAACACTCGATTCAGCGCGCCAACCAAATCGCCCGCGGTATCTAATAGCGTTCCGTCCAGATCAAATAATATCGCCTCAGCTTTCACAAGTACTAACTAGGCTAGGCTTCTCGTGTGAAATACGCCAAATAGTTGACATCTAAACCCGGGGCCAACTTGTAGGTTTGAAACAAGGGGTTGTAATGCATGCCAACCATTGCGTTTAACGACAAGCCATGTTGCTCAGCCCATTCATTCATTTCGCTGGGCTTAATAAACTTCTCATATTGATGAGTTCCTTTAGGTAACAAATTTAGCACGTATTCTGCTCCTAGCACTGCCATAGCCCAAGCTTTGGGATTACGATTTAGGGTAGACAAATACACCCTGCCTCCGGGCTTTACCAAGGCTGCGCAGGCTTGAATAATGCTGGCAGGATCAGGTACGTGTTCGAGCATTTCCATGCAGGTAACCACATCAAATGAGCCAGCCTGTTGGGTCGCTATTTCTTCAGCGGAAATCAATTGATAATCAATGTCCAGTTCTTCTTCTAATGCATGTAATTTAGCGACACCAAGGGCTTTTTCGCCCAAATCGATGCCCACGACGTCAGCGCCACTAACGGCCATAGACTCGCTCAATATACCGCCACCGCAACCTATATCTATCGCCTTTAAATCTTTTAATGCTCCGTGCTCTTCAATATACCCCAAGCGCAAAGGGTTAATTTGGTGCAAGGGCTTGAACTCGCTTTGCGGGTCCCACCAACGAGCAGCCAATTCACCGAATTTCGCGATTTCATGTGGATCTACGTTTGCAGTGGTCATAAGAATAGGTTAAGTAAAATGGAACTGAATTAGGTCGACCCTATTTTATCAGCCAATTGCGCTGAGTCACGCATTACCTGCGTTAAATCTAGCGTGGTATGTTTGGTGTCATCTAACAAGCATTCACCTTGCACCCAGACATCATTCACTTGGTCGCGCGAGGCTGAATAAACGATTTGATGAATGGCATTATATACTGGCCAAGTTGACGCCTGCGCAAGGTCAACCGTAATCATATCAGCGGCTTTTCCCGCTTCCAGTGATCCCGTCAGGTGATCTAACGCCATGGCTTTTGCCCCGCCCAACGTGGCTGCTTCAATCGCCATCGCGGCGGGCATTGCTGCGGCATCGCCCGAATGCAATTTCGCCATCAGCGCCGCCGATTGCATTTCGCCAAACATGTCTAAATCATTATTGCTCGACGCACCATCAGTACCAATTGCCACGTTTATGCCTGCCGCCAACAAATCTGTCACCGGAGAAAATCCGCTAGCCAGCTTCATGTTTGATTGCGGGCAGTGCACCGCGCTTACACCACAATCACTCAATAGTTGTATCTCTTCAGGCACCAACTGCGTCAAATGCACAGCACTCAATCGATGGGTAATTAAACCCAAAGAAGCTAAACGCTCAATGGGCCGCATACCAAATTTATCTAGTGAGTCCCCCACTTCAAAAGCTGTTTCTTGAACGTGCATATGAATGGGCACATCTAACTCATCTGCCAAAGTTTGTATTTTTTGTAGTGGCTCATCGGAAAGGGTGTAAGGTGCGTGGGGTGCAAACGCAGTTTGTACTCTATCGTAGTGGCGCACCACGTCATGCACCTCTAATCCTTTTTGAATATATTCGTCGCTGTTCTGCGCCCATGCGGTAGGAAAATCTAAGGCGATCATCCCTACCGTGGCGCGTATGCCAGATGCGTCAGCGACCTTGGCAACCGCATCGGGAAAGAAATACATTTCGTTAAAGCAGGTAGTACCCCCACGAAGCATCTCAGCCACCGCTAGCTCAGCCCCGACTTTCACAAAGTGCTCATCTGCCCATTTGGCTTCTGCAGGCCAAATATGCTCGGTCAGCCACTGCAACAACGGCATGTCATCGGCGTAGCCTCGAAACAAAGTCATGGAAGCGTGAGTATGGGCGTTGACCAAACCCGGCATCAATACATGGTTTGGTCGATTTACCGTTTTAGCCGCTTGATACTGCGCCTTAGCTTTAGATTGCTCTATAACATCAACAATTAGCCCATCATTAACGACCAATGCGTGATCTTCGAGTACCGAATTACGCGGCACCACCGGAATTATCCAACTGGCATTTATGATGAGATCAACTTGAATCATGGAGCAATGTGGTACGAAAAGTGTTTGAAGGAGTTTACCTCTAAACCTATTAACTTAAAGGCCTTAACGCAAAGAAACCAGACTAATATTAGCCTAGAGGATTAACCTAGCTAAACACCCCATCCAAAAGCTTTATCGCCAAAAAGGAATCTTTACTTGCCTTGTTATCGCCTGAAGGGTACAACACGGGTTCACTAATTACTCCGCCATGTTTTCCCTTGATTGATCAATTAAGTAGTCTACTTCAAATCATCTTTGTCGACCTTGTTTTAGCGGGCGACAACGCGATCGTCATTGGCTTGGTAGCAGCTAAATTCACCAAAGACTATCGCCGTAAAGTCATTATGTATGGCGTTGGTGTTGCGGTGGTATTGCGCATACTTTTTGCCTTGTTAACCGTACAGTTACTGTCGATAAAAGGCCTATTGTTAGTCGGGGGCTTGTTGTTACTATGGGTTTGTTGGGGTTTATATAAAGAACTTCGGACCGCTGATGAAGGTTACTCAGCTCTTGATGAAAATGGCGAAGAACAAATCAAAGAAAACCCGCCATTGCTAAAAGCCATCGGCCTAATTGTCATGGCTGATTTATCTATGTCTCTGGATAACGTATTAGCGGTCGCCGGCATTGCTGATGGCAACAACACTTTGTTGGTCATCGGCTTAGCCATTGCAGTAATTATGATGACATTCGCCGCCACAGCGATTGCCAGTGTCCTACAAAAATACAAGTGGATAGGTTATATCGGCTTAGCAATCATCTTATACGTCGCCGCCGAAATGATTCACAAAGGTTTATTGGAACTAGGTTTACTCAGCTAACTCCACTTTAATAGCCTCGTCGTAGGTCCGCCACATGGGTAAGTGGTTTACCTGCCCGCAGGCGCGTAATGTTGTTTATTATGTGCCGCGAGCTTGATTTAGGCGTGGTCATACTGGCCACGTGAGGAGTCATATAAATATTGGGGTGACTCCAAAACGGGCTGCTTAATGGCAGCGGCTCTGTTTTAAACACATCTAAAGCTGCACCGACCAAGTGTTCACTTTCAATCGCGGAATAAAGCGCTTCTTCGTCGACCTGCCCGCCTCTGCCTCCATTAATAAAATAAGCTCCTTTAGGTAGCATGGCAAGCGTTTCAGCATTAACGATATCCGTGGTTGTGGGCGTGAGTGGCAACAAACAAACCAAGATATCCGTGCTATTTAAAAAGGCCTCTAACTGACCTTCACCGTGAAATGACTGGACCCCTTCGAGGTTTTTACCGGTTCGACTCCACCCTTGCACCTGAAAGCCAAACGGTCGCAATGCCATCGCAGCACTTGAACCCAGTTCGCCCAAGCCCAATATACCCACACGACGCTCTGACGCTGGCACTTGCAGAATTTCATCCCAAACGCCGTCTCGCTGATTACGTTCGTAAACGTCCATAAAACGATGAAAGCGTAAAGTATGAAATACTACAAACTCCACCATGCCGGCGGTTAGTTCGCTCTCGACCATTCTGACTACCGGCAAACCTTCTGGCACACAACCCACTGGTTTAAGATGGTCGACGCCTGCGCCAATAGAAAACACGACCTTTAGCTTAGGCATATTGTCCATTCCATGTGGCTCGGGCTGCCACACTAAAGCGTAATCAATTTCATCTAACTTGCCAGGTTCTTCCCAACGTCGCAAGGCAACATCAAAATCACTGAAAGCTTCTTCCCATATTCCAAACCGGTCAAAGTCAGACTTTATTAGTAATACTTCTTTCATTGAAACACCTAAATGTAAGCAGAATCATCCGTTAGTGCAGTTTTTTGGGATGTACAATTATATTGAAGGGGCATGGTATCATCACACTATAAAATAAAACAAATCTTAAAATGCATTTCTCCTCTCGCTTTATTAGAACTGGAGCAATACTCCTCGCTACCCTAATTCAACCTTCATTCGCCCAAGGTTATGGCATCGGCATTTTAACGGGTACAAAAACCGGCACTTATATACAATTTGGTCAGAACATCGCTGAAATGTCGAAGCGCGAAGGACTGAATATTAATGTCGTTCCTACTGAAGGGTCAGTTGAAAACATTCAACGATTAATAGACAACGAAAACGCCGGCATGGCGATCGTGCAATCAGATGTTTTGCGTTATCTGAAAAACTCAAAAGATCCTGAATTAAACAGCATTGCTGAAAAAATTCGCTTGATATTCCCCTTCTATAACGAAGAGGTACATATTCTCGCCAATAAATCGATCACCTCTTTCGATCAACTAAATGGTAAAAGAGTCGCAGTTGGTTCTACAGGAAGCGGTACGCGCCTAACGGCTAATAACCTTTTTCGTTTGGCCGATATCACACCCAGTGAGAAGCTGAGTCAAGGCACCGCAGAAGCGTTAACCATGCTCATTACCAAACAAATCCATGCCATGGTTTACGTGGCGGGAAAGCCAGTTCAGTTATTTGAAATGCTAGATACTGAAGAATGGTCAGACGAACTTAAGTCACTGATTGGTGAGTTACATTTCCTGCCGCTAAATAATCCTGATATCCTTGAAAACTATACTTTATCTTCCATTTCACACAGCGATTATGAATTCATAGAGGAACCAGTGAATACCGTTGCTGTAAAGCCATGTTAGTCAGTTTTGATTTCTCTAGTCGACAAAATATCTATCAAAATATTCGTTGTGATCAGTTAACACAAGTAGATGCCATGATTCGAAACAACCTTGCCGCTCTAGGAGAAAGTGGTCATCAAAAATGGCGCGAAGTAGACCTTGATTTGAAAATAGGCGATTGGAAACGCAATCGTTGCTCAAGTATAGAAACGCAAATAAATATTCAGCCCGTGGTGGTTTCAGACAAGCTGAACAAAGATATGTCGTGCATCTTCTTAAATGACTGCAGCTAAGTTAAGCCCCAAAAGAGCCTCAACAATTTTTAGTGACCTAATTGCTCACGTAAGTGATAAAAGCCCTGTTGATCGCGTTTAAAAGCGTGCGCGATTGCAGGATGACCCACCGGTCTCTCTGATTCGTCGAGCACCAAGTTTTGCTCTGAAACATAAGCCTCATAGGGTGACTCGTCATTTTCCGCAAATAAATGATAAAACGGTTGCTCCTTGATTGGGCGTACCGCTTCAGGAATAGATTGATACCATTCCTCCGTGTTGCTAAATGTAGGATCAACATCATATACAACACCTCTAAAATCATAATGGCGGTGCCGCACAACTTGTCCGATATTAAATTTTGCTGTTGTAATCATAATTAAATAGTTATCACGTTCCCTATAAAATAGCATCAGCTTGAAAAACTTCAACCACAAATTGCAGGGATAGTTAAACTTTTCTTGTTATTGCCAAACCGCTATTCATATTCCGATGTCCACAACAGATACCCAGTCAGAACTTAATCAAGCCCTAGGCAAAGCCGCGGAGTTAGATAGCGATCTAGCACTCATCATTTCGCAGATAGGCTACCCTGCCCCGAGAGAGCGTGAAAACAGTTTTGCGACATTAATGCAGATCATTGTTTCGCAGCAATTATCGACTAAAGCCGCCGCGGCGATATGGGGCCGAGTTGCCACGCTGTTTCCTGCCAAGGTAAACGCCGGCGAAGTTTTGGAACTCGATGACCAAGTCTTACGCGACTGCGGCCTATCCTGGCGCAAAGTTGAGTATGCAAAAGCCTTAGCCACACAAATAAAAACAAAAGAGCTAGTGTTGGATCACTTAGCCACGCAAGACATTGAAACGATCGTTACCAATCTGGTAAAGATTAAGGGCTTTGGTCGCTGGTCCGCTGAAATTTATGCCATATTTGCTTTGGGCCACCCTGATGTATTTCCTGCCGCTGATCTGGCCTTACAAATTGCCGCAGGAAAAATAAAAGGGTTCACAGGGCGCCCCACGGAGAAACAAACTCGCGAAATCGCTGCGCAATGGTCGCCTCACCAAAGTGCTGTGTCGTTGTTGCTGTGGCACTATTACGGCTCAACGACGCTCGGCTAGGGCGCCTATAGGCTATTTCTCCTGAATCAACGGCACAGTCATCGCTTGGCCAATTTTCAGATTTTGTTTGATACTGGGATTGAACCGTAACAACAACCACAGCGGCACCGCGTTACCTGAAGCAATGCTCCTCAGGGTTTGCCCAGACTTCACTTTGACCACTTTATGGCCGATTAAGTTGAAACGTGTTTTGAATTGCTCAGACAAGACTTGATGGTATTCACTGCGCTTGCCTTCAAAGCGACTTTTGCTTTGCGCAGTGACTGACGGCAATACTATTCGTTTACCCAAAGGTAAAACGGCCGCTTTAGACAAACCATTCAGGCGGCGAATTTGCCCACTATCACGAACACCTATCCAGTCTGCATAATGTCCTATAGTTTCATTGGGTAACACTCGTATAGTTGCCTTGGTAGCATTTACCCTTATCACAATATCGCCTAAATCATCCAGCGTAGTCGCCCATTGCAGTTGCTCCTTTGAGGTAGAAGCTGATGCCAACAAGCCCCCCCCGCCTGGCAGTTTTAATACTTGTCCTATTTTGATAAAGCCGTTACTGCCAAGCTGATTGGTTCTCGACAAATTACTGCAGCTGATGTCGAAACGTTCTGCAATTTGACACAAGGTATCGCCTGACCGAACTTTATATTTTGTTGCTTTAGCCGTCGCACCACCTGAACTTGAACTTGCCGTTTGGACCCCAGGCACGCGTAGCTTTTGATTCACGAAGATTTTGGCTTTACGACCGAGATTATTTAAACGAATTAGCTCCTTGCATGAAACGCGATATCCCCGTGCTATTTTGCAGGCAGTATCACCAGGCTTCACTTCATACAAACCGCTAGGGTCGGCAATCAACGTGGCAACTTGATTGGTCGCATTCGTTGGCCGCGACGGAATATCTAAACGCTGCCCCACGCGAATAATGGCCTTCCTTCCCAATCCGTTTGCGTCGATCAGATCTTTACACTTCACTTTAAACGCCGTTGCGATCGCACAAGCGGTGTCGCCTTTGCGCACTCTATAAACTGCTTTGTTAATAGGTTGAGGTTCTGGTTTTAAAGCCCGCAAGGCAGCAATCTCTTGCTTCCACAAGTTATTGTCATACGGCAAATGCAAGCGGTAACCAGCGGGAATCAAGCGCCAATTATTCCATACAAAACGGGTTAACGCGGGATTGAGTGACTTGAGTTGATCTTCGCTCAAATTGAATTGATGTGTAACTCTAGCCAAGGACACATCATTTTGTAACACCAAGGTTTGGTAACGCAGCGGCGCTAACAACGTTATTTTAGGGAAGTACGAAACGGAGTTGATCGCCAAGTGGCGCGCAGCCAGAAAACTGGCGTAGAAATTCTTAACCGCTATTTGAAAATTGGCCGACTTATAATTATTCAGTACTTTATAAAAATCAGGGCCAATTTTCTTGATGGCACGGCGCATGCCGTTCACCCCGTAATTGTATGAGGTCACCATAAATGGATTTAGCTGTGCGGAGGTAATTGACGGATTATATTCGCGTGCGACAGAGGTCAAACTTTTTCTAGATTTTTTGAAATAACGCATAGCTGCCCGAGTTGCCGCTTCTGGGTCCAATCTCTCGTCAAGCGTAGCGTTCAGTTCCATGCCTAATGAGCGTGCGGTATTGGGCATGATCTGCCACATCCCTGCTGCGCCAACCTTGGAATAGGCATCCGGCCGGTATGATGATTCCACGAAAGGCAAGTAGATCAATTCTTCTGGCATACCTGCCTCTTGCACTATCCTTTTTGTCATGGGCGAATAACGGTGGAAACGACCCAAAGCATTTTCAAATTGGTCTTTAACACCTTGCTGACATCGCAAATTATTAGCTGAGCTTTTCACCGTTTTGCTATTCAACTCTTCATATTGATTCGCTAGGTGTTGTTGTATTGCCCCTTGCGGACCTCGATTGGCCTTTAAATTATTAGCCAAAGCATTCAAATTGGCTTGAAGACGTTTGCGTTTTTTCTTAACCGTGCTTTTGCTACATGAGTTTACGCCCTTAATCACTTCAAAGGTTCGCCATGGCGCATTGGCATCATGCAAAACTGCTTGCCTTTTATCCCACTTGCTGAACACTTCCACCCAAAAATCAACACGTCGTTGAATTTCAGCAGGACATAGAAATTCACTAGAACAGCTTAAGGTATGGCGAGGAACCACACTTTGGGCAAGTAACCCTGTTGACTGCAACGAAGAACAGGCAACCAGTCCCCATAAGAGTGCTTTTGAGGCATATTTTGTAAGAGGGGTTATCACTCAAGATACCCCAAAGCATGAAACGGGAATGATTAAGCTAAAAAATAAGGCGCTGAAGTACATACAAATCCTGATTAGATGAATTTTTAGAGCAAACCCTATGCTAAACCTATTTGGTTTTACTGTAAAATAAAATCCAATTTAAACACCCCATTAAAGCCATTTAAATGGATGCCGTTAAGGAAGTAACCACAGCCGAAGATCAACAAGCCTTAATCCAAGGTTTAACCAACCTTATCAATGACAAAAAAGGCATTGATGAAGCCGTTGCCAAACAGTTACGCAAAAGTGCTGACGAGATGATTGTGGCGGCAAAAAGTGAGGGCTCAGAACTAGATGCCCAACTTTGTGAAGAAGCAGAGACATTGTTATCAACCCTGCGAGACAAAACCCATAAACAGGTTGAGCGTCGCGACGCTGATTTCGAAAAGGTTACCAGCATGCTGGATGAAGCAGATCAGTCACTTAAAAAGAATGAGTTGAAAGCCGCCGAAGAGTCGGTGCACCGTCTTTTGTCCATCCTAGGCACCATCCCGGGTTTGTCAGATCAGCGTCGTCAAAAAATCGACAAGCGCTTAAATCGCATCCAACCACAAATGCGCAAGTTAGAATCTTGGCGACATTGGGGCACCAGTCAAGCACGATCCGATTTAGTCGCCCAAATTAAGTTGCTAGTCGGTTCACGGTTACATCCGCAAGAAATAGCGAAAACCATTGATGACGCCCGCACTCAATGGCAAGACTGGGATAAAGGCGGCGATCACACCAAAAGAGATCTCTGGCTTGAATTCGATAACGCCTGTAAAGAAGCCTTTAAACCCTGCAAAGTCTTTTTCGATGAACGCAAGCAAGCACGCAAAGATGCCTTGGGTGAAAAACGCGCCATCATTAAAGAAATAAGTGAACGCTTTGAAAGCACTGACTGGAAAGAGCCAGATTTTAAAGACATCGATAAATGGATCCGCGCCAAGCGACGTGACTTTTTCAAAATTGAAAGCGTTGACTATAAGCACCGTAAAAAAATCACAGCGGCGCTAGACGAAGCCATTGCTCAGTTTGAGGATCCACTGGGCCGCGAGCGTGCGCGTTGCTTTAAATCGCGACAGAAACTGGTAGAAGACGTACTCGCACTGGCTGAGTTAGAAGACAGCAAAGCAGCCATGGATCAGCTAGATGCATTGAGAAAACAATGGGTGGTGACCGTCATTGAAAAACGCGGTTTAGAAGATAAGTTGTGGAAAAAATACCAGGCTGCGTCAGATGTGATCTATAACAAACGTAAAAGCGCTCGCAAAGAACAAGATGCCGAGTTTGTGACCAACTTAAAAAATAAAAATGCACTGATCGAGGAGCTTAATCAAATTGTCTCCTTAGAACCGATCGAAATGCTGACGCAGCGGTCGAAGTTTTACCAATTAATAGATCAATACAAAGAAGCTGGTTATGTGCCGCGCAAACACGAGTCATCCGTGCAGAACAGGCTAAACCAAGTTAAAAAGCAGTTTGAGAAAAATGCCGCCCTGGGCGAACAAGCTGTCCAACAACAAAATTTGAATGATCAATTGTCATTGGCTATTTTATGCGGCGAATTTGAACAGGCTATCATTGCCAAAAAAGGCACCGTTAAACTAATCAAACAGTGGCAAGACTTGGCGGCCAAAACATCTGCACGGGTCGCTGCAACTGAGGACCTTACCAGCAGATTTGATCTCGCTATGGCTGCCAATGACGGCGCAGGGTTTAGTGACAAGCAGCTCGCAAGTAATTTGGAAGAAAAACGAATGCACTGTCTAAAAATCGAAGTTTGTTACGATTTAGACAGCCCAGCAGAATTCCAAAAACAGCGCATGGCCTACCAAATATCGCGCCTGTCCGCAGCAATGAAAAAGAGCGTTTCTTCTCAAGATCAGCCTGACCAATTGATGAGTAGTTTATTTTTAACGGGTGCCGTACCCGCGGACCAAGCAAAGACCATTGAATCTAGAATTCAAATTTGTTTTAACCGACATACACAACCATGAACTCCAGCATGAATTTAACCGTAAATTTAATTAGGGAAGACGATTTCATTTCTAGCGTTGCAGATGCACTGCAATATATTTCGTGCTACCACAGTCAGGATTTTGTCGATGCCATGCACCGCGCTTGGCAAATTGAAAAATCTCCTTCCGCAAAGGATGCCATCGCCCAGATTTTAATCAATTCCAAAATGGCTGCAACAGGCAGGCGGCCGATATGTCAAGATACTGGCATTGTTGTGGCTTTTATCAAAGTCGGCATGAATGTACGATTTGATACGCAGCTTAGCCTGCAACAACTGGTGGATGAAGGTGTACGCCAGGCATACAACAATATAGACAACCCTTTACGCCACTCTGTTGTTTCACCGCCTTTTGGCAAACGGATGAATACCGGCGATAATTCCCCAGCTGTTGTTTACACAGAGTTAGTCCAGGGTGATGATATTGAAATTAAAATAGCGGCCAAAGGCGGCGGCTCTGAAAACAAGGCCAAGTTTACTGTACTCAACCCCAGTGACAGCATTGTTGATTGGGTGATTGATACTGTGCCCAAAATGGGCGCTGGTTGGTGCCCCCCTGGTGTTTTGGGCATCGGTATCGGCGGCTCTCCAGAAAAGTCCATGGTACTGGCTAAAGAAGCCCTACTTGACCCAATAGACATCACTGAATTACAAGCACGCGGCCCACAAAACCCCGAGGAAGAATTACGACTAGATATAATGGACGCAGTAAACCAACTGGGCATTGGCGCGCAAGGCTTAGGCGGCTTGACGACTGTATTGGACGTTAAAGTTAACACCTATCCCACTCATGCGGCCTCATTGCCTCTTTCGATGATTCCAAATTGCGCGGCAACACGCCACATTCATTTCCATCTAGATGGTTCTGGGCCTGCTGTTTTAACACCTCCCGATCTCAATAATTGGCCTGATATCACTCAGTCAAGCGAGGACGTCGGCACACCAGTAGACCTCAACAATATCACTCAAGCACAACTTGAAACATGGCAACCTGGTCAACCTTTGTTGTTATCCGGCTCCATCCTGACCGGACGCGATGCCGCTCATAAACGCATTCAACAAATACTGGATGAAGGTAAACCGTTGCCTGTCGATTTTAAAAATCGCTTCATCTACTACGTTGGCCCCGTTGACCCAATCGAAGGAGAAGCTGTCGGCCCCGCTGGCCCTACCACGGCTACTCGCATGGATAAGTTCACTGAAATGATGCTGGGCGACCAGGTTGGCGTTATGGGCATGATAGGCAAAGCAGAACGCGGCGACGCAGCGATAGAAGTGATTCGCCAACATAAGTCGGTTTATCTGATTGCCGTCGGCGGCGCAGCTTATTTGGTCTCTAAAGCCATTAAAAAGGCCAAAGTGTTGGCTTTTGAAGATATGGGTATGGAAGCGATCTATGAATTCGAGGTCGAAAATATGCCGGTTACGGTAGCCGTCGACTCTTTAGGTGATGCGGTACACAAAAGCGGCCCAAAGAAATGGCAAGGTAAGGCACAGCCGATACGCGTTCAATTAAGTTAGGGGCTTCCTATGTTAAGTCCTGCCTCTTTGAGTCACCCGAAGTATTGGAGCAGTTGGTTTGTTGTCGGTTTACTGCGCCTTATTGGATTGCTGCCCTTTCAAATCATTTATGCACTTAGCGCCCTACTTGGAGAGCTGCTTTATATTTTAGTCAAGTCGCGACGTCTAATCACGTTGACCAATCTAAGAATTTGCTTTCCCGACATAAGTGAAGGCCAACGCAAGCGAATTGCACGACGTCACTTTCGTTTATTAATCTGCAGCGTATTATCTATTGGACCCATTTGGTGGGGATCTAAAGCCCGTGTCATGCGTATTGTAAAAGTCCACGGACTTGAACATCTGCAGGCGGCGCATGATGCTAAGCAAAATGTGATCTTGTTAGCGCCACACTTCGTTGCCTTAGACGCGGGAGGCATTGCACTATCGGTCATGCAACCCTTAACCAGCATGTATCAAACCAACAAAAACGCACTTTTCGACAAGTTGTCGATTGAGCAACGAGGCCGATTTAATATCGAGTTATTTCACCGCAAAGCGCCGCTCACCAGCTTGATACGACAAATTCGTAACGCTAAACCGTTTTACTATTTGCCCGATCAAAACGCAGGGGCTAAACACGGTATCTTCGCTCCTTTTTTTGGACACCCCGCGTCAACTTTTCCAGCGTTGGGTAAAATGGCCAGCGCTGGTAAAGCCATTGTCATTCCCTGTAGCAGCGAAATATTACCTTGGGGAAGGGGCATTAAAACATCATTACATCCGCCCTTAAGCAATTACCCCCTCGGCAAGGCATTGGACGACACGACCCGCATGAATCTAGAGATCGAGAAACTGGTGGAGCAGAACATCGACAACTACTTATGGTCGCACAAACGATTTAAACGCCAACCTGAAGGAGAGCCCGGCGTCTACTAGCGATCATCATGAGTTTTAGTACTTGGGCCCTATTTTTCTTAACCATCACCGCCGCGTCAATATCGCCCGGCCCCAATGTCTTACTGGTCATCATGAACACGCTTAAGCACGGCATTCGCGGCGCCGCGTTTACCGTTCTAGGAAACTTGACCGCCTTACTATTTATTGCTTTGCTGGCGGCGATTGGCGTTGGCACCGTGATAAAGGCACTGCCGTATGCTTACACCATCATGAAGTGGGTTGGTGGGTTTTATTTAATATGGATGGGTTTCAAACTGATTAAAAATACTTTCAAGTCAGTCGAGAAAAGCACTACGAGCACGCACTCGAAACGTACAACGTCATCAGAACAAGTAACCTCGAAAACGATTTTCGTCGAAGCCATAGCGGTATCTGCCAGTAATCCAAAAGCCATTCTGTTTTTGACCGCCATTTTCCCGCAATTCATCTCCATAGATAAACCCATTAGCCCCCAATTTGCCATTATGTTTGCCAGCATCATAATGAGTGTCATGCTCATACATGGCGCTTACGCAGGGTCTAGTGTGTGGTTTAGAAATCGCCCCTTTAGTGTTACTGTGCGAAATAGTTTGTCACGATTTACCGGTGGGTTATTTATTACTCTGGGGTTGGCGGTCGCTTTTGATCAACAATAACTGAACAGCCTCAAAGACATTTATGATTCCCTTCGCCGTAGCCAGTAGCTTTTTTGCCGTATCCATATTGTTGGCTTTTTCACCTGGCCCCGATAATATTTTTGTTCTAACACAGTCATTGCTAAACGGTCGATTTGCCGGATTGGCAGTAACCGTGGGCTTGGCCAGTGGCATACTTATTCATACCGCAGCAGTTAGCCTAGGGGTGGCTGCCTTGCTTGCCACTTCACCGGTATTATTTAATGCCCTCAAATTGGTTGGTGCCACGTATTTGTTGTATCTTGCTTGGGGCGCCTTTAACGCTTCAGCCATAAAAGAGACTATGGCGAGTGCGCCAAAATTAAGCACAGCAAAGCTTTTTTTTAGGGGCTTCATTATGAACGTGACCAACCCGAAGGTGACGATATTCTTCCTGGCTTTTCTGCCTCAATTCACCGATCCAAACCGCGGCTCAGTTGCTTTGCAAATTGTTCAATTGGGCGGCCTGTTTATAGTCTCGACGCTACTAATCTTTGGTGGCATTGCTTTACTAGCAGGCTTACTTGGTCCTAAACTCCAGAATTCTCAAAAGTTTCAACGTATTTTGAACAGAACCGCTGCGGTAATCTTTGGGGGACTGGCATTGAAGTTGCTGTCCGCGCAACTTTAAGTCGCTCTCATTTCAGCGTTACAAAATCGCTCAAAAAAACCTCTGGATTCGCGATTAACAATCGCCTTGTTATTAATCGTATGTGGGGATAATAGATTAAAATTTTATAGACCCCTTCGTTACAGAAACGAAGAGGTCTTTACAAATTGACGCGATCTGACAGAAAACTACAGAGCCGCTTCCAAAGCAGGAATAACGTCAAATAAGTCTGCAACTAAACCGTAGTTCGCCACCTGAAAAATAGGGGCGTCTTCGTCCGTATTTACCGCAACGATAATTTTGCTTTCCTTCATGCCAGCTAAGTGTTGAATTGCACCTGAGATACCAAAAGCGATATATACATCTGGTGCTACCACCTTACCAGTTTGCCCGACCTGTAACTCATTAGGGGCGTAACCTGCGTCAACCGCAGCGCGTGACGCGCCAATAGCCGCACCCAGCTTCTCAGCCAAAGGATCAAGGATTTTGAAGTTCTCTTCGCTACCCATACCGCGACCACCTGAAACCACTATCTTGGCGCTGACCAAATCAGGTCGATCAGATTGGCCTATTTGTTCAGATACGAATTGCGATCCAACAAATGCTGCTTCGGCTGCAATACTTTCAACCGC
Organism: Gammaproteobacteria bacterium; assembly: GCA_047639475.1. GTDB lineage: Bacteria > Pseudomonadota > Gammaproteobacteria > Arenicellales > Poriferihabitantaceae > JAAELZ01. The sequence goes on from JBLIOD010000027.1 coordinate 28,427, forward strand.
TGCGGAGTTCGAGCCTTCTAGTGCTTCAAATGAAGTGCTACGAACAGTGATCAACTTGGTTGCGTCAGTGCTTTGAACCGTCGCAATGGCATTACCCGCATAGATTGGACGCTGAAACGTATCGGGGCTGACGACCGCAGAAATATCAGATATCTGCTGTACATCTAGTTTAGCAGCTACGCGTGGCATCCAGTTTTTACCAGAGGCTGTGGCCACTGCTAAAATATGACCATAATCACCGGCAATGCCTCTGACAAGAGAAGCCATATTTTCAGCAATACCCGTTGCCAGGCTCGCATCGTCAGCGTGCAGCACTTTGCTTACACCTGCTGCGCTTGCGGCTTCATGAGCCACCGCAGCACAATCGCTACCTGCCACCAAAACATGGACATCTGCATCGCCCAATTGGCTAGCTGCGCTGATTGCGCTCAATGTCATGCCATTTAATTCGCTGTTATTATGTTCAGCTACGACTAGTACGCTCATGATATTACTTTCTCCACGTTACGTAATTTTTCAATTAGTTCTTCTACGCTACCCACGATAATGCCGGGCTCACGTTCTGAAGGCTCTTCTACCTTTACCACATTCAAACGTGGCGCAAAATCAACACCCATACTATCTGCTTCGATCACTTCAAGCGGCTTTTTCTTCGCTTTCATGATGTTCGGCAAATTTGGATAGCGTGGCTCGTTCAGACGTAAGTCTGTCGTGATCACAGCAGGCAGTGAAAGATTCAAAGTTTCAATGCCGTCATCCGTTTCACGGCTTAGTGCAACACTGCCATCTGAAAACTCGGCTTTAGAAGCAAAAGTGCCCTGCGGCCAATCTAACATTGCCGCTAACATTTGACCGGTTTGATTTGAATCATCGTCTATGGCTTGCTTGCCTAGAACAACCACGCCTGGTCCCATATCATCTACTGCTTTCTTTAGCAGTTTCGCGACACCTAAGGGTTCTACAGCCGCGTCAGTTTTAATCAAAACCGCCTCATCAGCGCCCATGGCAAGCGCAGTACGAAGTGTCTCTTGTGACTTTTCTGTGCCGATTGATATCGCGACCACTTCTGTGGCAACGCCTGCTTCACGCATACGCAAAGCTTCTTCAATGGCGACTTCATCAAATGGATTCATTGCCATTTTGACATTTTCGGTTTCTACACCGGATTGATCAGACTTAACGCGGATTTTCACGTTGTAGTCAATGACCCGTTTTACTGGTACCAAGACTTTCATTGCGCTTTGTATTGAGATTAAAAAAGTGGCGAGATATTAGCATAGGCGCGTTAATACTGGTAAGTCATAGTTGGGTCTGGCGGCGTCCACTTGTTGGTTTGCAGCGACAGCAATGAAAAATACCCGCTCTCACAGGCGAAGTATTGAGATTAATTTTCAAATTCGTCTTTCATACCAATATACTACCATTTAGAGCGTGAATCATGCTGATCCATCAGCTATAATTATCGTTAATATAAATTTTACTATAGGTACAATTACGTCAGTAGCACGAGTTACAGAAATAATCGCTTCTTCAAATAAAGACTTTGACGACGCCATTAAGAAAGGCGTGAAACGGGCAGCCAAGACATTGAAGAATGTTCGCAGTGCATGGGTTAAAGATCAAACCGTAAGCATCGAAGACGGCAAATTTCGTCATACAGTGTTTCAATGCACGTCACTTTTGTTTTAGAAGACTAAAACTCAGTTCGTTACCGCGTTATTTATTTTACAGAGTAACGCGGAAAGCACCCTATTAAAAAATATACCCATTACAGGGTAGAGATAAGTCACCCCAATATTTAGCCAACGATACAATGAGCAACATAGATCAACACCTACAAAACCTCGGTATTCTTGATAGTACGGAAGTCGTTTATAACCCCAGTTACGAATTACTCTTTGAAGAGGAAATGGACTCGAGTCTAGAAGGTTATGAAAAAGGCCTTCTAACCACTATGGGCGCCGTATCAGTAGACACTGGCATCTTTACTGGTCGCTCACCGAAAGATAAATACATCGTTCGTGACGACACCTCCCGCGAAAACGTGTGGTGGTCGGACCAAGGCAAAAATGACAACAACCCCATGTCGCAAGAAATTTGGGATGACTTAAAAGGCAAGGTTACCGAAGGTTTGTCTAACAAACGCTTGTTTGTGGTTGATGCCTTTTGCGGCGCCAATCCTGCGACTCAACTAAAAGTACGTTTTGTTATGGAAGTTGCATGGCAGGCTCACTTCGTGAAGAACATGTTTATTCGTCCTAGCGACGAAGAGTTGGCTGATTTCACCCCAGACTTCACTATATTGAACGGGTCTAAAACAGTCAATCAAGATTGGGAGCAACAAGGCCTTAATTCAGAGAACTTCGTGGCTTTCAACTTAACTGAAGGCATGCAGTTAATCGGCGGCACTTGGTATGGCGGAGAAATGAAAAAAGGTATGTTCTCCATGATGAACTACCTATTGCCGCTTAAGGGCATTGCATCAATGCACTGCTCAGCAAATAAAGGGACTGATGGCGATACCGCTATCTTCTTTGGTTTATCAGGCACGGGTAAAACCACGCTATCAACCGATTCTACTCGTCAATTAGTGGGCGACGATGAACATGGTTGGGACGATGACGGCATCTTCAACTTTGAAGGTGGTTGCTACGCTAAAACTGTTAACTTAAGCGAAGAAGCTGAGCCGGATATTTTTGGTGCGATTCGCCGTGATGCCCTACTTGAAAATGTAGGCGTGGGATCTGATGGTGTCATTGATTTTAAGGACACCACAAAAACAGAGAATACCCGGGTTTCCTATCCGATCTATCACATCAACAATATTGTCCAGCCTGTCTCAAGAGCTGGCCATGCCAGTAAGGTCATTTTCCTCTCGGCAGATGCATTTGGTGTATTGCCCCCTGTTGCCAGGCTAACGCCTGAACAAATGCAGTATCACTTCTTGTCTGGCTTCACCTCCAAGCTTGCGGGCACTGAGCGCGGCGTTACCGAACCCACTCCCACATTTTCAGCCTGCTTTGGCGCTGCCTTCTTAAGTCTACACCCAACACGCTATGCTGAAACTTTGGTTAAGCGAGTAGAAAATGTCGGGGCTCAGGCTTATCTAGTGAATACAGGTTGGAACGGCACCGGAAAACGTATTTCTATTCAAAATACCCGCGAAATCATCAATGCCATTCTAGATGGCTCCATTGAAGAATCTGAAACCATCCAACTACCCTACTTTGATTTTGCTATACCTACTGCGTTATCTGGAGTAGAAACTGACATTCTCGACCCACGTAACACCTACGCTGATGCAAGCGAGTGGGATACCAAGGCTACCGATTTGGCTAAATTATTTATCACTAATTTTGAAAAATACACTGACACTGATGCTGGTAAATCATTGGTATTAGCTGGACCATCGTTGACATAAAGTCAGCAAGTTAAGAATTAATTAAAGCGCCTGAGTTCGGGCGCTTTTTTTGTGTATAAAATTGAGGTAATCTGAACGCATGAACAAACCAACTCTTTATCACGCACATGACCCTATGTGCAGCTTTTGCTGGGCTTTTCGCTCGACCTGGGAAACCGTTCTCCCCCAATTGAAAGACACGGTCAATGTTGTCAATGTTGTCGGTGGTTTGGCGCCCGATTCAGATCAACCGATGCCCTCAGAAATGCAGAGTAAACTCTCAGGCACATGGAAACATATTGAACACAGTATTCTCGGCACACAGTTTAACCACGCGTTTTGGTCTGAATGTAAACCACGTAGATCAACTTATCCTGCTTGCCGCGCTGCACTAATCGCGCGTAATATTAGCCACGAGCTAGAAGATAAAATGACCCTAGCGATCCAACAGGCGTATTACTTAAATGCCCAAAACCCATCAGATGAAGATACGCTCATTACCGCAGCGGCTAGCATTGGCTTAGACACAACCGCTTTTGCACAGTCTTTGCGCAGTGAAGAAATAAATACGCAATTGACAGACGAGCTAAAAATGGCGCGGTCATTGGGTTTAAACAGTTTTCCTGGGCTGTTAATCACCGACGGAAACAAAGGGTTTCATATTCCCATCGAATATAACGACACGGACGAGATGCTTAACCGTATTCATTCTGCCGTTAAAGAAATCTGTCAATAAAACGCACAGTATATCGGCAATACTTGCTCGAAACCTAAGCCAACTGCCGTTAGAATCACGACAGCAGTAAACTTAAATTAAACTATGAAATTCTCAAAATTTGGCAACCGCCTAAGCAGCGACAGCGGCATCTTGCAGTTAATGGATGATCTAGGCAATGCAGTGAACACCGCACCCGGTGAAGAGCTTTATATGCTCGGCGGCGGCAACCCCAGTCATATTCCCGAGGTACAGAGTATCTTACAAGATGAGTTGCTTAACATTGTCGAGGACAAAAGCAGCTTTAATAACTTAGTGGGTGATTACGATGGCCCACAAGGCAACGAGACATTCATTAAGAGCTTGGCCGAAATGTTTAGCTCAGAATATGGCTGGCACATCGATGAGTCACATATCGCCATTACTAACGGCAGTCAATCTAGCTTCGGTTTGATTTTTAATTTACTCGCGGGCGACTTCCCTGACGGTAGCAACAAAACCATCATGCTGCCATTGGTACCAGAATATATAGGCTATGGTGATGTTGGCTTGTCGGACGCCCCATTATTTACAGCGATTAAACCGTTGATTGACGTTGGCGAAGATGGATTTTACAAATACCGTGTTGATTTCGACAACATTAATTTAGACGACTCCATCGGCGCAGTGTGTGTTTCTCGTCCGACCAACCCAACGGGCAACGTTATCACCGACGAGGAAGTTCATAAGCTGGCCAAGTTAACCAAAGCGGCCGGCATTCCGATGATCATCGATGGCGCCTACGGTTTACCTTTCCCCAATATTGTATTTAGCGACGCGACGCCCTACTGGGATGAGAATGTTATTTTATGCTTGAGCTTATCTAAGCTAGGCTTACCCGCGGTCCGCACAGGCATTGTTATCGCCAATCCAGCGTTGATACAAAAACTAACAGGCGCCAATGCGATCTTTAGTTTGGCGCCGGGCAGCTTAGGCCCGACGATGATGACACGCCTAGTACAAAACAGAAAATTGCTAGATATCAGCAACAATCTAATACGTCCTTACTATCAAAAGCAGGTACAGATCGCGGTGAAGGCTGTTCAAGACAGCATGCAGGATTTGCCAGTGTATATCCATCAGCCAGAAGGCGCCATTTTCTTGTGGCTATGGTTTAAAGACCTGCCCATCGATAGCGACGAGCTTTATCGCCGCCTAAAGGAAAAAAATGTCTTAATCATCGCGGGGCAACATTTCTTCCCGGGCATAGAGGATAAAGATTGGACTCATCAGTATGAGTGTATTCGAGTGAGCTATGTAACGGATGAAGAGACCTTGCAGAAAGGAATTCAGAAAATCGGGGAAGTTGTTAGAGTGGCATTTCAGAACAAAGAAGCATAGTAATTCAGTTTCCTGTTTCGTTATTTTTGTATAGGCGCGTCATTGACTAAGGTTGCGATTTGCTCGGCGATACCTGACGCACCCACTAAATTGCCGTAATAAGATTCAGCAAGACAACCAATAACGGTTATTTTTTATCGTAAATACCCTTCGCATCAAGCAAATGGCACAGAGCCGAAATACACAGTCCACTTGCATCCGGGCTAACTTCTGCGATTCCTTGCTTAATCAAATGGTGGGAAAACTAATTTGAAAATCGTTGAGGACCTGCACAATTAATCACACCATCGAACAACGAGGTGTCCTCATTACTTGAGCGAACTTGCACTTGTTGATCATCTTCTAATCGAATTGTGTAAACCCTTTGATCAATCGGTCGGCACCTTCCCTCATCTAACTTGTACTGCATAAAATCGAACATTTCTGGTGCCATTCTATAACGATGGATGAACCAAAACTTTCTCAGTTTGTGATCTAGTTTTGCCTGAACTGGCACTGATAGCGTTGGCCAAAGTTTCAAAAACACCGCTTTAAAATCATTAAACCCTTGCTGCCATTCGTCATACTGGGCAATGCCCTTTCTAATTTTTTTATGAGCTGCAGAGCTTGCTGATTGGCCGGTAAGCGTTTATCAACTTCCATGTCAAACTCCACCTTTTCTCTGAGCGGAGCGTCGACTAGAGGGAATCTAGCCTGCCTTGAAAACAATGTTAATGCCCGTAAAGCCGGCCTTTTCCAGCACCACAGCAGCATCACAAGCACTCAGACCGGCTCCTATAATCGCTGGATGCTGAGTTGCGGCTAAGCGTCTGATGCCTTTGACGTCACATACATCATTGATAATAAAATCACTTTCCCCTTCGTGAAATACCCTTGACTAACTATTTCCTAAGCATAGAAACACCCGATCAAAACCCGGCGGCATTTCAGCCACCATCTCTCGCTTATGAAGAAACTCTCCAGAATAACTAGAGCGTGTTTTGTGCAGTAATTCTTGCAAAAAATCACCGTAAACGTATCGAGACAGGTAAGTTCGTTCTAATTACGTTAAGAGAGTGCAGCATAACTCACGGCTGTAGCTTGATATTTCCGAAGTGGTCGTTTTTTGAGATATATTTGCCTAATTTCACGTAATCGATCATGATTTTTTTACAACCCTATCGGTTCGAGCGCCTAA
>JBLIOD010000028.1:0-34328 GCA_047639475.1 Gammaproteobacteria bacterium
GATTGGATTGGATTGGATTGGATTGGATTGGATTGGATTGGATTGGATTGGATTGGATTGGATTGGATTGGATTGGATTGGATTGGATTGGATTGGATTGGATTGGATTGGATTGGATTGGATTGGATTGGAGTGAAATAGAACTGCTACTGTCATCAATATACCCATCTACTACAGGTCGCCCCTCTTATCCGCTGCTAAGCTTGTTCCGCAGTTTGCTACTGGGTATATGGTATCCCATGTCGGCTATTGAGCTAGCCAAATGTTTATACCGAGATTTATTGTTTCGTAAGTTTTGCCGCTATGAGTTAGCCGGTAATGTGCCAGAGGCATCAACCCTTGGGCGCTTTCGCAACCAGTTAGTAGAGCACGACCTATGGGATCGACTGCTAGGTGAGATCAATCGCCAGCTGGAAGCGAAGAACATCATTATGCGCTAGGGGCGAATCAACATTATCAATGCAATGCCTATAGCGGCGGCCCTTTCAGGTAATGGCAATGGCAAATATGGAATGCCTAAGCGAGACCCTGACGCGAGTTGGCAGATTAAGAATGATAGCCGTGGGCGAAAGAAGTCTACGTATGGCTATTCTGTCCATGCAGGAGTTGATGAGCATGGGTTTATTCATCGTCAAAGTGTGACACCAGGGCATGTTCATGACAGCCAGCTACGCGACGAATTGCTGTTGGGTGATGAAACCGCTCTTTACGCCGATGCTGCGTATAGCTCAGAGGAGACCCGAGACAAGCTCAAACAGTTTGGGATTGATGACCAAGTTCAACGCAAGGGTTATAGAGATAATCCATTATCGGAAGCAGACCGAGCACGCAATGCAGTTATTGCGGTAACACGAGCAGGAGGTGAACGTCCCTTTGCAACCTATAAACAGCATTATGGTTTAGCCCGCACTAGGTTCATGGGTTTAGCCAAGATCAAGACAGTTTACGGGATAGCGGCGATGGCCGCTAATAGACGTAAGGGAGCTAAATTCCTAAGTATATGTGGCTTGCCAGATTGGCACTATGCAGGATAGTTGCGTCTTCAATTGACCAATAGGCGCTGAAATCAACATAAATGAGCCTAAATCATAATTAATAACACGATATTGAAGAATGTTGATTCAAAGAACGACTATCTCGGAAATATTGAGCCAAAACTGTGAGTCATGCTGGGCTCTCCAATGAACAAAATGGGCTTTAATTCAAAGTGATTGGGGTATCCAGAATCAAGTGTAAAATCGGTTTGATGAACTTGGTATACAACATGCGCCGATTTGTTCAACTAGACAGGATGAATCCGTCTAAAATATAGACAAAGGGGAAGAAAAGAGCCTAAAGCGCATCAACATGGGGTGAAAACGGCGATTTTCCGTAAAAAATAACAAATAAAGTCTATTCACTCGCAATCGGCAGATTCACACCGTAAAAACTGGATTCTCGGAGGTGCCCTTAAGAATCACCGCTTTGGAGAGATGTCATTGATACGCGCATCTAAACAGATCGCGAAAGCCTCAATGGCCAACACCGTGTCTTTTCAAGCCGCAAACAAACACCTAGCCCCCATTTATACCAATGCCAGTGGAAAGTCTGAGACCATTGTCCTGCCAGAAATCATTGCTAATTTTAGCAATACCTCGCAATTAACAACAAAATCACGGCGATAAAGCGCGACCTAGGGTTGGTTACCTCCGACCCAAGAACACCAGAAACAAACCGCTACGTCTTCCACCAACAAACCCCTAGGTAGCCGGCGTTGCGCGTGCGATACGAAACAACACAGACGGTATCTCTGGCAGCGCCTATTCCGCGCAAATACTGCCGGTAAAATTAGATTTCAGTTCTGCTTCCATGGACTGCATCACAGTCGCCGATGCACTTTAATACGCCGCGGCCCACGCAGATGTGGTGGTAAACAGTTGGCAAATTGATTTGAACTCCTCAGGTGAGGCTGTTTGTTCAGGTGTTATGGACGACATGCTCGACCTAATAACTACCCCAAATAATGGCTATTCCCGCGGCAGTCTAGCAACCCCAGTGTTTTTTGCAGCAGGTAACACCGGTGCAGGGTGGAGAAAAATGTCAGTAGACCTACCGGTTGTCGATGCAATGGCAACACAAGACACACGCTTTTCATTCCACAAAAACATATTTCGTGACTTTCTTGATGACTGTGGAGAAGAAGTCGTTTCGATAGACAACATCCAAATAACTGGCAAGAATTTAGTCAATTTTACCAACGGAATGCTTCCGAACGATGAGGATACTGACGGCGCATACGCAGTCTATGACGACTCCAACACCCTAGATGGCACAGATTACCTACAATGCGGCTCAACCTTACCATCAGCTGCAGGCGCAGCCATTGTTGATGCTTCAGCAACTGAACATGCTTTCGGTGGAGATGGCAAAGCAATAAAAATAGCCAATAGCACTGCTGATAGTTGCCAGTATTTACAGATCAACCTTGATGGGATACCCATCTCAACGATAAATTTGACCTTTAATGTATGGGTATCAGCCCACGCAAGGCGGCCAAACTAGCCCAGTCAGGTAGAGGGCGACCCGTTTCGTGTTTTCTTTAACGGCAACCTAACAGCGGTTAACCTTCTTAGCCAAGCTGATGAAGGTCTTTTAACTGAATTTATCGAACATGACTACATAGGGTATCCCGCGTCTCATGCAAATGTTGCCGTCGGTGCGAGCGATGACGGCAGTTTATTGGGCACCGAAGACCGATACTATAAAAGCCAATATGGTGCTGGTTTGACCGTAGTGTCTCCAGGCTTAAACATAAGATCAACCAGTAGTAGCGGGTATAGCTATTTAACCGGCACTTCGGCTACTGCACCGCTTGTTGCGGGAGTCGTTGCGAACATGATCGCTGTAAATCGAGCCATCACTCTGAGTGATCTTTCCTCTCATCTAGAAGGCGGCGCTGACCAGGTTGGGCCCAGGGCAGAGGAATTCATCTACGATTTCAACGGGTTCGTCAAATATTATGGCCATGGCCGTAAGAACGCCTTTAAAGGCGTATACTTAGCAAAACATGGCGTCGCCGCCGGCACTGAACCCGAAGAGCTGTGCGAAGACCCTAATTCCGGCGCCGACCCAAACAGCGATGATTTCCTATTAATAATGCCTGCCTTACTCGCAGCCGCTTGCAAAGCCAGAGAGGACACATCAAATCCATGCAATTAAAATCACTGCTTATCGCACCTCTAAGCCTTGTAGTGCTTAGCGCCTGCACCCAAGAAACCCAAAATAAATTTGGCCGCGCTGTACAAAACTGGACCGGCACCAACGGCGTGCTTGAAGTTTATGCGGGTGATAAATTGGTAAAGCGCTTCATCGGCATTGACAAACTCTCGACAGCAATGAGCACCAACGGCAGCGAATCACGGCCTTACCGTTTTGGTTATGGCGTCATGGACGAGAACCTAAATTTGGTAAAAGATGGTAACGAACAAAAAGTTCATTTCGAATTTTCTGATTACTCAACTAGCTACATTTTTTACGAAAAACCCAAAGACTAACGTAGTACCCAGCGAACTCTTTCGTCCAAGTTCAGTATAAAGACGCCACCACGAATTAGTTTTGTTACACTCAACAATCCTTAGTTTGTAATGAGGCATGTACCTGCACCCTTAAGATGTTAACTTTTATCCGAATCTCCTTAAAAATAACGTTACCCCTGCTCGTATTAGGTGGATTTATCTATTGGGGTCAACATTTATTAGCCACGGCACCAGAACAGTCACGTCGTGTTAAGACAGCTACTCCAACACACGTTAACGTTATTGCGCTAAGGCCTCAAACATACCAAATCAGATTACAAACCAGTGGCCGCATTCAGGCCGCGGTCAGAAGCACATTGGCGGCGGAAGTCAAAGGTCAGGTCACACAAGTTAGTCCTCATTTTCACGTTGGAGGCCGCATTAGTAGTGGGGAAATGCTGATCGAAATCGATGACACAGATTATCAGCAGTCGCTAATTATCGTCCAAGCTGAACTGGCGCAAGCTCAGTTAGCGGTTGAGCAAGGCGATGCAGAGCGAGATCAAGCTTTGCGTGACCGAGCCTTACTCGGCTTAAGCGACAAACCAAGCCAACTAGCGCTGCGCGAGCCGCAGCGAAAAAGCAACTTGGCCACATTGGCTGCGGCGAAAGCGCGGGTAACACAAGCGCGCACCCAATTGGCCCGAACGAAGGTGACCACCCCTTTTGATGGTCAAATCACAGCCATCAAAGCAAATGTCGGTCAGTACGTTAATGCTGGATCTGCCATAGCGGATTTGGTTAGCACTGAGAAACTGGAAGTCAGGCTGCCCTTGAGCGATGCACAGCTGGCCTTCATTTCATTCAAACCTCTCGTGAACACTACCCTGCCGGTAACACTCAAAGCCGGTCAAAGCACATGGCTCGCCAAACTAGTACGTGTAGAAGGGATAGTCGATACGCAAAGCCTTCAGCAAATAGCCATAGCCGAAATATCACCATTGAGCGATGATGTGTTGCAACCTAGTTTGGGGCTATTTGTCGCTGCCGAAATTGAAGCCACTTTACTTCAGGATGTCATTGTCATCCCTAGATCTGCAGTACGCAACAATCATGAAATCCAAGTAGTCACTGTAGACAACAAACTAATCAATCAAAAGCTGGTTCCCATTTGGGCTGATGAAGAGAATTTCATAATTGCCGACAACATTATAAATGGAAACAGTGAGGGGCTAAATATCATAAAGCACCCTATTGCGTTGGCGGCTGATGGAATAGAGGTAATCGTCACCAATGAAGCAACTGACCAGCCTTAGCGAGCAAGCGCCTAAATGATCGCCTGGTTCGCGCGTAACGGAGTCGCTGCAAATCTCCTTTTGTTGGTTATATTGGCCATCGGCGGCTGGTCACTGAAAGAGCGCATTCCGCTTGAAGTATTCCCAAGCTTTGAACGCGACGTTATTAATGTAGCCATTCCTTACCAAGGTGCCAGTCCGAGCGAAGTTGAAAAAGCTGTGGTTATCCGCGCAGAAGAAGCCATTGCTGACTTAGAAGGAATAAAGGGGATTAATTCCAGTGCTTATGAAGGCGCTGCGCGCATTGCGATTGAAGTTGAAGATGGATTTAAGCCGCGAGAACTAATTAACGATGTAAAAAGTAGCATTGATTCGATTAATACCTTTCCGAGCGAAGTGGAGTCAGCTGGATACAGCGTATCTATTTTCAGGCGAGAGGTCATTAGTGTTGCTATTTCCGGTGCACTAACCGAACTTGACCTAAGGCGAGTTAGTGAACAAATACGCGACGAACTCGCCGCTTTACCCGAAATCAGTTACGCGGAACTGAGCGGCATTCGTGAGTACGAAATAGGCATTGAAATTACGCCACAAAAACTAGAACAAATTGGCCTAACCCTCGGTGATGTCGTTAGCCGTATTCGCCAATCATCTATTGATGTACCGGCAGGCTCTATCAAATCTGATTCAGGAGAAATCCTGCTGCGCAGTGCGCATACCGCCGAGACGATCGAGACGTTTGGTAACATCGCACTGCTGAGCAAAACTGACGGTGTTCAATTGAAACTTAAAGACATCGCCACGCTGTCAGACGGGTTCGCTGAAACCCCCGTTAACACGCAATTTAATGGCGAATCTGCCATCATCATTGAGGTCTACCGCACCGGAAAACAAAGCGCCATAAAAGTGGCCAATGCAGTAAAGGCTTATGTTGAACTCAAGCAACAGAAAGCCCCCAGCGGGTTAAAAATCAGCTTATGGCGCGACCGCTCAAAGATCGTCAAACTTAGATTACAAACCTTAATGAAAAGCGCTTGGCAAGGCGGCTTATTGGTGTTCATCTGCTTGGCATTATTTTTACGCCTATCAGTAGCACTGTGGGTCTGCGTGGGCATTCCCATCGCCTTTATGGGCGCATTGATACTGATGCCGATACTTGGGGTAACCCTAAACATTATCAGTCTGTTTGCCTTTATTTTGGTGCTAGGTGTGGTGGTGGACGACGCCATTATTACGGGCGAAAATGTGTACAGCCATCTTAAAAAATCCAAAAACAGCCTACAAGCGGCGATCAATGGCACACAGGAAGTTGCCGTACCCGTTACCTTTGGAATGTTAACGACAGTTGCTGCTTTTTTACCGCTGCTCTTCATAGAAGGAGTCAGAGGCCAAATTTTCTCGCAAATAGCGCTCATTGTCATTCCCGTATTGGCTTTTTCCTGGGTAGAGTCAAAATTGATATTGCCTTCTCACTTAACGCACGTAAAACCGTATATCAAAGAGAAGTCGAACGTACTTCTACGGGCGCAGCAAGGCGTTGCTGCTGGTCTCGAATGGGTCATTGAACGGTGCTATCAACCGGTATTGAAATTCACATTAAAGCAACGCTACCTGACTTTCGCGGTATTTATCGGTTTTTCGTTTTTGGTTGCCACTTATGTGATCAGCGGTCGTTTTGGCTTTGCATTTTTCCCAAGGGTAGATAGCGAAACAGCGCGCGCCACGCTAACCATGCAAGCGGGTACTCACGTAAATACGACCTCTATCGAAATACGCAAGATCGAAGCCGCGGCATTAGAATTACAGGCAAAGTATACTGATGATACCACTAAAGAATCGGTGATTAAAAACGTGCTCACCAGCGTAGGTTGGAAAGCCAGCGGCGGTCGAGCCTCTCCGACTGGTGGCGACTCAGAAATTGGGCAAGTTAGTTTAGAATTAACAGCACCCGAAGTAAGAACCTTAGATATCGGGACACGCCAACTGGTCGAAGAATGGCGTGAAGCCGTTGGCGTCATCAGCACTGCTAAGGAGCTAAGCTATAGAGCTGAAATTGGCCGCGGCGGCGACCCCATTGCTGTAGCGCTGCTGGGCAATGATACACAGGCCATAAAAGAACTGTCTACGCTCGTAAAGCAGCGGCTTGCCCAATACCCCGGCCTATTTGATATTCAAGACAGCTTGGCCGACGGCAAGACCCAATTACAAATCACGCTTAAGGAATCGGCGCAGTTTCTTAACATTGATGCCAAACAACTGGGTGAACAACTTCGTCATGCCTTTTATGGTTTGGAAGCGCAGCGTTTGCAGCGTGGCCGCGATGATGTGCGCGTCGTGGTACGATTTCCAGAAATTGACCGCAACTCGCAATCCACTTTAGAGCACATGCAAGTACGCACCGCAAACGGCGTACTGCTGCCGATTAGCAGCATTGCAGATTTTACATTTGAACAAGGCGCTTCGACGATAAAAAGAGAAGACCGACAACGCCGAGTGACGGTGTCAGCCGATGCCAATAAAAAAGAGATCAATGCCAGCAATATTGCACAAGACCTGACTACATACTTAGATAGCATCATTGGACAATACCCCAGCATCAGCTACGAATTGGCTGGGGAATTAAAAGAGCAGGGGGAGTCATTTGGTAGCTTGCAATACGGCATATTGCTGGCCTTGTTCGCCATCTATTCTTTATTAGCGATTCCGCTAAAATCCTACACGCAGCCATTAATCGTCATGCTGGTGATTCCGTTTTCCACCATTGGTGCCATTTTAGGGCATAGCATACTCGGTATGACCTTGAGCATGATGAGCATTTTGGGTATGCTGGCGCTGGCGGGAGTGGCCGTTAATGACTCCTTAGTATTAGTGCATTGGATAAACAAAAAACGCAACGAAGGGCTCAGCACCCTCGACGCTGCCAGAACCGCTGGAGCCGCCCGCTTTAGGCCGATACTATTGACTTCGCTCACCACATTTTTTGGTTTATCTCCCTTGCTACTAGAAAAAAGCACCCAAGCACAATTCCTTATTCCCATGGCAGTATCGCTGGGTTTCGGCATTCTTTATGCAACCCTACTCAGTCTCATTCTCATTCCATCAGCCTACGTTATTCTGGACGATTTCAAGCGCGCGTTTCGTTGGCTTTACCCTAAAGCAGCTTAATAGTTCAGGAGAAAGTGCACGACTCATTTGATTTCTAGCTAGCCATCCCCAAATTTAAGGCATGACTAAATTAATGAGACTGTAGCCATGCAAATGGACAAACTGACATCTAAATTTCAAGGGGCCTTATCACAGGCACAAAGCCTAGCGGTTAGTAGAGACCACCAATTTATTGAACCTGCTCACTTATTGCTGACCATGCTTGACCAGCAAGGTGGCACGGTAAGACCTTTGCTAAACAAGGTTGGCGTTGTCATCCCCCAACTCCGCGATGCCTTAAACAGCCAAATTAATGGCTTTTCTGAAGTAAGCGGCACTGCCGGTGAGATGCATCTATCAACCGACTTAGGCAAGCTGCTTAACTTATGCGATAAGTACGCGCAAAAGAAAGGAGACGATTACATTGCCTCTGAGTTATTTTTACTGGCCACGCTTGAAGACAAAGGGAAGCTAGGAGACACCCTTAAAAACCTCGGCTTAACGCGTGACATGCTCAGCACTGCGATTGATGAAATGCGCGGCGGTCAAGCGGTAACCGACCCCAACGCAGAGGAACAACGTGACGCTTTAGATAAGTACACGATTGATCTTACTGAAAAAGCTGAGCAAGGAAAAATTGACCCTATCATTGGCCGTGATGATGAAATACGCCGCGCCATCCAAATCCTACAAAGGCGCACCAAAAATAACCCCATACTCATTGGCGAACCCGGCGTAGGGAAAACAGCTATCGCTGAAGGCATGGCACAACGCATCATTAATAACGAAGTGCCTGAAAGCATGCGCAATAAGCGCTTATTATCCTTAGATTTAGGCGCTTTGATTGCGGGTGCAAAATACCGCGGCGAATTTGAAGAGCGCCTTAAAGCGGTACTAAAAGATATTTCTGATGCCAACGGCCAGATAATCTTGTTTATTGACGAAATACATATGGTAGTCGGCGCTGGCAAGGCGGACGGCGCCATGGATGCGGGCAACATGCTAAAGCCTGCTCTTGCCCGAGGCGACCTTCATTGTATTGGCGCCACTACGCTCGACGAGCATCGTGAATATATTGAAAAGGATGCAGCGTTAGAGCGACGCTTTCAAAAGGTATTAATTGAAGAGCCCTCAGTCGAAGACACAGTGGCTATATTGCGTGGCCTACAAGATCGTTACGAAGTCCATCATGGTGTTGAGATTACCGATGCAGCAATTATCAGTGCAGCAACACTATCGCACCGTTATATTGCAGACCGCCAACTGCCAGACAAAGCCATCGATTTGATAGACGAAGCCGCTTCCATGATTCGCATGGAAATTGATTCTTCGCCGGAAGATATGGACAAATTGGAACGGCGCATTATTAAGCGAAAAATGGAGCGTGAGTCGCTAAAGAAAGAGACCGACGAAGCCTCAGAAGAACGCCGCACAGAGTTGAATGCCCGTATCGAAGAGATGGAAAAGGAATATAGCGCACTCAATGAAACGTTAAAAGCTGAGAAGGCCATGGTGCAAGGTTCTACCCGAATTAAAGAAGACTTGGACAAAGCCCGACACGAACTTGAAACCGCACAGCGTGCGGGTGACTTAGCCAAAATGGCAGAGATTCAATATGGTCAAATTCCTGATCTAGAAAAACGCTTGCAGCAATCTAGTGATGCAGATGAAAATCAGTTTACTTTACTGAGAACCAAAGTCACCGAAGAAGAGATTGCAGATGTGGTCTCTCGTTGGACCGGCATACCGGTATCAAAAATGCTGGAAGGCGAACGCGATAAGCTACTACAAATGGAGTCGATACTAGCCAAGCGCGTCATTGGACAAACTGAGGCCATCGAAGCCGTATCTCATGCGATACGTCGCACCAGAGCGGGCTTGTCTGACCCCAATAAGCCCAATGGCTCTTTCTTGTTCCTTGGTCCAACTGGTGTCGGCAAGACCGAATTGAGCAAAGCGTTAGCGAATTTTCTTTTTGATACCGAAGAAGCCATTGTGCGTATTGATATGTCTGAGTTTATGGAAAAGCATTCAGTTGCAAGATTGATCGGCGCCCCTCCGGGCTACGTAGGATACGAACAAGGTGGGTATTTAACTGAAGCCATCCGAAGAAAGCCTTATAGTGTGATTTTGTTAGACGAGGTAGAAAAAGCCCACAGTGACGTATTTAACGTGTTGCTTCAAGTGCTTGATGATGGTCGATTGACCGACGGCCAAGGCCGCACGGTTGATTTCAGACACACCGTTATAATCATGACATCTAATTTGGGATCGTCAATCATTCAAGATTTATCCGTTGAATCGAAGTACGACGAAATGAAGGCGGCTGTCATGGAGCTGGTCGGGAATCATTTTCGGCCTGAGTTTATCAATCGCTTAGATGAGTCGGTAGTATTTCATCCTTTGGATAGAAATGAAATTCGTCAGATTGCACAAATTCAGGTCAACATACTGGGTAAGCGCTTAGCACAACAAGAACTTGAGTTCGAAATCAGTTCAGCCGCGCTAGATTATATTGCTGAAGAAGGTTTTAACCCGACTTATGGGGCTAGACCGCTTAAGCGTGCGGTGCAAACTGAACTCGAAAACCCTTTGTCTGAAGAAATATTGAGTGGCCGATATAAGCCAGGCGATGTCATTAAAGTGGGTATTGAAAATGGTGACATTATCTTTACTTAACAGCTCGAATTGATACAAGGGGTGTAACACGCCCCTACAAGCCGTAATTTTTTGTTGCGGCTAAACAATAATTGCATCATTGATCACAACCCTATGAGAAGTTCGTACCACGACAACCAACTTGACTCTAAGCCACAATGGAGTACGGCAAGCATGCTCTGGCCTTATTTATGGCGTTATCGCCTACGAGTGGCTATCGGCCTGATATTTCTCGTTATTGCCAAGCTCGCCAACATCGGCGTACCACTGCTACTTAAACGCATCATCGACCAACTGGAAGGCAATCAAGAATTAACACTTGTCGCGGTGCCTTTGGGCTTAATCGCGGGCTATGGCGTACTGAGACTTAGCAGCATCGTGTTCAACGAATTGCGTAATGTCGTGTTTGCCAAAGCATCAATTAACTCCATTCATACCATTTCAATTGAGGTTTTTCAGCAACTACACCGCTTGTCTCTGTCGTTTCATTTGGACCGAAAAACCGGTGCCTTATCGCGAGACATAGAGCGCGGCACTCGCGCCATCATGAATTTCATGCGGCTGGTGGTGTTTAGCATTTTGCCGACTATTTTTGAAATTGCGGTAGTGATTGGCATTTTACTCATCAATTTCGAGTCCAAATTCGCACTGGTCACCGCGGCGACCATCTTGATTTACAGCATCTTTACCTACGCTGTGACGCAATGGCGAACACGCTTTAGAGTCGAAATGAACGCCGCAGAATCAAATTCCAACACCAACGTCTTGGATTCCTTGCTTAACTACGAAACGGTAAAAGTGTTTGGTAATGAAGTAATGGAGACCCAGCGACTTCGCACCATTTTAGATGGATGGAGTCGCGCATCAATGCAAAGCACTATTTCATTGAGCTTTTTGAACGTGGGTCAGGCTATTATCATTGCGATCGGCTTAACCATCTTGTTGCTAATGGCTGCCCAAGGCGTCACCACGGGTGCACTGAGCCTCGGTGATTTCGTGATGATAAACGCCTTTCTGATTCAGCTCTACATCCCCCTTAATTTCCTAGGTTCTATCTACCGCGATATCACCCACTCGCTTATTGATATGCAACGCCTGTTCGACCTACTTGCTGAAAAGCCCGACGTTGTAGAGCAAGCAGGCGCCAAAGAATTGCAGCTACACAAAGGCGGCGAGATAGAGTTTAGAAACGTGAGCTTCCGCTATCAACCTGATCTACCGTTGCTTGACGACCTGAGCTTCACGCTAGCAAGTGGTACGACTACCGCGATAGTGGGGCCTTCCGGTTCAGGAAAGTCGACGCTGTCTCGCCTGTTGTTCCGCTTTTACGATCCTGACAAAGGTGAGATACTCATTGATGACCAAAACATTAAAGATTGCACCCTAGATAGTGTGCGCAAAGAAATGGGCTATGTACCCCAAGAATCTATTTTATTTAATGAAACCATTGGTTACAACATAAAGTATGGCAAGCCTGATGCCAGCAATACTGAAATGCAGGCCGCGGCCGAGCGCGCGCAAATCGATCAGCTGATTGAAAGCCACCCACAAAAATATGACATTCTGGTCGGCGAACGCGGCCTGAAGTTATCCGGCGGTGAAAAGCAGCGAGTGGCCATTGCCAGACTGGTGATGAAAGAAGCGTCTATTTTGGTCTTTGACGAAGCCACTTCTTCGTTAGATAGCCGCTCTGAAAAAGCGATTCAAGCGTCTATTGCAGACGTATCGAAAGGCAATACTTCCTTGATTATTGCGCACCGTCTTTCTACGGTAATTGATGCGGATCAAATCCTGGTATTAGACAAGGGGAAAATTAGTGAAGCAGGCACCCATCAAGAATTGTTAAAAAACAAAGGCCTTTACGCGCAAATGTGGGCCATGCAACAATCAGACGAGTTAGAATCAAACTAGCATCAAGTTAGCCTCAAATTAGAATGGGCCATCAACCTTTTACCGTATAAAGCAAAAATATGTCATACCCCACTATACTCGGCGTCAACATAGACCACATCGCGACCGTTCGCCAAGCGCGCGGTACACTTTACCCCGATCTAATCGAAGCCGTTCGAGAAGTTGAGAAAACAGCGGCTCAGGCTATCACCATTCATTTGCGTGAAGATCGTCGTCACATTCAGGACGCCGATGTCCCTGCCATTCAAAATATGACTAGCAGACGCTTAAATTTTGAATTGGCTGCCACAGATGAAATGGTTGAAATTGCCTGCAAGGTCAAACCGCATGATTGTTGCATCGTGCCGGAAAGCCGCGAAGAACTCACCACTGAAGGCGGTTTAGATGTGATCGGCCAATATGATCGTATCGCCAAGGCAACCCAGGTGTTAACGCAAGCGGGAATCAGAGTTTCTCTATTTATCGAGCCTGACGAAAAACATATTCAAAGAGCCTTCGACATGGGTGCACCCGTGATAGAGCTTCATACTGGTGCTTACGCGATGCAACCAGATAACAGCACTAAATCGAATGAGTTGTTCGAGCAACTCGTTGCGGCCACTGAATTTGCTGATAAGCTAGGCATACATGTTAATGCCGGCCACGGTTTGCATTACACCAATACCAAGCGGGTGGCTGATATACCGGCTATTCAGGAGCTAAATATTGGCCATGCAATCATTGCCCGCGCCTTGTTCGTTGGCTTACGCCAAGCAACGCAGGAAATGTTAGATGTTATCGCTGCTTAATTTCTTGTAGTGGGCAGAAGAAGAGTCTAAGCCTAACGGCATAATACCTCTTTACTCGACGCTCATCACTTCACCTAGCCACGTTACCTTGGCCAGGGAAACAATAGGCGCGGTTAAATGCCCCAATTTTTCACGACCGGCTTCCTGCGGCTTTTCGATGATCGCACCCAGTCCTAGCAACTGGGCCCCGCTCTCTGAAATAATATTGCTCAGCGCATGCAAGGTATTTCCTGTCGCTAAAAAGTCGTCGATGATGAGCACTTTATCGGTTTCGTCGATAAAACGTTTAGAAATAAACAAATTGGTTTCGTTACCTTTAGTACGGCTGATTGTTTTAGCAAAGTAATAAACTTCGTTCATTACAGCAGAAACGTGTTTCCTAGCAAACAACATAGGCACGCCATACTCCCGAGCGGTGAACAATGCGGCAGGAATACCACTGGTCTCGGCCGTTATCACCTTGGTAATCCCGCTCATATCAACGTCATTAAACGCCTCATGAAAATGCTTTCCCATTTGTTCACACAAGCCCACATCAACTTGATGATTAAGAAAGCTGTCCATTTTGACAATGCCATTACCTAAATACTGCGCATCGCGCTTTATAACGTCTACTAACTCTTTCACTTTAATTCCCCAAATTGTAACTATTTAAACGATCGAAATCGAAACTCACTTTCCTTTAATCTTCTAATTCCAACTGTTTTATTTCTGGCAAGGTATGCCCGACTATTCCCTTGAGTTCTCCGTACATACCCACGGTATTGGTCATCATTCTATGGATGAGCTGCTCGCGTTCCTTCCATTGCTTTTCAAAGGAGCGGCGTTCTTTTATTAGCTGCATTTCCATCGCGTTAAAACTTTCTACAATGGCTTCAATCTTGTTCCTAAAATTATCGCCCATTAGGTATTCATAAACCAACTCGCTTTTACCTTGTTGCCCTACTGAGGCTTGTTTTACAAAATCAGTTTCAATCAATTGTTGGCGTAAAGCCGTTATCAAGCCCTTGTAGCATTGCAAATCACACACCCATACCCCTTCTAGCAAACCAAAGCGTTGCATATTGGGCGGCATGGTAACGGTGACCAATATGGCAAACTGTGCCTTGGCGGCGCGCATATCATCTTTTAGCTTTTGAATCCAAGCTGGCGACCATGCCTTGGTATTCTTCAATTCCCATAACACACTACCGCAATCCTGCATCGCCGTATTGCGTACGATTTGGATAACGTCACCGCCTTTTACGCCCTTAGCGACGGCTTGTAATACATCTTGGGGATAAGCCTGGCGCAATGCGTTTTCTAAACTCAGCTCCAGGGCTTCACCTTGGCTTTCTTGAGATCCTTGCTCCGACTTTCTTCTTGCGTCATTTAATGAATCTCGCAACCCTTGGATCTGCTGTTCCTTTTCTTGTAGCTTAAGGGCGTAGTCAGCTTCGGCA
The DNA here is from genome assembly GCA_047639475.1 of Gammaproteobacteria bacterium. GTDB lineage: Bacteria > Pseudomonadota > Gammaproteobacteria > Arenicellales > Poriferihabitantaceae > JAAELZ01. The sequence goes on from JBLIOD010000028.1 coordinate 14,733, forward strand.
TGTTGGCGCAGTTGAGCGCTCATTTTACTGCGCTCTTCATCCAACCTTCTGGCAATTTCCAAGTCCATCTCTTGTTGCTTTTGCTGTAATTGCCGCGCTTGTTCACGTAATTTGAGTTCATTATTCTGAGCCTGGGATACTTTAGCTTTTTGTTCTTGAAGTTGGGTTTGTTGTTCTTGTACTTGAGCTTGGACCGCTTGTAGTTGCTGGCCATACTGGCTTTTCTGCTGCTGCGCTGAATGAGCGTGCTGCTGCTGCAGTTTTTGCATTTCCTGCTGCATTCGATTTGAATGCTGCGTGGCAAGTTGGGTGTTCACATCCTCTGCAATCTCCTCAAATATCAACTCCGAAAGATTGATGGGATGATTGCAATTAGGGCAAGGTAAGATTTTTTTATCCATACTGTTTTATTCCGGAGCACTCGCGGTTGGGTTGCTTTGATTAATCTGCATGACTAGGCGCATATCTTAACAAATCACTAAATACTTTTCGGGTGCGAAATTCACCACCTCTTATTTGCCGCGTCAGCAAATTCCTAAGCAAACGTTTACTGTCCTTACGCGTCGCAGCATCGGTAAAACGGCGCTGGGATAACTGAGTCAAACAAGCGCCGCTGATTTGTAAAGCTTGTTCGCTATCTGTCGTATCAACCCGAACTGGGCCTCTTTCCGGATAATAAAAATAATGGCCCGTTTCATCTATAGTTTCCCCCGTATTGGTATCCCGATCTAATATCAACCCGTAACCAATCTCACTAAGTAAAGCGCACTCAAAAAATCGCAATATATCTTCAGGTTGTTCTCCCGCAGTTAAACGCTGAACGCACTCATCATAAGCATCAAATAAATCTTCGTGCGCGTCGTTAGCGTGTAGAAACTTAAACACCAACTCATTCATATAATACAGCGATGCCAAAACTGTTCGATGCATTCGTGTTGGCCTAACCACATTAGTCTCCACGCCTGTTAACGTATGTAAAGAACGACGCCCAGACCAGCTAATCTGTAATTTTTGAAAACTTTGTAGCTGGGCTCTGCTGCCTGTTTTTTGGCGTCTAGCCCCTTTTGCCAAGACCCGAAACCGACCGTGCTCTCGTGTAAATACATCCACCAGCAAACTGCTTTCCGACCAAGGCCGGGAGTGCAGCATGTAAGCTGCTTGCTGTTGGACTCGGATTACCTAGTCCTCGCTATAGCCAAGTGATTTCAACAACGCGGCATTGTCAGCCCAACCTTTACGTACTTTAACCCATAAAGACACATGAGTACGTTTCCCGAACAATAACTGCATTTGCTTGCGAGCACGCATGCCAATTTCCTTAAGCCGTTCACCATTTTTACCGACCAAAATGCCTTTCTGGCCCTGACGATCAACCCAAATTGTCATGTCTGTCACCAAGATATGATCATCGTCCTTAAATTCAAAACTGTTGAGTTCAACCGCAGTCGAATAGGGCAACTCTTGACCTAACTGTCTAAATATTTGTTCGCGCACTAATTCGGCAGCCAAGAACCTCTGACTCTTATCCGTTATCTGGTCTTCGGGAAAACCGTAGCCCAAGCCATCATTTGGCAGTAAATCAATTAACTTTGCTTCTAAGTCACCAATATTTTGTTTGCGTTTAACCGACAACGGGATTATGTGGGCAAAGTTAAAACGAGTTTGGCTGTCGGCGATCAACGGGAGGAGTTGGTCTTTATCTTTTAGCTTATCAATTTTATTAATCAACAAAAATACTGGCGCTTTGGGGATACCGATAGCGTCCAAAGCCAGCTGCGTTTCAGCATTCCAACCACGATCATCTATCATAAATAGCACGGCATCTACATCTTCTAGGCTACTGATAGCCGCTTTATTGATAACCTTGTTTAACTTATTTTTACCTGCATCATGGATGCCCGGCGTATCTACAAAAACAATCTGTGCCGCCTTGGTAGTTTTGATGCCCAAAATACGATGCCGCGTCGTTTGTGGCTTACGCGAGGTGATCGCCACCTTGTGGCCAATCATATAGTTAACCAAAGTAGATTTACCCGCATTGGGCGGCCCCACGACCGCTACAAAACCAAACTTAGGTTGCTCTTTTTTATCCATTACAATGCCTCCAAGGCGTCTTTTGCTGCTTGTTGTTCCGCTGCGCGTCTACTCTTGGCTTTGGCGACAAACGACCGATCGGGCTCGGATAATTTACACTGTACCTCAAAACTTAAATCATGAGGTTTTCCCGATTTAGAAATAATAGCGTACTCCGGCAAAGGCAAACCTTTTTGTTGTAACGCTTCTTGTAATTGTGTTTTTGAATCTTTATCGATGTCAGGCTGAACAGAGCTTAGTCTTTCCTCAAATAAAGCAAGAATCACATTGCTAACGGTTTCAAATCCATCATCCAGATAGATGCCGCCCATGACGGCCTCAAACGCGTCAGCTCGAATGGAACTGCGTTGTCGTCCACCTGCCTTGAGTTCTCCTGCGCCAACGATAAGGTATTTCTCGAACTCTAGTTCGTGTGCTATAACGGCCAAGGTTTCACCCCTGACTAACCTTGCTCGCATACGAGTAAGTTCGCCCTCTTTGGCATCGGTAAAACGCTCAAATAGTGCTCTAGCGATAACCGCCCCTAGCACTGCATCGCCCAGAAACTCTAGACGTTCATTATTTTTTGCACCAAAGCTACGGTGAGTCAGTGCGGTTTCCAACAAGCTGCTGTCGTTGAAATGGTACCCGATCTTTTTCTGTAGCGAATCGATGGCCGACATAAGTCTAGTCAATCACTGTACCCAGTCTTCCCCAATCTACGCCACCGCCTGCCACCACATTCCAACTAAACCAGATAAAAAATGCGCGGCCAACCATGTTCTCTTCAGGCACAAAGCCCCATACTCGGCTGTCACTGCTGTTGTCACGGTTATCGCCCATCACGAAATACTGACCTTCTGGTACAACTAACTCAAACGGGCGGATTCTGCTGGTCTTTCCCACCAGAATATCGTGCTCAACATCACCTAGGACTTCTACCATTCGAGTCGCGGTGTAGCTCCGACCTAAGTCTCTGGCGAGGTGGTCTGTCTCTGCCACTGTCGTCGGCACTTCTAGATCGTTAACGAATAAACGTTGACCTTTCATACGTAGTTTATCGCCTGGTAGTCCAACTAAACGCTTGATGTAATTAACCTTCGGGTTTCGAGGGTATCTAAATACCACCACATCCCCGCGATCTGGTGAACCAGTTGGGATCACTTTTTTATAGATGATCGGTAACTTGATGCCATAAGCGCTTTTATTCACCAAAATAAAATCACCAATGTGCAATGTGGGCAACATCGACCCAGAAGGAATGCGAAACGGTTCAGCCACAAAAGAACGCAAAGCAAAAACTATGATTATCACAGGGAACAAGGCACGGCCATAATCTACGATGTGTGACTCACCCTCGTCCTTATTGCTTAACTTACCGTATAAAACACCCAGTCCAGTTATAATTGAACCGACCAATAGAATCCACTCTAATACCATCGTTAATTCCTAATTATCTACTTTAAGTACAGCAAGAAACGCTTCTTGCGGAATATGCACAGAGCCGACTTGCTTCATGCGCTTTTTGCCTTCCTTTTGCTTTTCAAGCAACTTTCGCTTACGCGAAATATCACCACCGTAGCACTTAGCGGTAACGTTTTTTCGCAAGGCTTTCACTGATTCTCTGGCAATAATCTTTGAGCCGATACCGGCTTGTATGGCCACATCAAACATTTGACGAGGAATCAGTTTTCGCATTCTGGAAACCAGCAAACGACCACGATAAACTGATTGATCTTTGTGTACCAACAAAGCCAAAGGATCCACTTTTTCGCCGTTGATCATCACATCCACTTTCACCATATCTGCAGCACGATAGGCCAAGAACTCGTAATCCAACGAAGCATAACCGCGCGTGGTTGATTTAAGCAAATCAAAGAAATCTAGCACCACTTCATTTAGCGGCAACTGAAATTCCATCATCACCTGTTGCGAGTGATAAATAGTGTTCATTTGTATGCCCCGCTTTTCAATGCACAAAGTCATAACCGCCCCCACATAATCCTGTGGTGTGAGTATCCTCGCGGTGATATACGGTTCGCGAATTTCCTTAATTTTATTACCCTCGGGTAAATCAGCTGGGTTATCAATCATAATAACCTCGCCTTTTTCCATCTCTACTTCGTAGATAACGGTGGGTGCAGTTGTAATTAAATCGATATCATATTCGCGCTCCAGGCGTTCTTGAATGATTTCCATATGCAGCAGCCCCAAAAAGCCGCAGCGAAAGCCAAAACCCAACGCTTGCGAAGTTTCAGGCTCGTAATGCAAAGCCGCGTCGTTCAAACTTAATTTATCAAGCGCCGTTCGAAAGTTTTCAAAATCTGCGCTTTCAATCGGATATAAACCCGCAAACACTGTCGGTTGCGCTTCTTTAAAACCGGTTAAGGGCCGATCGGCTATGTTATTGCTCAGGGTTATTGTGTCGCCTACCCGCGCTGAACGAACATCTTTTAATGAGGCCATCACAAAACCCACAGTCCCTGTGGTTAATGATGCTGTTTTCTCGGGTTTGGGCGTGAAAATACCCGTCTGTTCGACAAAGTGATCATCACCGGTCGACATCATGCGTATTTTGGTTTTCTTGTTACCTATCAATTCGCCTTGCATAATGCGCACCAAAGACACCACACCTAAATAGTTATCAAACCAAGAGTCCATTATAAGCGCTTGCAGTGGCGCGTCTTTATTGCCTTTTGGTGCTGGCAATAATTCCACTACCGCTTCAAGAACGGCTTCAATACCTTCGCCAGTTTTGGCACTGGTGAGCAAAGCGTTTGAGGCATCAATACCGATGACATCTTCAATTTCTTTACGCACTCTTTCAGGGTCAGCCGAAGGCAAATCAATTTTATTGATCACTGGGATTATCTCTAAACCCAATTCAACTGCTGTATAGGTGTTGGCCACCGTTTGCGCTTCAACCCCTTGGGTTGAATCAACCACCAACAACACACCTTCGCAGGCGGTTAGCGAACGTGACACTTCATACGAGAAGTCGACATGGCCGGGCGTATCAATAAAATTAAATTGGTAGGTCTTTCCGTCATTCGCCTGATAGTTAAGCGACACACTCTGCGCCTTAATGGTAATACCTCGCTCGCGTTCTATGTCCATTGAGTCAAGCACTTGCTCTTTCATCTCGCGATCAGCTAGGCCGTCGCAAGATTGAATCAGACGATCAGCCAAGGTCGATTTGCCATGATCAACATGGGCAATGATGGCGAAATTTCGGATATGACTTAAGTCAGTCTCTGGCATCTTTGGAGGCGGAAAGGTCCGCAAAAAATCAGGCGCTGATTGTACCTAAAGTCAGTCAACTTGTATGTACAAACCAACGTACAAACAACCGAAGCATCAGCCTGAATGAGGTTATTTGAGACCCGTAGCTCTATTAAGGGGCTTTCTAAATGGCTGGCTGATCAACCGATCAATTCGAGCCTCTCCAGGTTCGCGATATTCAGATAAGCCAATCAACATCTGATCATGGCCATCCCTTGGTTGTTGCTGGTAAGTGCCAAACAATCGATCCCAAATGGATAAATTGAAACCAAAATTGCGATTAAGCTCTTCTACTAGAATAGAGTGATGTACTCGATGCATATCCGGCGTAACCAAAACCTTACGTATTTTTGCGTCTAATAAAACGGGGATCTTGAAATTACTGTGATTGAACATCGCAGTCGCATTAAGCACTATTTCAAAAATTACGACCGCCCACGCGCTGGCACCTAGCACAAGTATCATCGCTAGTTTTATAATCACTGAAATAATAATCTCAATAGGGTGAAAACGAGAACCAGTGGTCACATCATATTGCGTATCAGTGTGGTGCACTCTATGCACCTGCCATAAAGCCGGAATACTATGAGCAAAACGGTGCTGCCAATAAATTCCGCAATCCAATAAAACCACCGCAACGCAAAACTCAAACCATCTCGGTAAGTCCAACCAATTAAATAACCCAAGATTCCAAACTTGTGCTTTATAAGCCATCCAAACTGTCGCGCCGGGCAAAATAATTCTTACGAGCAAGGTATTTAATACTACTAAACCCACGTTGCCCGGCCACCGAACAAGTCGGTGTTGCTCAAGGCGGCGCGGCGCCCAATACTCCGCGATCATCATCAGTATAAATATCCCTAGAAACCAGCCTAGTCTCAAAAAAGGTTCAATTTGTGATAAGGAATCGTTATGCATCGGGGCAGTTTAAACCGAAATAACGGTCAAATACAGAGAATTTAAATCAGAGAACTGAATGGCTGAACCTTATGTCTTTGTGGGTTATTGATCAATTGTACTAGCTAGGGGAACTTGCTCATCAGGCATATCGACCATCAGTTTCTTAGGGGCCACATACGATAAATCCTTTACTTCTCCCAGTCCCAAAAAAACCTCTTCTGGGCCATAAATCCGAACTTCACCTTGGCTAGGCAGTTGTGGCGCCCGTACTGCTTGCCCCCTTAGCAGGTAAAACATAGCGTCCTCTGACAGATGCACCGTCGGCAACGCTTTTACCGCTGCATCACTGGGCCACAATAATTGCTGCCTTTGTTCTGGTGATTCCATGGCTTCAAGTTGTTCTAGACTGATCGCATTGCTTAGCGACAAGTCGCCTGCGTGGGTACGTCGTAGCGCCTGAACGTGTCCGCCACAATTTAACGCCGCGCCGATATCTTCAGTCAACGAGCGAATGTAATAACCACTTGAACAGTGTACGTCCAATAACAACTCCTCACCTTCTAAGCTCAATAGTTGAATGTCATGGGCGATCACTGAACGGCGCTTACGCTCAATGGTAATGCCCTGCCGGGCCAGCTTGTATAGCGGCGTGCCATTTACTTTGAGCGCTGAATACATCGGCGGCATTTGTTCTTGAGGACCGATATACTGCTCAATGGCGTCATGCAACTGAGTTTCATCAAATCCCAGGGGTTTGACATCCAACACTTCACCATCGGCGTCGCCAGTAGTAGTGGTTACACCCAGTTTAATAGTGACTAGATAACGCTTATCCGCGCCCAACAAGTAGGAGGACACTTTGGTTGCTTGACCAAAACAAAGAGGGAGCAACCCGGTGGCCAGTGGATCTAAACTGCCTGTGTGACCGGCTTTTCTTGCGTCAAGTAAGCGTTTTACTGCTTGCAAGGCGTGATTTGAAGTTCTTCCTGTCGGTTTATCTAGCAGCAAGATACCGTTAACAATCGTACCCCGTGTCTTACTTCGGCGACCCACAGAGCAAGATTATTGAACCGAATCAATGAGTTTTGACAAAGCCACTCCATCACGAATGCTCACATCGTGCTCAAACGTCAAACTGGGGGTGCCTCGCTGGTTCAAGCTTTGGCTCAACTCTCGGCGTATAAAACTGGCTGCGCTATTCAACGCAGCCATGCTGTCTTCTACTTCACTATCATTGAAGATATTTATATAAACAACTGCCGTTTTATAGTCCTTACTCAACCGCACGTCACTAACGCCGACCAAGCCCAAACGGGGATCTGATACTTCCCTGTTAATAATAATCGCCAGATTACGTTTTATTTGTTCTCCAACCCGACGACTGCGATCACTTCTTTCTATCATTGCGGGTTACAGGGTTGCTGCTTCCTCAACGATTCGATAAACCTCAATTTGGTCACCTTCTTGCACATCGTCGTAGTTTTTGATGCCAATACCGCACTCGTAACCCGCTTTCACTTCACTGACGTCATCTTTAAATCGTCGTAGCGAATCAATTTGACCATCAAAGATAACCACGTTATCACGCAGCACACGAACCGGCAAATTACGTTTAACTGCACCATCTTGAACATAACAACCTGCAATCGCGCCCATTTTTGGCACACGGAATACATCTCGCACCTCAACCATGCCGTGGAATTCTTCACGCAACACCGGAGATAACATGCCCGAAATAGCAGCCTTAATGTCATCGATTACGTCATAAATTATGGCGTAGTGATGAATGTCGACTTCTTCTTTTTCAATGATTTTACGAGCAGAAGAGTCAGCACGAACATTGAAGGCAATCATGATGGCATCGGAAGCCACGGCTAAATTGGCATCCGACTCGTTCACACCACCAACCATCCCGTGTATCACCTTAACGCGCACTTCGGCATGGGTTAATTTTTCCAGCGATGCCGTTAGCGCCTCAACTGATCCTTGTACATCCGCCTTGATGATCAAATTAAGGGTTTTCATTTCACCCTCTTCCATTTGATTAAACATGTTTTCAAGCTTTGCACTTTGCTGCTTAGCCAGTTTCATGTCTTTATGCTGCGTCTGACGAAGTGTTGCGACCTCTCGAGCTTTACGCTCGCTGTCCACTACATTTAGGTCGTCACCTGCAACAGGTACACCGGACAAACCTTGAATCTCTACGGGTGTTGAAGGCAGTGCCGAAGTTACGGCCGACCCTGTATCACTTAGCATTACACGTACTCTACCAAACTCGCGGCCTACTAGTACTGTATCGCCTTTTTTCAACTCTCCTTTGCTAACCAAAATAGTGGCTACTGCGCCGCGGCCTTTTTCCATACGGGCTTCGACAACACTACCACTGGCTCTGCCTTCAGCAACAGCAGTTAATGACATCACTTCAGCTTGTAACAATATAGTTTCAAGTAATTTATCGATACCCATACCGGTCAAAGCGGAGACTTCTACCATTAAGGTATCGCCGCCCCAGTCCTCAGGCACGATCTCGTGATTGGTTAACTCTTGTTTTACACGTTCTGGGTCAGCCCCTTCTTTGTCCATCTTATTAATGGCGACAATAATCGGTACTCCCGCAGTTTTAGCATGATTAAGCGCTTCTATGGTTTGCGGCTTTACGCCATCGTCCCCTGCCACGACTAACACCACGATATCCGTTACTTTTGCACCACGCGCTCGCATAGATGAAAAGGCTTCATGGCCTGGCGTGTCAACAAAACAAACATCGCCGTTATCCGTTTGCACTCGATAAGCACCAATATGCTGAGTAATTCCACCGGCTTCACCAGAAGCTACTTTAGCACTACGAATATAATCCAAAATAGAGGTTTTACCATGGTCAACGTGACCCATAACCGTAACCACCGGCGCACGAGGCAATTGCTCACCTTCATCTTCTTCTTCTTCAACAATATCTTTTTCTATATCGCCCAACTCTTCTGGTCGCCCGTTGTGCCCCATTTCTTCAACCAGCAATATGGCAGTATCTTGGTCGATCGTCTGGTTGATGGTGGCCATTGAGCCTATAGACATCATCACTTTGATCACTTCTGCTGCTTTAACAGACAGCTTGAGCGCCAATTCGGCTACCGTCAGGGTTTCTGGAATTTCTACATCCAAAACAACCGGCGCCGTAGGCAATTCAAAAGCGTGTTGATCTGCCATAGTAGATTGCACGTTTTTATTCCGTCTAACCGGTGCTGGGCGTTTTACGTTACCACGATGGCTACGCTTAACATGTAACTCTTTACCTGCACCCGCACCTGGAGTGGCGCCGCCTGGCTTTTTATTAACACTGCGCGCTTCTCTCGCTTCTTTTTCTTTCTTATTTTGTTCAGCCCAAGCCGCTCGATTTGCAGCTGCTTGCTCCTCTTTACGTTTTACTTCTGCTGCCGCCGTTTCTCTCGCTTCTTGTTTAGCGCGAATTTCAGCTTCTTTGGCATCTCGCTCTGCGCGCTCTGCATTCAGACGGTCTTGCTCTGCCGCTTCAGCCAGTTCTTTAGCAGATCGCTCTGATAACTGCTTTGCTTCTCTCTCAACGCGTTCTTTTTCTTCCGCTTCGCGTCCTTCTTCTCTTAAGCGCTTTTCTTCCTCTAGTTTACGCAACTCTCCTTCGTGCGCGTCAGTGGGTTGCGCTTGGTGCACCACACGGCGCTTACGCTTAACTTCAACTTGAACCGTTTTAGCTGCGCCGGATTTAGACGTTTGACGAATTTCGGTGTTTTGCCGACTTTTCATCGCCAACGGCGCGGCTTTCGCCGTAGGCGCACCACTTTGTAAGTAAACCAATAGGGCTTTTTTCTCTTCGTCTGACAGCGAACCATCTGCTGTTTTGCCAGACACACCAGCGTTGCTCAGCTGATCGAGCAGCCGTTCAATTGGCGTGCCAATCTGCTCAGCAAATTTTTTTATCTCGACCTGTGCCATATTCTTGTGCCTCTTTATTTTCGCTTATCTACTTAACTAAATTCATCAAAGGGATGTTATCACGAACCCTTCGTATTATTTGCTTGAGCTTATTAATCTCAACAATGGCCCTGTCACTTATTCAGACGTCTCTTCAGCAAACCAAGGTGCCCGTGCTGTCATAATTAGTGCTTGAGCACGTGCTTCATCCATTTCAATGATTTCGATCACTTCATCGGTAGCACATTCTGCTAAATCTTCCATAGTGCGAACACCGCCTACGGCTAATGCATGAGCAGTAGGCTCATCCATACCTTCCATTTCAAGCAAATCTGCCGCAGGCACATGCGCTTCTTGAGTAGCAATGGCACGAGTCAGCATTAGGTCTTGTGCTCTACGCACTAACTCGTCAACCATTTCTTCGCCGAACTCTTCAATCTCGATCAACTCTTGCTTTTCAACGTAGGCGATTTCTTCGACGGTATTGAAACCCTCTTGAGCCAACACCAACGCAACATCTTCATCGATGTTAAGTTGATCTTTAAACTTCTCGACCAATACACCAATTTCTGCCGCCTGCTTTTTCTCTGCTTCTTCATCAGTAAGGATGTTTAATTCCCAGCCGATCAATTCAGAAGCCAAACGTACATTTTGGCCACCTCGACCAATAGCCCGTGATTGATTTTCTTCACTCACTACGACATCGATGGCGCGCTTTTCTTCGTCAATCAATAACGATTCGATTTCAGCAGGCGCTAAAGCTTTCAAGGCGAAATCTGCCACTTGGTCAGACCAAACGATAATATCGACACGCTCACCCGCGATTTCATTGGAAACACTTTGAACCCGCGAACCCCGTATACCTACGCAAGCGCCAACGGGATCAATACGCTTGTCTTTTGCTTGCACTGAGATCTTAGCGCGAATACCCGGTTCTCGAGCCGCACCGTGAATCTCAATCAATCCTTCGCTTACCTCGGGCACTTCAATCTTGAACAACTCAATTAAGAACTGCGACGAGACACGGTCTAAAAATAACTGCGGCCCGCGGTTAGTGGCTTTTACTTCTTGTAGCAATGCACGAACCCGATCACCGGTTCTTAAACCATCCATTGGAATTTGATTACGTCGTGGTAATAACGCTTCCGCGTCACCTAAAGCAACGATAATGTCACCTCGTTCCATACGTTTAACGGTGCCCGACACCATTTCGCCAACTCTCTCTTCAAAGCGTCGTAACTCTTGCTCACGCCCTGCTTCTCGGACTTTCTGCATGATCACTTGTTTGGCCGCTTGCGCTTGGATGCGTCCAAACTCAGCTTGCTCAATCGGTTCTTCGATGCTGTCACCAATTTCTAGTTCAACACTCACCTCTTGGGCCTGATCAAGATATAAGTGCATATTGCCGTCAAACTCTTCGAAGTTGTCGTCCACCACATCCCAAACGCGGAAAGTATCGTAATCACCGGTATTACGATCAATATCTACACGCGCGTTAATCTCATCTTTATGGAATTTTTTAGTCGCCGTAGATAACGCAGCCTCTATGGCAGCAAAAATCACCTCACGGTCGAGATCTTTCTCGCGTGAAACCACATCTGCCATCAGCAATATTTCTCTATTCGTAATCGCCATTTATCTACTCCAAATCACCAGTTTCTTTAATTACTCAACCTAACAAAAAATGACCTTAGTCATCATAGTTAGGCACTATTCTTGCCGACTCTATTTGCTCAAGCTCTATTTCATAAGCCTCGTTATCTACGATGACTACTATCAAATTGTTGCTAACTTCTTCTAAAACTCCTTTAAATCTTCGTCTACCTAACACGTAATCATGCGTTAGCACTTTAATCTCTTCACCTTGATAAGTTTTAAAATGACTTAACTTGGTCAATGGCCGATCATCACCGGGCGAAGTAACTTCTAAATTATAAGCGCCACGTATAGGCTCTTCTAAATCCATCACCAAACTAACTTGCCGACTAACTTGCTCACAATCTTCTAACAAGATGCCGCCGGGTGCGTCGATATAAATACGCACTACCGCGCCATTTTGATCTTGCGTATGCTCAATCAAAACCAGCTCGTAGCCCAAAGCTTCAATTTGGGGTTCAAGTAAGCTTATCAACCCATTTGGATCACTTTGCATCTATTTCACCTCCGAGATATTGGCAAAATTTAAATCAAAAAAAATGGGCCTATAGCCCATTTTTTCGCCGTCTAATGTGGCAAAGTCTTCATTATAAAAACGTTGCCACTGAAATGGTAGCGGGGACAGGATTTGAACCTGTGACCTTCGGGTTATGAGCCCGACGAGCTGCCAAACTGCTCCACCCCGCATCAAGGTCGCATATTCTAGTGAAAAGCCTGATTACATGCAATCGATAGATTAAGCAATTTTAAACTAAATACGATGAATATTTGCATACTGATTCCAATGAAAAATGCCGCGGCCACCCTGGCCGACTGCCTAAACTCTTGCCTGGGTCAAACTATCGATTGTTTTGAGCTAATGATTGTTGATGATCACTCTGAAGATAATAGCATCGCACTGGCGCAGCAGCTCACCAATCATCTCCCCACAACCAGAGTACACATTGTTAAAAATAGCGGCATGGGTTTGGTTGACGCATTGAATACTGGACTGAATGCAAGCTCTGCAGAATTTGTAGCACGGATGGACAGCGATGACATCATGTTACCTAGTCGCTTGGAAAAGCAGCTTTCGTTTTTGCGCAATCATCCAAATATAGAAGTACTGGGCACCCAAGTTGACATTTTTCCCCAAGCTGAAATCAAAGATGGTTTCGCCTCCTTCGTGAATTGGCAGAACACCCTACTCACAAACAAAGAAATTCAGCACTCCATTTACGTTGAAACGCCTATTACTCATCCCAGCGTAATGTTTAGGCGTGAAGTGATTTTGGCCAATGGAGCCTACAGAAAAGGCGACTTCCCCGAAGACTATGAACTATGGCTTCGTCTAGCTAGCAAAGGAGTCAAATTCGCCAAACTGGCAGAGAGATTGTTACAGTGGCGAGAATCACCTAACCGCTTATCTCGTACAGCAATAAACTGCAGAGCTGATGCATTTAATGCCTTAAGGGCGTCTTATCTGCAACATGATGACCGACTAAGCGATGGGACTTCATTGGTCGTATGGGGCGCTGGGAGGATCACTCGAAAAAGAGTGAAATTTTTATTGTTAGCTAACAATACTTTGAAAGTAGAACGGTGGATTGATGTCAATCCAAACAAAATTGGAAATAAAATTGCCGACGTACCCATTAGCGAACCTGATTGGTTGGCTAACTGCTCACCTAAGCCCTTCGTTTTGGTGTACGTTAATAACCGGGGCGCACGAGAAGAAATTACGGATTTCTTACAAAAAATAGACTATAAAGCCGGGCTTGACTATCTAGCAGTGGGTTAACAAACAGTTGACTGCCCTTACCAAGCATTTACCTCAGAATACAGAAGGCGAATATATTTCGTTGACCAATAAGCGAGCCAACCCAATTTGATATAGGCATCGTCTGGCCCAATAGCCCTCTGCTAAGGGAAGGCCTGCAGCCAAAAAAGGTTCCAATATCAGCATGTCATTCGTCACTCTGGCTATTTGCATTTCTCCTCTTATCACATTGGGCGAATTGAACAGATAACCGCCCAATGATTCTTTACCTAAGCCATTTAGGGTTTGCATGAGAGAAGCATCATTGCCTGTTATTACACTTCTTGCGAAAATCAATGGCGTTTGCCCATTACACAACACCACCTCGCGCACCCAAACATTATGGGCGTCGCTCACCTTTAAGAGAGTACATTCCGAAGCCAGTGGCAACGCTTGCTGCCAGCTGAGCAACTGGAGGTTGAAATGCTCAGCATGCATTACACGCAATCTATCCGTTAAAGAATTAGCATCTAGTAGCCAATGGCTAATTACATCTGTAAACAAAGGAGAGGCAACTGCATCAGAACGTATCCAGTCAGGCTCTTGCAAGGGTAACAAATTGTGGCTTGATGCTACGGCAGCTTGGTTACTATTCATTCTCCCCAGCCCAAAGCGCCAATTGCCCCTCTTCTAAACGATATTGTTTGTGTAGGCGCGCGGCCAACGATCGATCGTGCGTGACGACCACCAAACTGGTACCCAGTTCTTGGTTTAGCTCGACCATCAAGGCATGAATATTTTCGGCAGTTTGATGATCCAAGTTTCCTGTGGGTTCGTCCGCTAACACGCATTTCGGCTTGGTCACCAGTGCTCTTGCCACCGCTGCGCGCTGACGTTCACCGCCTGACAACTCGCCGGGCTTGTGCTCTAATCGTTTAGCCAAACCCGTTTTTATCAGCATATCTTCGGCAGTCGCCATCGCGTTCTCGGATTCAACGCCGCGAATTAACAGCGGCATAGCCACGTTCTCTAAAGCAGTGAATTCTTGCAACAGATGATGAAATTGATAAACAAACCCCAAGGTTTCGTTACGAAGTTGACCTTGTTTTTTGGCACTGAGCTTGGCAATTTCTTGTCCATCTACCCAGACTGTTCCACTGGTAGGCTTACTTAAACCGCCTAACAGGTGTAGCAACGTACTTTTCCCGGAACCGGACGCACCGACTATCGCAATCTGCTCACCCGCATTGACGGTAAAGTGGGTATCTTGAATTACGTCCACGTCTAAAACACCGTCATTAAAACGCCTCGTCAACCCCTTGGTCTCAAGAACAGCAGACATCAGTCGTACCTCAATGCTTCGGCGGGCTCTAACTTCGACGCACGCCATGCCGGATAAAGTGTTGCAAGAAAGCTCAAAAATAAAGAAAGCAGCACCACACCAATGACATCCGGCACCCGCATCTCGGAAGGGAAACCACTAATAAAATAGACCTCTGGAGGGAAAAACTGCACGCCAAACACGCCTTCGAAAAAACTAACCATCGCTTCCACATTGATTGCCGTTAGTACGCCCAGCAGTGCCCCCAACAAAGTACCGATAACGCCAATGACGGCGCCTTGCACCATAAATATTTTCATGATGCCAGCGGGCGCCATTCCTAGCGTTCGTAGTATCGCGATATCAGACTGTTTGTCTGTCACCAACATAACCAAAGTAGAGACAATATTAAACGCTGCCACCATAATGATCAGGGTAAGGATAATAAACATCACTCGCTTTTCTACTTTTAAGGCATTAAAGAAACTGACATTATCCTGGGTCCAATCTCGAATACGAAAATTACCGCTGGTTTGGGCCAGTAAGTCTCGACGAATTCTTGGCGCTTCAAAGGTATCCTGTAAGCTCAAGCGCAAGCCGCTCACCTTTCCTTTGGTACTTAAAAATAAGGCAGCATCATCAAGGTGCATCACAGTTAAGGCGCTATCATATTGGTGCATGCCCATCTCGAATATGCCGATAACCGTAAATCGCTTCATCCTAGGCAACAAACCTGCTGGTGTTACGCGGCCTTTTGGGGCAATGATAGTGATTTTATCGCCCAGATCTGCGCCAATTTGTGCGGCTAAACTGCTACCAATCAGAATACTAAACTGACCTGATTGCAAACCACTGGCATTGCCAACGATAACTTTATCAAGCACCTCAGAAACGTCGCGTTCAAGTTCTGGATCAATCCCTCTTATCAACGCCCCACTAACGTTACCACCTAAGGAAGCCATACCTTGACCAAACACATAGGGTGCACTGGCCAGCACTTCTGGGTTTTTCCCTACTAAACTGGCCACAGCCTGCCAATCGGCTAGACTGCCATCATATCCCGTGACGGTTGCATGAGAAGCCACAGATAGAATTCGGTCACGTAAATCATTGTGAAAACCATTCATTACGGACAAAACGGTTATCAAGGCCCACACGCCGAGCGCGATGCCCAACATAGACACCAAGGATATAAATGATATGAAGTGATTACGCCGTTTTGCCCGCGTATAACGCAGGCCAATGAATAACTCTAGCGGTTTGATCATGTAATAGTGGCCGTTAGACTTCTGGGCGCATCAAAGGAAATAACAATACTTCCCGAATCGATGCACTGTCAGTTAATAGCATCACCAAACGGTCAATACCAATACCCTCACCCGCGGTGGGGGGCAAACCATACTCTAGTGCGCGAATATAGTCCGCATCGTAATGCATGGCCTCATCGTCACCATCATCCTTTTCTTGTACCTGCGCTTTGAAACGCTCAGCTTGGTCGATTGGGTCGTTGAGCTCTGAGAAACCATTGGCGATTTCACGCCCCGCTGCAAAAAACTCAAATCGATCGCTGATTTCAGGATTGTCATCATTACGGCGAGACAACGGCGAAACTTCAACAGGGTATGCCGTGATAAATGTAGGGTTCATCAACTGATGTTCAGCTGTTTCTTCAAATATTTCAGTTTGTAGTTTACCCAGGCCAAATCCTGGTTTAACGTGAATTTTCAAGCCCAGCGCAATGTCGCGTGTTTTATCAAAATCAGCCAAATCTTCAGCCGTAATCGTTGGATTATATTTCACGATGGCTTCCACCATGGTCATACGCTCAAACGGCTTGCCAAAATCCAAGATTTCGCCTTGATAGGTGATCAGCGAGCTACCGGTTACCGCTTCTGTTAAACCACGCAGCATGTCTTCGGTGAGATCAATTAAGTCCTCAAAGGTCGCGTAAGCCTGGTAAAACTCCAACATGGTGAATTCTGGATTATGCCTTGTGCTTACTCCTTCGTTGCGGAAGTTGCGATTGATTTCAAACACCCGCTCAAAGCCGCCTACTACCAAGCGTTTTAAATACAGCTCCGGAGCGATGCGTAAATAAAGCGGAATATCTAGGGCATTGTGATGGGTATTAAACGGTCGCGCGACAGCGCCTCCCGGAATCGGGTGCATCATGGGCGTCTCAACCTCCATGAAACGCTGGTCTACTAAATAATCACGAATATACTGGACAGTCTTTGCGCGCTTATTAAAAATGTCACGCACTTCCTCATTCATAATGAGGTCTACATAACGCTGACGGTAACGCATTTCAGCATCAGTCAGGCCATGAAATTTTTCAGGCAAAGGTCGCAACGACTTAGTCAACAAGCGAATCGAACTAATTCGCACGCTCAGTTCGTCTGTTTGGGTACGAAACAATTCACCCTCAACGCCCAAGATATCGCCAATATCATATTTCTTGAATTCTTCGTTATACTGCCCTTCTGGCAAGGCGTCTCGTTGCACAAAAATTTGCGCTCGGCCTGTCATATCTTGCAAATGCGCGAAGCTGGCCTTACCCATTATCCGACGCGACATCATTCGCCCAGCAAAACGTACCGTTATCTTTGCCTCGGCCAATTCTTCTTTGGTTTTATCTCCAGCGCTGGCTAAAAAGTCGCCAATAAAGTCGTCTCGTTTGAAGTCATTGGGATAGGCATTGCCCTGCTCTTCAATCGCTTCTAGCTTGGCCATTCTTTGGCTGATCTGTTCGTTGTCGTCTGTCTGTGTCATTTTCAAATAATATGTCTAATTACCAGCTTTTAGACTGGCTTCAATAAATAGGTTCAAGCCGCCGTCTAAAACCGCTTGAGTATTGCCTGTTTCAACGCCGGTGCGTAAATCTTTGATCCGAGACTGATCCAACACGTAAGAACGAATTTGACTGCCCCAACCAATGTCTGACTTCTCATCTTCTACTGCTTGTTGCTCGCCTCTGCGACTCGCCATTTCGCGTTCGAATAACCTGGCTTTCAACATTGACATCGCTTCAGCCCGATTTCGATGCTGCGACCGGTCATTCTGACACTGCACCACAATATTCGTCGGAATGTGCGTAATACGTACCGCCGAGTCAGTCCTGTTAACATGTTGTCCACCCGCCCCACTTGCTCGGTAGGTATCCGTGCGTAAATCAGCCGGGTTAATTTCTACCTCGAATGAGTCGTCAATTTCCGGGTACACATACACGCCGGCAAATGAAGTATGGCGACGACTACCAGAGTCAAAGGGACTTTTTCGCACTAAACGGTGAACCCCTAACTCAGTGCGCAAATTGCCGTAAGCATACTCACCGACAATCTTGATCGTGGCACTTTTAATGCCCGCCACATCGCCATGAGATTTTTCGATGAGCTCTACAGTAAACCCTTGCGCCTCACCCCAACGCATATACATGCGTAATAACATCTCTGCCCAGTCCTGCGCTTCGGTGCCGCCTGATCCAGATTGGATGTCTAAAAATGCATTATTCTGGTCAGCTTCGCCCCTAAACATTCGCTGAAATTCAAGCTTTTCCAGCGAAGCGTCAACCGCATGGCAATCAATCTCTATTTGAGCAAAGGCTTCTTCATCATCCTCCAACAACACCATCTCCAACAACTCTGCCGAATCGATAGTCGATTGAGTCAAAGTATCAAGCACCTCAACAATGTTTTCCAAGGTGGCTTTTTCTTTGCCTAATGCTTGAGCCAGTTCGGGGGCGTCCCAAATGGCCGAGTCTTGCAACTGTAGATTAACTTCTTCTAAGCGCTCTTTCTTTTCAGCGTAGTCAAAGATACCCCCTCAGCGCTTCAATACGCTGGCTTGCATTGCTTATAGATGTCTTGATTTCGTTGGCTTCAATCACGCTAAACAGTCAATTAATAGATGCCGCGAAGGATACCGTAATTTACGATTATATTTTCCAATTTTATGCTTTATACCCATGCTAAATCTAAAACGAAGTTGCCTTGGTTTTAAGCTGCTATCATCAGCGCTTTATAATTTGTTCGCTTTTTTTGTTCAATGGCTAAACTGCTCATTTACTACGCTCACCCCGGTCAGTCCCATTCACGTGTCAACACCAAAATGGCCAAAATCGCAAAACAAGAACGCGGCGACAGCTTCGTGGACTTATACGCCCAGTACCCCCGATTTCAAATCGACATCGTCAAGGAACAACAGCGATTAGTTGACCACGATGTGATCTTATTTCAATTCCCTATTTTTTGGTATTCCACACCGTCAATCATCAAAGAATGGCAAGACTTAGTATTACAACAAGGCTTCGCTTTTGGGACTGACGGTGACCAGCTTGCGAACAAAACCCTAATGCTAGCAATGACCGCTGGCGGTCCTGAAGACGCTTACAGCCAAGGCGGCTATCAAAACCACACGTTGAGAACATTCCTTACCCCCTTCGAACAAACTGCCACACTGTGCAACATGCAATTCACCTCTCCTTATGTGCTGTATGATTCCTTACAGGCACCCGGCTCCGGTGAAGCTGATTTACATATTAGGGCTTATCAACATCTCATTCGTGCAATAGAAAACGACAGTTACGATTTTAACGCTGCGGGAAATTTAGACACTGTTTCCCACACAGATATCAACACCTTAGGGGGCCAAACAATGGAGAACACCCATGGATAGCTTTTTA
>JBLIOD010000029.1:0-33545 GCA_047639475.1 Gammaproteobacteria bacterium
GCCAGAAACATAGAAAGGGTTTCGGTTGGAGGGAATAATCGCTCTCGATGATCAGGTAGTAGCTCTTCTAGCTGATCAAACAGTTTGGGCTCGGTTAGAAAGTTAAAGAATTGAGTCGAATTACTGCCTTTAGCGTAATGACGGATGCGTTTATGTTGATAAGTTTGACGGGCTTGGGTAGGATGCATTGAGAGTTGGTTATTGATCGGTGCGATCAGGTTTTAGCGAACTAAATATTACCGCTTTAACCAACTCTTTATTTAGTTATTTCAATGGCTTAGCCCTTAAGTCAGTGCCATTCTTGTCTGACCCCTTTGAATTTATGGAGGATAATATCCATACGCAAGGAGGCAATCAACACTCATGGGTAAATACCCGTTTATGAGTAAATCAACCTCAGTCTCTTTAGCGCTGGCGCTAAAGAGACTGAATCTTAAAGACAAACAACCGATACACCACCGTTGGTCGATTTGATTACAATACACAAATCATCTACTTCCAATTCACAGACATCGCCAACACCATTGTCGTTTGCATCAAGTTGATCGAAATTGGCTACCAACGGGCAGTTATCATCGTCGTCCAGCAAAGAATCATTGTCGTCGTCGCCATCACAGGCATCGCCAAGAAAATCTGTATCACTGTTGAGTTGATCGGGATTCGCGTCAAACTGGCAATTATCCTCTAAGTTTTCTACGCCATCATGGTCATCATCATCGTCGTCGGTGACGTCCAGCGTATCGGTACCGGCGGCGTGTTCTGCAGCAGAGGCGGTAATGGTGACGTTTTGTGTGCCGTCCACAATCACATCGTCAACCACGGTGATATTAAAGGCAGCCGAGACATTTGCACCTGCCGCGATGGCAACCGAACTTGGCACGGTAGCTTCTGTTATATCATCGCTAGACAGGGTAACGGTTAAAGCCGAAGTCGTATTGCTATTGCGCGATACGGTGGCGGCGGTTGCGCCAGCACCTTCGCTAACTGAAGCTGCGACTATGGACAGGGTTAGCCCCGCCGTATCATCGTCGGTGACGTCCAGCGTATCGGTACCGTCGGCGTGTTCTCTAGCAGAGGCAGAAATGGTGACGTTTTGTGTGCCGTCCACAATTGAATCGTTTACTGCATTCAGGTTAAACGCCGGTGAGGTCGTCTGTCCTGCCTCAATCGTTACGCTAGCTGGGATGGTGGCTTCTGTAGTGTCGTTGCTGGACAGAGAAACAAACAGCGCTGCGAGAGTATTGCTATTGCGTGACACGGTGGCGGTGGTGGCGGCTTCGCCGGCACCTTCGCTAACTGAAGCTGTGACTATCGACAGGGTTAGCACCGCCGTATCATCGTCGGTGACGTCCAGCGTATCCGTACCGGCGGCGTGTTCTGTAGCAGAGGCGGTAATGGTGACATTTTGTGTGTCGTCCACAATTGAATCGTTTACTGCATTCAGGCTAAATGCCGGTGAGGTCGTCTGTCCTGCCTCAATCGTTACGCTAGCTGGCACGGTGGCTTCTGTAGTGTCGTCGCTGGACAGAGTAACGGTTAAAGCCAAAGTCGTATTGCTATTGCGCGATACGGTGGCGGTGGTAGCCACTGGGCCATCACCTTCACTCACGGAATCAGCAGTGATAACCAACGTAATTGCCGCCGTATCTGTGTCGATTACCGCAAGCGTATCAGTGCCGACGGCAAAACCAGTCGCAGAGGCCGTAACGGTGACCGTCTGGTTTCCGTCTACAAAGGCATCGTCGACGGCAGCGATATTAAATGGTTCTGAAGTAGTCTCTCCGGCAGCAATCGTGACCGCTGCCGGAACCGTTGCTTCACTTGTATCGTCGCTGACGAGGTCTACGGTCAAGGTTGCAGTAGTATCGGTATTACGGGTAACAGTGGCGGTGGTGCTGCCATCTGTTTCGCTGATCAAGCCGGCAACGATAGACAGCGTTAAAGCAGGCGCCGACACAATGACTTGGACTCCAGTTGAACATTGATTAGAGGTAGACGACTCGTCTGCTACCGCGTCTACACAGGCACCGACCCAATAAGTATCTATGGCGTTGATGCTTGCAGACTCAGATTGCGCCGAAGTAGCACCACCATCCAAGCTTGGCACTTCATCGGATGCAAGAAATGTATCCGCGGTTGAGATAACCTCGTCGTCCGAACGATAATAACGTAAAGTGGTGCTTGCCGCTGTTTCCGTTCCTTGATTTCTTACCGTCGCATTAATATCAAACGATTGTCCAGTTGTGACGCTATTGTCACTGACACTGGGCGATTCAACAACTAAATCCCAAATAGTGGTAGGCAAAGCAAGCACAGCGGCACCTAAGTCTACTCTTGGTTTAGTCAGACTGGCTTTTGAATCAGTGATCGACTGTCCATTTGTAACGAAATATTGTTGAACTTCTGCGGGTGACAGGAACCGACCCATCTTTGCTTTGGCGGCTGATTGCAGCACGGCCGCAGCGCCAGCACTATAAGGTGCCGCCGCGGATGTACCGCCAAAACCGGTGGTGTAGTTATTATTCACGGAGTTACCTGTCCCTACAATGGTTGCAGTGTAAGCATTGTTCGACGGTGCAAAGATGGTTAAATTGGTATCAGAATTTGAGTACCCGGTAACTTGATCACTAGTGGTAGAGCCCGGAAAATAGGCTTCTGTACCGGCAGGGCAAGAAGCGTTTGGAGTCGTATCTAAGCAAGAAAGAGTTGACACACAGTTGCCAGGGTTACCAATATTGGCATCGTAGACTGCACCAACCGAATTAACGTGGGTAATACAGGCAGGCCAGCCCATCGCATCACAATAACCATCGTTCCCAGAAGAAACAAAGTGCGTCATACCCGCGTTAACGCCGTTTAACGCCGCCTGCGTCATTGAGCTGTCTGTGGCGTTACAAGAAGACGTGTAGCGACCACCGCCAAAGCTAGTATTGACCACTAGAATTGGGTTGTTTGGGTCATCGTTTTGATGGGTAATTGCCCATTCCCACGCATCCACCATATCAGCACTACTAGCTGAGCCAGTGTCTCCTGGACTTATCTTTAACCCATACAGTTTGGCATTCGGGGCAACCCCACCAATATAATCACCTACCGTATTCACATCACCCGCGACGATTCCGCCTACTGAAGTGCCATGTGAGCTGCCATTTGATGTGGGGCGGAAATTAGTGTCATCATCACCAAAATCATAACCGCCTAATACCTTGCCACCATCCAAATCAGGGTGGCTGTCGTCTATGCCGGTGTCAACAATTGCAACTGCCACTCCTGCACCTTTGTAGGTATTGCGGGTTGTGGTGCCGTTCATCACGCTAATGCCTTGAGTTAAATGTTGCGTGAGAATCAAGTTCTCCTCTATCAGTATTACTTTATCGCTTTGCAATAGATACTCGAGGCCGGCCAGGGTTACATTAGCGGCAATACCAAAAGAATAGGTAAATTGATTTGTTACTGTTATCGGCGCTATGGCTGAAGAATTATTCGCAGAAACACTGGCTGCGCTGTAGCCCTCAATGCCTACTCGAAAACTATCTAACTCAGTTTTTACTGATCTAGCCAACTTCGTTCTGATGTCAGGGTTGGACAAATTGTAATAAGGACCATTTACTTCAGATGAAGCTGAAGTCTTCACGTTTGACTGTACGCCACTCATCTCTAAGGAAAGTGCTGACAACTCCTGTGCTGCAACTGAATGTCTCAGGCTAAACACAACACTTATCGTAACTGAGCCGCTCTCAAACGCACTTAGCATTTGTGTGTCGTTTGATAATTTTGGATTCGATGCAATCGATTCTAGGTCTAGTTGATCCGTATTAACGCTCTCATCTGTTCCTACAGCGACGGCGGAGGCACTAACGATAACAACGTACAATAGGACTAAAAGCGTTGAAATTCGATTTAAATTCATACCAATATTATCTTTTGTTAAAATAATCTAGCCAAAAACCTTCCAATTTTGCCCTTGGCACCAAGCAACAGAACGCCGACCAACAATACCAGCGACTGCGTGATTACAGTATCTCATATAAAAAAGTGAACAGGCCAAATACTCGAAACGATTGTTAAGCCTAAGTTACGCTTTATAAACTATTTTGTAGCGAGCCTACGCAAGCCAGTAGCTTAAAAGGCTTCAATGACCAGAAACAATCTTACTTTTATAGTATTTATTCTCCCTCAACTCTGCTGTAATCGCGCCCAATTTGAAATCAGCCATTCATTATAGTGCTAACAAAGCTCTAGACCTTTACACCTGTATGAAATCCTCAAACATAAAAGCCGCCTGCATGATCGTGTTAGCCATGTTTTTGCTAACACTAAACGACTCTGCCGCAAAACTCGCCAGCGAACACACTTCCGTCAGCCAATTACTGTTTGTGCGGGGCTGCATTGCCATTGCGCTCTTTTCGGTTTATCTCACCGTTATTAAACAACCGATTTTTACCAAAGATGTTTTGAATAAACACAACCTCATTCGGGGTCTATGTGAAGTGGGCGCCACCAGTTGTTTTGTCTATACCTTGTCGAAAGCACCCATCGCGTTGGCATCTACGCTGTTATGGATATCGCCATTTTTTATGACCCTCTTCGCGGCGATGTTTTTGGGTGAGAAAGTAAAGGCCTTGCGCTGGCTCGCGGTTATTGTTGGCTTTAGCGGTATGTTGTTTGTCACGCAGCCGCTGGGGAAAGCCTTTCAACCTGTGTTGTGGCTAACGGTAGGCGCTGCCGTATTTTTAGCGATCCGTGATCTAACCACCGCCAAAATGCCAGCCCAAATTCACACGGCCCACGTGACGTTTACTGCCACTATTTTGGTGACATTGTTTAGCGCCGTGATAGCAATACCAAACTGGCAGCCATTGGGCATGACTGAAATAGGTTTGCTCACATTAAGCGCCATTCTAATTAACGCTTCTTTTCTAGTTCATATCAGCGCCATTCGAATTGGCGAACTGTCTTTTGTCGCCCCGTTTACATTTAGCAATATCGTGTTTGCCGTCATCATGGGCTACCTCGTTTGGGGAGATGTGCCCAATTTGATGATGGTTTTCGGCGTCTGTTTAATTGTCGCTGCGTGCACCTATTTGCTAAAAAGCAATGAAGCTCCCAGTAACAAAACAAATTAAAGCCGCTAGTCAGCCAATAAATTTGCTTCGAAAGGGAATCTGGTTAAGTTCTCGTATCCCGTTTCGGTAATGATCACTTGGTCTTCCAGTTTAACGCCTTCACGTCCGCCATCTGAGCCGACATAGGCTTCCACGCATAAGGCCATGCCCGGTTCAAATGTGAGATCGTAGCCACAGGAATCGACATCTTCAGGATAACGCACACTGGGATATTCGTCGCACAAACCGACGCCGTGCATCATTACGCCATAACGGCCCTTACGAAACTCTTGCGGTAATCTATGCCCATTATGTGTGATATCAAATGCAGTGGTGCCCGGCTTTAGCATTTCCATATTGGTTAGAATGTGCTCATGCGCTATTTTATAGATGCGTTTTTGCTCTGTAGTCGGCTCAACATCGCCAATTAGAAAAGTACGTGACAGGTCGGCGCAGATTCCGTATGGGCCGATAAGGTCGGTATCATAAGCCAGTAAATCACCGGCTTGCACCACGCGCGGACCCGATTCTTGAAACCAAGGGTTGGTGCGTGGCCCTGAAGACAAAATACGGCATTCTATCCATTCACCACCGCGGCGGATATTCTCCGCATGCAGCACAGACCAGATATCATTTTCACTTAAACCCGGTTCAGCCACAGCATGCATTGCTGCCATCGCAATCTCTGTCGACGCGATTGAGCAGCGCATGGCGTTTATTTCATCTGGGCCTTTGATCAGCCGGGCATGCTCCATCACGGCTTGGCCATCTGAAATCTCAAACCCCAATTTATCCAATGCACGTAAGCCGACAATTTCTATTTTATCGATGGCGATTCGCTTGTTGTCGCCTCCGTGCTGTTTAACAACACTCTGCAACTCATCAGCAAAAAGACCGGCATGCTCTTCTAAGCGATCACCGCTCTCAAAATAAAAAAACGAAGCGCCATGGCGTAATTCTTTTACCAGTGGTAAATGCGCGGAAAGGTGTTCACAACTATGAAAATCCCATAAGGTGATATGCCCACTTGCCGCCACGTAACAAGCTCGCCCATGGTTATGGGTTATCCAAAGTTGCATATTGGTGCTATCGGTGGCGTAGCGAATATTGAGTGGGTCAAACAACAGCGCACCGGCTAAATCTCTTTTGTTTAGCTCTTTAACGATTCGCTCAAGGCGAAATTCCCGCATGGTGCTTAGGTTCGGCAAAGTTAAACCCAAAGCTTCCCATTCATTGATAGCAAGATCAGTGGGCCCGATTTCTACTCGGTCATTATCGTTGGGCGACCCATCTGGCTTAACGTGCCCTCCTCTTCTTCTGGTGGGGTCAATTTTCTTATTAGAGGGTGTGAAGTTAAATGGATAGTTCATCGTGCGTTGAATTTGTTGTTATAGATAGTAATGTATTACTTGTCCCCGCGACGTGTCACTAAATATTTGAAGCAATTACATGGATATTTATCAACAAAAAACCCGGCGAGTAGCCGGGCTTAATGCAGAAATACTTAACTTGAACCGATTAACCAGCTGGCTTATCAAGGTCGTGACCCAATTCAGCCAAGTCTTGATGTCGATCACCAATTCGATGATGTGGACGCCCACCAATTGAGCCGCCTAATGCAATCACAATCTCATCGTGCGCAGGCGCATCATTGATAGAAAACTGAATGGTTAGGTAATGAGAACGCATCGAAGCATCGTCCTTATGCATTAACGGGATCATGATCGGTGCATTTGCAGGCCCGCGAATATTGGTGAAGGACAAATAGCTCTGTGCGCCCACTGCGTTTCTGTAGTGATTACCAAAGTGCAGGGTATGAATCAAACCCGAACAATGCTCGATTTCGCCATCAGTGCCGACAATGGCGGCTTTGCCATAGGCTTCAACCGCTGCGCCGCTGCCTGCCATTTCTAGCATTGCTTCGGTTAATGCCTCGCCTAATACCGGACCACATGAACGAATTTCTGGGCTTAAGTCTTCAACAAAGCCTTTGCCTGCCCATGGATTCTTGATAACCGCAGCAGCTGCAAATAATTGCAAAGGTTTAGCAGCAGTTTTACCCCCTTCTATTAAAGTCGTTTCGTGATACTTAACAATTTTGCGAATTTCTAAACTCATTTTCTTACCTTAATTCTGATCAATAATTAGCGCGATAGTATCCTAACCCTCGTAGATGAAAAACTTATTTATCTGTATCGCCTTAAACTTTAAGTTGTTCACTAGACTTATGAGCTACTTTGTTTTTTTAACCACCAAATAAACACCGAATACCGTAATTACCATAGCAACGATTGACCAAAGTGTCAGCTTCTCACCAAATAGTAACCAAGCTTCTACGCTAACAACCGGTGCCACAAGATAAAAATAACTAACTACTTTGGTCGCCTCTCCTTCTCGAATCATGTACATCAGCAGTAACACGGCTGAAAGTGACAAGCCAAAGATCAGCCAAAGCAATGCCATAATTAACTGCGGGTGCCATACGACTTCTCGCGTTTCAAAGCTCCAGGCCAACACCGCCATCAAAATAGCAGTGCTAACGTACTGCCAAAATGACCCCGCTAGCAAGCTCACCCCACCGCCGAAACGCTTTTGATACAGCGTGCCTACTGAAATGGATACCAAAGCAACCAAGCTTGCACTCAGCGCCAACCAATTGAATTCATAACTGCCATCACAACTGGTTAAAACCACCACCGCTGTCATACCGATAAAACCGATCATCAGCCCTAGCCATTGCGTTGCTGTCAGGCGATTACCCATCCACATCCAAGCGATAAAGGCGGTGAGTATGGGCTGTAGGCCAACAACAATGGCTGTGATGCCCGCAGGCATATCCCATTTAATAGCGGCAAATACCGCCCCTAGATAAAAGCCATGTATTAGCGCTCCCGACACCATTTGATGTCGGATTTGGCTTAAGTTTGGCCATTCAACTTTAAAGACAAGGCATAGCGCAAAAAACAAACACACTGTAATAGACATCCTTATACACAGCAGAAAAAATGGCTCTATATAAGGCAGCGCATACTTCGCCCCGATAAACCCAGTGCTCCACAACAGCACGAAGACAACGGGCACAACATTAGTTAATCGTGAATGGATAACCATGTTTTAAGATGCCAAAGGGCGCCTGATTAGGCGCCCAGCATAAGCAGGTGTTTAATTTGATGGTAGCGACGCGCGAGTGAAATACGGCCTTTTATCTCTCTCATAGGCAGTTCCCCGGCTGCTTTAAACGTGACGACTCTATTGCCTTGAAATCCGAACACGCCCCGATAGATTTCTCTAAAGGACTCCACCAAGCTAGATTGGCAATGAAAATACAGTGCGCACTCGTTAGGCGCTCTTGGGCTCCAGCCTAACCTAAGTGTGCTGCCAGTTAAATAACCGGGTTGCCCCCACTTCAAAGTTTCCGTTAGCTCAATATCTAGCGACTGAGCAACCTCGAAAACGGCACTGCGAACCAAGCTCAATGGTTGTCTGATGTGATCCGGGTAGGTATCAAATACTTGTCTGATCGTCGCTTCCATATATCAATCAACAAATAAGTTATTTACAGCGACGTTGCCGTAAAATAGTTAAGAACAAAAAGGTAAAACACATTGTTTACAACTGGATAAAAATAACGCGCCTTAGACCGACATCTGCATCAGTTCAGACACTTCCAAGCTGCCTTCAATTTCTAGAAACGGGCAGGCTTTTGCCATTTCGATAGCGGCTTTCATTGTTTCAGCTTCAACGATGGTGTAACCCGACATATTTGATGTGCTGCCATTGGTCACGGAGCCATCTGAATTCACGGTGCGCGTATTCTTTAAAGGGTTAGCCGGGCTAACCGCAGCGTCGCCCAGTGACCCAAGCCACTCTTTATATTTAGCAAAATGCTTTTGCCCTACTTCAGGTGTCTTGGGATGGTTGCCACCAATGTAAGTCAGAATGTAATGCGCCATGGAAAGGATCTATCAAGTTAACGAACAGGCTTAAATTTACACGAAAGCACTAAGTTTGACTTCTATTTAAGTATGATCAAACTAAACAACCCCGTGTATTTGTAAAGAAAAACTAACTCCCGTCTACGATGAACAGCGTGCAATCGGCATTGTCGTGGCGCAGCGGCTTAACCGGCGCATATTCTTCTGAATCGACAAATGCCTGCGCGCTTTGCATATCTGGAAACTGGATAATCACGATACGGGTGGGCGTCCATAAATCGGTCTCTCGAACATCTAATTCACCCCCTCGTGCCACGTACTCACCACCAAATTTCTCCGCAATGGGTTTGGCCGTTTTTTTGTATTCTTCATAAATTTCTGCGTTGTTTATTTTGGTATCAACAATTAAAAATGCACTCATAATTACTCCTCTTAAATATTAGTCGTGTCTTGGGAAAACCATTCATTTTGCAACCAGTTCGCTATCTCTACCTTGAGTATATTGCGGCAGCTCGTCATTCAACTCAAACCAACTAGCCGCATTATCCCTAAATATATGTACGTCTGGTCGATGCTCTATGTCGGACTCTAAGGTGCCTAAGGCAAACTCAATGACTTGGCCCAGATCGTTAGACGGCGAAAAAGTCATACTGGCACCGCAAGTTCCACAAAATTGCCGTGTTGTTCCATTGGACGCCAAATAACGCTTTAACAAATGCTCGCCTGATAGCCATCTAAACTTTTCTATCTTAGCTTCGGCATAAGTGGCAAATGCAGCACCGTGAAACTTACGACACATGGTGCAGTGACAATGCCCCATCTTGGGTTCGATCTGATCAACTTCATATTGAATCGATCCACACAAACACTGCCCCTTGAAGGGAAGGCTGTTACTTTGATCAGTCATAGCTATAACTCCGTTTAATTTACTCGGTTTATTTGTCTGCTTCACTTGCCTACCGAGAGTCGCTGAATAAATTCAGCAATCTGAGATTCGTTGGTCTGCGCATTATAGTCTTCGGCACAATTGGCATTGATACAACCGCCATAACCCATTCCTAAATAGGCGAACGTCGCTTCAAAGGCATCCACAAAAGGTTGATCCGGCTCCTCGCTGATCGAGCTACAAATCACGTAGCCTGTTTTCCCTCTTAATTTACGCCCGTCATCTAACAACTCAGAGATGCTTAAGTAATCTGAAATTCGATCTAAGAAAATTTTCATATCTGGCGCCACAGAATACCAATAAATAGGCGTCGCAAAAAGTATGTTTTGATAAGTAAATAAGCGATTCATCAACGGCTCAAAATCATCGTTTCTATTGTTGTGATCGTAATCGAAGGGTGAGATATCTAATGTTGTCAAGTCAACAATTTCAACACCTAACTGCTGCGCTATGGTGTCGGTTAACTTACCGGTATTACCTTCTCGTCTTGAGCTGGCAAACAATATTATCGAATCAGTCATTGTTTTAAAACTTAATTTAACTTATTGATTATTAAACCTAACAACACTTTCATAAAGTAGTTTTCCACCCAACGCTCCAAACATCAAAGCAAACATGCATTCGAAAAGTGTGGATAACTTTGAATACAACTGTTGCGCTTTTGCAGTAGAAAACAACCACCCGTAACTACCGTAAATAATAAATGCCGATAACGAGGCGATCGGCGCAAACACAACTAACGCGGACCATGTTAATCCAGACCCCAACATAAAAGCCGCTACCGCAGCCCACATTAAGGCCGCCTTTGGATTGGTTAAAACCACAAACAACCCCCGACGATAAGCCATCTTGGGAACCAAGAACTGCCTGGCTGCTTTGACTTGAGAATGTTCAAATCTAAACGCGGAGACCAAGGCATTAAATGCCAATACCAATAAGTATATTCCGCCCATGAGTTGTAAAAATACCGACGCCTGCGGAAAAGCATTGAATAATGATGACAAACCAAATGCAAACGCCATGGCCCACACAATCACGCCCGTCGCAACACCTGCCGCAACATAAGTCGCACCCTTCCTGCCTTGAGATAAAGCGACGGAGGCTACCGCAAAAAAGTTAGGCCCCGGCGCTATTTGCGCTGCGACTACGCCTAACCAAGTAACGAATAGTATTTTTTCCATTGCGCAATCTTACCTCAATAAACGCATAACATGCCAAGCCCTAGTCTAGGTAATTGCTTGCAAATACCACTCTACAAAATCTTGGGTGTATTCTTCCATTTCGGTATAAGGCCCTGGTTCGTAAAATCGTGATAAGACACCGAGTTGATTACGCTCAATAATGTCCTTGTCGGCTTGAGTGGTCACACTCCAAAGCCATTTTAAATGATCAAGGTCGTAGTCAACCAATTCCTCCGCCCCCTTTCGTACCAACCAGATAACTTCTGCATCAGTTAAATTCACGCCACGCGGGGTAAACCGATAGATAACCGCATGATCACAGTAAATCAATAAGTAGGTAAAGGCGCCTATTTGTACATTGCTAGCACCCGAGTCGTAGCCCCTTACTGTGCCTAGCAAAGGTGCGATCGCGTTACCATCTTGACTGCCCGTCAGATAACCCTCAAACAGGGCATACCGATCATAATAGTAACTGGTTTGGTGCTTCGCTAACGCCTCGGCTTGGCGCACCCCAAAGAATGCCGTCTGCATGCCGCATTCGGGCGCGCGCTTTGCAATCAATGCGTCATACTTTTCCTGCTGTTTAAAATCCAGCATGATGGAATGTGACAACGCAAATTCCTTATGGGCTGGTGCGCAGTGATAGCATTCGTCAAAGTTCTCCATCACCAACTTCCAATTTCCCTCAATCGGATGATTTTCGTAATGCGCCACTTCGGTATTGGGTAAGTCGAAGACGGCTAAAGCTTGAGGCAACTCCTTTAGTAACTGGTCGAACGCAGGCGGATTATCAGAGAAGCTAACAAACACCAAGCCACAAACTTCTTGCAGCGCTAAGTGCTTTAAGCCTAACGTTGAGGCATCAGCACTTTTGGGCAGCTGACGCGCGCCTTGCAACTCACCGTTAAGGCCATAAGTCCAAGCGTGATAAGGGCAAACTAACTTTAATGCTTTACTCGCGCCTGCGTCGCAAAGCCGTGATCCGCGGTGTCTGCACACATTAGCAAAGGCGTTCAGATCACCATTTTCATCCCGCGTAACAATCGCAGACTCGTTCGCCATATCGTAGGTAAAACAATCACCTACTGCAGCAACTTGAGAAACATGGCAAACGTACCACCAGTCTTCTAAAAACAGTTTGTCGATTTCATGCTGGTAAATATCTTGGTCAACATAAAAAGACTGCTGCAAACTGTGAGCTGTTTTTTGCGATGCCAGTAAGCTTTCTATCTTACTGGCGGTGGAATCGAATTGAACGCGCATGAACCTATCTGTTTAAACCACTAGCGGTGTAATAAACCTTCATCTTTCAGGTCTTGCATAGTTAACTCTAAACCTTTGCGCAGGATACTGAACATTTCATCAATTTGCGGTTTGGTAATAACCAAGGGGGGTGAGAACACACACATATTAATAATGGGCCGCACAATCAAGCCAAGTTCTTGGCAATGCTTATCAATACGGTTGCCGATATCGTAATCAGCCGCGAGGTGCTCGCCTTCGTCACCTTTGTCTGCATCTTTAATTTCGCACTCAATGCATCCCATCAAACCCATACCCCGTACGTTAACAACAATGGGGATATCGGCAAACGACTGAAGTTGTTCTTGAAAGTACGGCGTTATGTCTTGAACATGTTGCATCATGTTCTCTCGCTCCATGATCTCAATATTTTTTAGAGCAGCAACACAAGAAACTGGGTGACCAGAATAAGTAAAGCCATTAGAGAATATACCGCTTTCATGTTCCGCATCTTTTAGGTCATCGAGTAATCGATCTGACACCATCATCAAGCCCATCGGTATATAGCCCGAAGTCAAACCCTTGGCGCTGGTGATGATATCGGCATCGACATCAAACACGGCTTTGGATGAAAAGAAATGGCCTAAACGACCAAATGCCGTCACCACTTCATCGGATATATAAACCACATCATATTTACCGCAAATGGCATGACAGGCCTTATGGTAACCCTCAGGTGGAATAATGACGCCGCCTGAAGCCAAGATGGGCTCAGCAATAAATACCGCTACCTTCTCTGCACCTATTTCTAGAATTTTTTGCTCCAATTCATTCACGATTTGATCGCGAAACTCTTCCACACTTTGACCTTTAGCACGCCGATACGGATTTGGGTCACCGAGAAAGTGGAAACGCTCTGTATCAACTTCACTAAAGTCTTTGTCCCTTGGCTTGCCAGAAGCTGACGAAGACAAGAAGGTACTGCCGTGGTAAGCGTTCTTACGGGAGATCACATGCTTTTTTTCCGGCTTGCCCAAGAAATTGTTACGGAACATCACAAATCGTAAAGCAGAATCAACAGCGGTTGAGCCACCGGTAGTGAAAAAGGCGTGGTTTAAATCACCTGGCGCAATTTGCGCTAATTTTGCGGCTAGCTCTGCGGCTGGCGTGCTAGCTAACCCCCATGGACTAACGTAACTGAGTTCCATCACTTGATCTGAAATCGCTTTTGCCATTTCTGCCCGATTATGACCAATGTTCACACACCACATGCCTGCTGGGCCATCGATGAGTTTATTGCCATCGGAATCCTTGATATAAATACCGTCACCGCTGCTGACAATCGTGCGCTTGTTTTCGCCCAATGCCGTCACATCATCCCAAGGGTGAATAAAGTGATTATCTTTACGTTGCCATTCTTCAGTTTTATTCATTTGTGTTCCCATGTTTTTATCTCTATCAAATATCGCCTGCGGGCACTACATTTTTGCGCGGCGGGTTAAAAAAGGGTCTGTCTACTATGATCGATTTTTGCATTGAGCGTACCCACTGCAATTCCTTATTAGTATAAATTTCAGCCCATAAGTTATCAGTTCTACACTTTGCATCTAATAAAGCCAAAGCGACATTACTCTTGCAAGTAGGCGACCACATTGCCGATAGCACTTCGCCAACTTTCTTGGTTTTATTGTGGTAAACCCACGCCCCTTCAGCCGGTTTGTTTCCGCCTATATCAAGTCCAACCAACTGCATTTTCGAGCCCGTCAGCTTTTCTTTCAACAAGGCTTCACGGCCATTAAAAAAACCCTTATCAAAATCGATCAAGCGCTCAAAGCCTAACTCAATCGGTGATCGACCTCTACCTTGGCGAACCGCATGGTGGGCAGGCATAAAGTCTACATGCGGCAAAATAAAGCCCGCTTCTACCCGCAACAATTCCAAAGCATCTAAACCCATGGGTACAATGCCGTGATGTTCTCCGGCTTTAAACAGCGCATCCCACAGCGCAATAGCGTGCTTAGGCTCTATCCATAACTCGTAGCCCAAATCCCCAGTAAACCCGGTTCTTGAAACCAATAATTGCCCTTTGTCCTTTCCCTTGCCAAAAGCAAAGTGCCGTAATTCAAACGGCTTCATCATCTCTACGTCCGACAAGCCTAATGACTTAAGCACCGCACATGATGTGGGGCCTTGCAACGCAAGCGCGGCGGTTGTCTCAGTAATATCTTCTATCTCAACATCAAAGCCAATAGCGCTATCATGCAACCACGGCATATGCCTGTCTTGCGAACAAAACATAAAGGAATTATCTTCGAATCGAAACAAGGTGCCATCGTCTAGTGTTTCTCCTTTTTGATTGCAAAATAAAACGTAAGCCACACGATTTTTACGTATCTTCTTAACATTTCGCGTAACAACTTTGTTTAGGTACGCCACTACGTCTTTACCGCTAATGCGGTATTTGATCATTGGGGTCAAATCCATTACTGAACATTGGTTGCGCGCGGCAAAGTATTCCAATTCAGTGTTAGTGTATTCCTGCGCAACGGTATAGCCGCCCCACCCCATCCAATGGTTCTTTTTATTCATGGGCTCACTGCGCTCATGAAACGGCGTAGGCACCACCATAATGTTGGTTTGTTGTCCGCGTTTTAACTTAACCTTCATGACTGAGTCCTCCTTAAGATAGCCCGCGCTGCGTTTAGTCCCGCCGCGCCGTTCACATCACCGCCCGGATGACAATCTGCTCCGCACAAATATAAATTGTTAACGGATGTTTCGTACTGACCAAACCCCGAAGTAGGCCTTAGCATCATAAAACGTTCTAGGCCAATTTCGCCGTGATGCCAATGCCCACCTGTGACGTTACACTGGGCTTCAATATCAGACGGCAACAAGACCTCGACTTTACTTGCCGCCGCTTTAGTGCCTGGCAGCAGCGCCTCGAGTTGGTTCATCATCTGGTTTTTAAACTTAGTCTTCTGCGTAGCCCAACCAATTCGGTTTTCATAAGGTACGTAAGGAATCAACACAGACATAACATGCTTGCCTTCGGGTGCAAGTGAGGGATCGTCTATAGACGCAATACTCACCTCAAATGGTAGCTGCTCGGCGAACTCGCCGTATTTAATACCATTTGATGCGCGCTCAATGCCGTCGTGGGTATCTGCACAGATAATCCGCGCATTGAGATCAGCTTGATCACCGGTAAAGCTAGAGGGTAGTTCGTTCAGTGCAATATGTATTTTAGCCGTACTGCCTTGCATCGGAATATGATTTACTTTGCGAACCACTTGTGTTTCCACTATTTGCGGGCCTACTAACCCCAGCATCGTCGTTTTGATATCCGCGTTAGAGATCAATAAATCGGCTAGAATTTCCTCGCCGCCTTCTAGCTGGACACCCGTAGCACGATTGTCTTCTACCAAAATTTTGATAACCGCTGAATGGGTCCTGATTTCAACGCCTTGGGCCACGGCATGTTGCGCCAGTGCTTCACTAACCGCGCCCATTCCGCCGCTGACACTGCAAACGCCAGATGGTAGTTGATCAATAATTGCACGGCGATTTAACCAGTTATAAACCGTATTCGGCGCTCGTGGCCCCAGTCGAGTGCCAATGATCGATTCAAAACACAATGCCGACTTAAGTAAGTCATTATCGGCTGAGGCCCCATTGGACGAGGTATTAGCAGCTAAGGTGTCATCGAAGCTTTCGTCAGCTAGGTCGTAGACGTTCATGCCAATGATACGCAAAAGCTTACGTACGCCCTCTTGCTTCAACTTCCGTGCCTGCCAACCTGCGCCGAGTAAGGCCTTAATATCATTTAAGCCGGTTTCTTTCAATCGAGGTGGCACTTGATCACTGAGCTGGTAGAGCACACTGCTAAAGCCTTTCATTTCGTCGTTAAATTTACTCCAACGCGTTGAATCTTCTAATTTTACCCAATCACCTTGAGTATTCGACATGATCGTATCGACGGGCGTTAAAGGGCTGTCATCATTCGCATAGAGCGCTGGTGCATACTGCTGTGCGCGTGGATGCAAGCCATACAATAAATGTGATATTGCAGAGGCCCGATAGCCTTTTGCAAACTCCCGGGTTATGGCCATACCGCCGACTTGGTCGTTGGCTTCTAACACGAGCACACGCTGACCTTTTTCGGCCAGAGCATTGGCGCACACCAAACCATTGTGGCCCGCCCCAATGATGATGACATCGTACTGCTTACTCATCGCATTGTTCATTACATGGCTCATTGTGTTAGCCCCATGTCGATCAAAATCTCGCGCGCCGCATTGGCCCCCGGAGCGCCCATTACGCCGCCCCCAGGATGGGTACTGGAACCACACATATATAAACCTGGCACAGGGGAACGATATTGCGCATAACCCGGCACTGGTCGATTAAACAACAATTGATCTAGCGTTAGTTCACCGTGGAAGATATTGCCTGAGGTTAAGCCTGCTTCGTTCTCAATATCTTGCGGGGTTCGTACTTCAGCGTGCAAAATTAAATCTTTAAAATCTGGGCTGTGTTCGGCGATTGCATTAATCACCGTCTCCCCAAAAGCGGTGCGATCTTTATCTGTCCACGGGCCGGTCGCTAATTCAGGCGGAGCATACTGTACAAACACCGTCATCATATGTTTGCCGTCAGGCGTCATGGTGGGGTCGATTTGTGTAGGAATCAGCATATCTACATACGGGTCTTTAGACCACTTTTTATCTTTCCAGTCATCGTAGGCCCGTTCAATTCGTTCCATGCTATCGGTAATATGCATATCACCCATCGTCGCATTACTGCCCTTGGGTAGCGCCGGAAAGGTGGGCATGCCATCGAGCGAGATATTGAGCTTCCCCGATGATCCCCGTATTTTAAAATTCTTAACTTGGGTAACAAAATCATCTGGTAGGTGAGATTTATCAACCACTTTCAGGAACGTGCGTTTTACGTCTAGATTGGAAATGATGGTATCAGAGTAGTATTCATCACCATTATCTAACACCACCCCAATGGCTTTACCGTTTTTAACAATTAAGTCTTCAACTGCACAATCGGTTTTAATCTCCCCATCTTTAGCTTTAAAAGAACTAGCCAGGGCATCGGCTATCGCGCCCATTCCGCCGCGAGCAAAGCCCCAAGAACCAATGGCGCCGTCCACCTCACCCATATAGTGATGCAGCAATACATAAGCTGACCCGGGTGAATACGGCCCCAGGCCTGTACCGATAATCGACGTGCCGGCAATCATGCCTTTAATGACATCGTTTTCAAAAAACTCGTCTAGGTAATCACCGCAGCTGACCGTGTAGAAACGCAAGGTTTCGTATATTTGCTCTTCATCAAGCGCACTGACATCTTTATAAAGTTGCCATAAGCCGCGAATATCTTTTATTTTTTTAGAAGTTGGGTCAGGTGGGGTGCGCATTAGCCAGGGCTTGATAAACCGGCAATGGCGCATCAACTCAGTGGAGAAATCATCGTAAGCTTCCGCATCCTTTTTGCTAAAGCGTGCGTATTCTCTGCGCAAAGCCTCGTGGTCGGTAAAGTTGGCGAGATAATCGCCGTCACGGGTGAAAGTACAGCCACCTTCATACGGAATGACCTGTAGGCCATGCTTTGACAGCTCTAGGTCGCGCATAATCTCTGGCCTAAACAAACTGCACACATAAGAACAGTTGGTGTACTTAAAACCAGGGTATAACTCCCGCGTGACTGAAGCGCCGCCGATATGCGGGTTTTTCTCAAGCACCAAGGTTTTAAGCCCGGCCTTGGCCAAATAACTTGCATTGACTAGGCCGTTATGGCCTGCGCCGATAACAATTGCATCGTATTTTTTCATATTATTTTGGGTGCCTGTATTTGCACGCGGTCATATTTCATCGGGTTATCGATATCGACCGCCTCGTCTAGCTCTCTGGCGTAACGATGTCCCGCAAAGGTGGCATCAGCAATGATACCAGGGGCGTCACAATCGCCAATTTTGCTTAAGCGAAATTGGCAAGCTTCAGGATTGGCTTGTTGGTGGGCTTGCACTTCAAAGTACAATCTATCATTGGGTAATCTCGCGGTGACCAACACCAAATTGTCGGCACTAATATACGTGAGGGCTTCGGTGTAGGTGCACGACAAACCAACCTGCTTACCGTCAAACTCAACCACTGTTTTCTGCGTCATGATTTGCACCCCCAATTCCATCAATCTTTTCTGTACGCGATGCTGCTCATCAGTGTAATCGCACCACGCTGCCATTTTATCGCCTGGCGTCACATATACAACTTGATCGCCTCGCAGTAATATTTTTTCCGCTATCACACTGGCCATATAGTAATTGTCATCATCATAAACTACCGTGTTCCCCGAAGGCATCACATCATTCATTATATCGTCCGGCGAAAACACCTTAGCGGCGTCAGCCTGCCATGTTATCGGCGAAAGGTTACTGCGTCCATAACCGTCTTTACGCCAGCTCGCGCCCGTCGCCATCACGACATGATCTGGATTTAACTCAAGCACATGCTCAATTGTTAGCTCACTTTGTAAGTATTGCTCTACATTCGGTAGTTTATGTAGCTGTTGCACTCGATAATCTCGCACACGTATCCATTCATTTAACCCTGGTAACTTCGCTTCTTGAGTTACACGTCCGCCGACTTGTTCTTTGGCCTCAGCCAGTGTCACTTGATAACCGCGCTCTCCCAGAGCGCGCGCTGCCTCTAACCCTGTTGGACCTGCTCCCACAATTAACACATGGTCATCGCTCTTCTTCGGCGCAATTTTTTCTGGGTGCCAATCGCGTCGCCATTCCTCACCCATTGTTGGGTTCTGGGTGCAGCGAATTGGCACAGCCAATGAATCACTGGCATAACAAATATTGCAACCAATACATTCTCGTATATCTTCAAATGCGCCAGTTTCAATCTTATTCGGCAAATAAGGGTCTGCTATCGATGGCCTCGCTGCCCCGATAAAATCAACAATGCCGCGTTTGATTTGCGACACCATGGTATCGGGAGAGGTAAATCGCCCTACTGTCACCACCGGTTTGGTTGTGGCTGACTTCACAAAATTCATATACGGCTCTAATGCCGCTTCTTTAACAAACCGTGAGGGGCCCATTTCATAACTGTAGTCTGCGATATTGATGTCCCATAAGTCAGGCAGCTCCGCCAACATGCCAAATAAATCTTGTTGTTCTGCATTATTGACCACCCCATCTGGCCCGCCGGCATCTGCCGAGAAACGCACCGCCACGGCGCAGCGGTCACCGACTGCTTCTTTGGTCTCTTGTATCAGCTCTTTAACGATTCGCGCTCGATTCTCTAAACTGCCACCGTATTCGTCGGTTCTGTCGTTGGTTTCGCTAGAAAGAAAATGCGATAGCAAGTAATCATGGGTTGCATAAACATAGACAATATCAAACTCAGCCGCTTTCGCTCTTAACGCCGCTTTGCGGTGCCAATCACGCAAATTGGCAATATCCTGCTTGTCCATTCGCCGCGTTTGACCAGGCAAACTTGGTCGAATAGGTGTGCTCATCACATCAAACGAGACTTCACGGGTAAATAAATTGGAAGAGCGTGCGCCGCCAACAAACAATTCCACTCCCGCTAAAGACCCGTATTCATGCACCTTATCCGTCATCAAACGATGGGCATTAACATCATGGTCATCCCAAATAGAATGACTGACGTAAGGTAAGTCGTCTGAAGAGGGGTGAATAGAACAGTACTCGGTATTAATAACGCCCCAGCCGCCTTGGGCTTTCACATGGCGCAATTCAGCCACCATTTGCGGTCGCACCCAACCCAAGCCAGTACAATGAGGCACCTGATAAAAACGGTTCTTCGCGGTTACTGGCCCTATTTTGACGCTATCAAATAGAATATCGTAGTGACTTGGACGAGACATAATTAACTTTTGACAATCGAATCGGAAAGCGTCATTATATTAACTGACTAACCAGTCAGTCAATATTTATTATAGCCGTAGCGTAATTCACAATTATGTCAACAACTGAAAAGGCCCCCGATCAACGCCGCGCGAAAGGAATAGAAAGCCGACAAACGATTATTGATGCCGCCATTAAGTGCATCGCTACACGAGGGCTATGCGACACGACCTTAGATCGTGTTGCGGACATGGCGAAAGTGTCACGCGCGCTATTGGTATTCCACTTTAAATCTAAAAAAGGCTTACTGACCGCCGTTCTAGCCAGCATTAGCACGGACTACGATCTAGGATGGCAGGCAATCGTCGCGCAAGCCAACTTAAGCCCCAGCGAACGCCTATACAAATTCATGGTTTACGATGCCGAATTGCCTACTAACAAGCCGGACTTACTCTCTGTTTGGCACTCCTTTTGGGGCGAAGCCAAGGGCTTGTACAAGGAATTAGGTTATGCAAAAGATGAAGCCTATGAACAAGACATGGAAGTGCTAATTCAAGCCATGGTTGACGAGTCAAATTACCCCATCAACGCCCGATTACTAACCCAGTCGATTGTCGCGATGTCATTCGGCATATGGTGGAACGCCCACCTCAAGGGAAGTAAAACGCACTTAGATGACAGCATGCAAACCATCGATAGCTTCTTAAAACTGTGCTTCCCAAAGCACTATTAGCAGTTTACATTAGCGGTAGAGACCACAGCATAACTACTACCGTAAATAAACTTACCCGGTAAACTTACCCGATAAACTCATGAAACTTGTTGAAAACCTCCCCTTCCAAACTGATTCGGGCATTGCTAATAAGGCGAGCATTGGCCTTATTGTCTTAGCGACGGATTACACTATTGAGTACGAATGGCAGCAAGTGTTTAAAAATATTGACGGCGTGGCTTTGTATCACAGTCGCATTTATAACGAAAACGAAGTTACTCCAGAAACCTTAAGGGCGATGGCCCCCCAAATAGCAGATTGCGCCAAGCGACTGACGCCGGGAACGCCCGTCGATGTCATCGCTTATGGTTGCACTTCAGCCACCATGGCGATTGGTGAACAACCCGTTTTCGATTCAATCAAATCAGAAAAGCCTGAAGCACTTTGCACTACCCCCATAACGGCCGTTTTAAAAGCGATGGATGCGTTTAAGGCCAAACGTATCGCGGTGCTGACACCCTACTCCGCATCAGTAAACAAAATTGTAGCCGCGTATATAGAAGACCGAGGCTTTGAAGTGCCTATTTTTGGGTCCTTCAATGAAGGGCTGGATTCCACCGTCGCGCGCATTACCCTTGAATCGGTGGAAGCTGGACTTATTGCTATTGTGGAACAAGCTGACGTAGATGCCGCTTTCATTTCTTGCACCTCAGTACGCGCAATGGACATTATCAAGCCATTAGAGGAGAAACTCGGCATTCCCATCACCTCTTCAAACCATGCTATGGCGTGGGATGCGCTACGACTCGCCGGCATTAAGGATAAGATGCCCCAATTTGGCTCTCTTTACACCCTATAAGCCCTTCTAATTAAGGCGCGGCAAGGGCTAAGCCCTGCTGCTTAGCTTCACCCTAGGTTGATTTAACGTGGATAGAAGTAAAAGCCCGTCATAGTAATGGGCTTTTTTGCTTTGGGCTAAATGACGTTTACTCTAGCTTTTATAATCCGACCCTTCAGAATCAAGAATCGCGCGCAGTTGTGCCAGATGCAAGTCGGCGTTGCTAAATGCCTCCCATTGCTGCGCTGTTTTTTCAGCCACTGCATCGCTCACAATACTCAGCGGCTTACCCGTTTGTAAGGCCGTCATGTAATTTCTAGCCGAGCGTTCGTAGTAATACATTACATCAAACGCACGGGCTATGGAGGTGTCTATGGCCATCACGCCGTGGTTACCCATTAGCAACACCTTATTATCACCTAAGAGTCGTGAAACCCGCTCAGCTTCATCACCCAAGCCCATGCCATCATAGCCTTCATCAACCGATACGCGCTTATAAAAGCGCATGGTGTTTTGGTCGATGGGGGGCAGCGTTGGGTCAGCCAGTGAAGCCAGCGCAGTCGCGTAGTGCGGGTGTAAATGAATTAAACAGCGGGCACCGGGGTGATCACGATGAATTGAACCGTGTAACGCCCAAGCGGTTGGGTCCGGTGCATCAGGTCTGTCCATTGTAGCTGGGTCATTCGCATCCACCAAAATTAAATCACTGGCCTTTACCAACGCAAAGTGACTGGCATTGGGGTTAATTAAAAACTGTGATCCATCTTCGTTAACCGCATAACTATAGTGGTTAGCCACCCCTTCGTGCATCTCTAAGCGAGCTGTCCACCGAAAAACTGCCGCCAGGTCGCATCTGGCCTCAAAGTGAGGGTCTGTAGC
The DNA here is from genome assembly GCA_047639475.1 of Gammaproteobacteria bacterium. Taxonomy (GTDB): domain Bacteria; phylum Pseudomonadota; class Gammaproteobacteria; order Arenicellales; family Poriferihabitantaceae; genus JAAELZ01. Next base: position 22,733 of record JBLIOD010000029.1, read on the forward strand.
GTTGAAGGGTGCTGTGTTGATGTTTGGTTGCTTGCCCATGGCCCTGTTCTCGTAGTGGTTAAGTTATGATAGTAATGCGCTAAACATGATCTTGGCAACTATTTTGTAACTGACCGCCTTAGGTTTATTATGCAAAAAAGCGCTACGCATAAAATTGTTATACTGCGCTATCGGTTAAATGGAGGTATTTGGGTTGAATAATTTGAGCTCATGCACACCGCCATTTAGGCGTCTGATTGGCCAGTGAAACCGGGTTCAATTGAGTCGCCTCTAGTGTGCGCTCAACTAGTCCCAATTTTGAGCGGCGGACACATCCAAACCTAATTCATCCGCGCTTTGTAAATTATCGCTGGCCAGGTCTTCAGCATCTTCTTCGGTGAATTCTGTTCTTTGTCGTCGTTCAAGCAAGCTCATCGCAACTTCTACGAAGTCGTATTCGGTGACAATACCGACTAATTTACCGTCGTCCAATACCGGCAGACAACCGTGTCTCGAGTTGTGGATATATTGGGCCGCTTTAAGCGTGCCGGCTGTTGGGGAAATAGTAACAACATCCGTCACCATAATATCGCCGATCAAAGTGGAGCCGTAATCTGAACCGGGCTTACTACGCAAACTAGAGCTGTTTGCTGAGAGTACGTCGCGGTGACTAATTATGCCAATCAGCTGGTCAGCTTCATCAACAATTGGGATATGGTGAATGAAAAAACAAAGGGGACAGATTTATTTTATCATAGGCAACGTTTTAAAGAGATAATGAATGTGGGAGACATAGACCCAAAACATCGAATGTTGATAAAGCTGTTACACAACTGTGATGGAACATGCAATTGCGGTGGAAAATTACGCATGTGACTCATGTCTTAGCACCGCTCGACGCGCTTGTGTTGGCCTGGGCGCCTTGGAAACATTGACGATTGAGATCCTGCAATTTGTCGTTACTTAGCCCCTTTTAAAAGGCTCATGTGGTCGGCGTACAAATAGCGTATATCGAAATGGCAGTTGGTATTTTTGTTGATGCTCATGCTTACTCAGAACTTAACGGGGTAAAGCTTTGCGCCTCATTGATAAGAAGCCCAGGCTGGCTAGCCACTAAGGGTTCTGTTAACAGCCTCTTTAGCGAGGTAGCATCGGCAAGAGTCTGATCAATGGCTGGCGAGACATGCTCGGTGTATTTGGCCATTTGGTGAACATTGTCGGGCAGCTCACGCAGAAGTGTTGCATAACTTGATTGCTGATAAACAATCGCGTGGGTGGTGGTTGGGCCGCGTTGAGTGCCGTCAACCTCAGTAAGATAATCACAACCTTCTACTAGCGGATATTTCCTACCCCAACAATGTCCGCCTAAGTACAAAATATCCCAGTTGGTGGTTTTGGCTTCAAGCATGCTCTTAGTGAGATGGCTGAGCGTGGCTGCGTCGAAAATCACATCATCTTCCAGCACCAACACATTTTTGTGTTGGCTTGTTGCGGCAATTTGAATAATGGCGCGGTGTGATAATGCGCAACCGATGTGGTGATTATCAGGCGTTTCAATGGCAGCGAATCGTTGCACTCGATGACTGATCCCTAGCTGCTCAAATTGTTTCTTTGCAGCCAGCCATTTGTCTTGTTCACTAGTTAGATTAATGCAGTAAATAACATCAAAGAAGTAAAAGGGGTTGCTGATCTCGTGTTCAGCTTTGGCAACCGCAGAGCTTGTCTCAGCAGCACCTATATGCGATTTAAAGTGTGCAATCATCTCACCATTGTCGATACCCAATTCGTCATGCGCGATCATGTAGTTGCGAATGCGATCAACCCAATTGAGTGGATAGTGCGTCCCCATGGGGCGATTGAAACGATGTACCCAACGCAAAAATGGCAGACATAAAGTGCGCCCGCCAGCGCGACGAACTTTTTCGTGCACATAGCCCTCTTCGCCACCAAAGCCCTTAAGGCGTGGGTTAACCCTCGGCCATTGGTCTCTCTTAAAGGCAAAAAGGCCCATCCCCTGCATGGGAATATCAAAGGCTTGGTTGTCGATGTCATCAGCTCTTGAATCTTGGGCCCACTTGCCATGCATGCCGCTACCCCAACCAGGCGTGAAATGCGATGACAAGGAAACTAAATCATCACTCACCAATGGGCCCTGCAGAAAATCGGGCGTATCAGGGTGTGTGTCAAAATAGTCCAGTAAGCGCTTAATCGCGCCGGACTGAATCATGACATGCGAGTCGATACCCAAAATATAAGGTGCGTTGGTATAGTTGACTAGTGAAAACTTAGACCATGCTCCTTGGAAATTATCGCCTGGGATGTAAGAATAGTTTGGCATCGCGTCACCTAATCTTTTCAGCGCTTGCGCGCACACTCCGCTAGGATTATTGTCGAGCACAACGAACTCAATATCGTCCAATACTTCCGGATGATACATCCGAATTGCTTGTACTGAGAAGTACACGCCGTCATAGTCATCATACGTAGCCATGCTGATACATAGCTTGTATTTTTTTGACGATACGGGCGGCAGGCTAGGCTGCGCGGGAGGGGCGGTAGTGTAAATTTGTTTGAATCGAACAACACCGTTCAACGCCAATTGGCGTAGCGTAGTTTGTACATCGTGGCTTACGCTTTCAACATCTTCGGGAAAGGCTTCACCCAGAGTGCTTATGATGGTTGCAACGCTTCTAACTCCGTCACATTGCGCCAAAATCAAATTAGTGATTTCGTTGGTAGCGAAAAATTTCCCGGAATCCCGATGTAAAAACCCGTTGAGAGTTTTTTGCTGAGCAGGTTTCCAGCCGGCGATCAGCTTCGGGATTAGGACTGAAGTGGATGATTTTTTCGCGTTTGCAGGGCGCGACGACCTTTGCGGTAAAAATTGTCGGGCGATGACATTGTAAGTTGTGTCTAGCGCCAGAACGTTTTCTTCGGTGATTAAACCAGAGTGAAAATCGGAAAAATCTACTCTGGATTTATCCCACCACAAATGATTCCACATATGCATGCTGAAGACCTGGTGAAAGTCGTTATCCAGCCCTTCAAACAGCGTACTAATTCCTTCTTTTGTCCACATGTGTTTGAAGAAAAAACGTTGTGGGGCAACGTATACTTTATCCGGCAGTTGCGAAGCTAGCGTAGCTGCTTGCTGGCAAGAATGCGCACTCCAGGTGCCATCAAACGATTGGTAACTGGCCTCCAACCATTTTTGTGCGAACTCTGAATTGGGTTCCGCCATCAACAGCGCGTTACATAGAGACGGCATTAGTTGCTTAGTGACAGGGTCGACTACATCTTGTTCAAGCCCGATAACAAACGGATGTTGAAAAAGTTCATCCGGCAATGGATTTACAAAGAGCGTATCCATGTCGGCATAAACACCACCGTATTCGATTAATTTTTTCAGACGAATGAAATCTGTCTGGTGTGCGTAGTCAAGTTTTGAGGCTTTGATGAACTGCCCTTCTTGATGGTCTTGGTATGCGCTGCTCTGTTGTACGAATAATTCCGGCTCAATCTTAATCAGGGTCAACTGTGGTTTGATTAGCTCCCAATATTCACCATAGGGCTCATTGTGATAATAGAAATGTAGCCCGGTCGGCTTATTTACCTGCAAGCATGATTTTAGGCAAAGGTAGTAGGCCAGATGGAATGGTTCTGTTTGCTCCTTTAAGCCGAATACAAAGTGAAACAGTTTGGGTATTTTAGTTTGCATAGATAGCTTTATATAGTTGTTGGCCAACTTTTTTCGAATTGTAGTTTTGCTGTAACTGTTCAGCCAGTTGCTGGCCTTTTTGTCTGGCAATGTCAGGTTGTGCAAAGACCTTTTTGAGCTGTATAGAAAGCTCTTGCGGGTCGGCTGTTGCCCAACGTTGATCCTGACTATAAGACGCTTGACCGAGGGTAACTAAAACCGGAGTTAATTCATAGTTTGTTAGATAAGCCAGCTGTTGCGGTAAAAAATCTAAATGGCCTCCCCAACCTATTGCAACAACTGAGTTGCCTACGCCTGCCGCTTCAAACATTCCCAAACCCCATCCTTCCGAATGGCTTGCTGACACAAAACAGTCACCAAGTTGATGTAGTGCAGCGATTTCGTCGTTGCTTATCTTGTGGTTAATCACCCTGACGTGTGCCGGTCTAGGGTATTGAGCCACGATTTCTGACACCAGTATTTGCGTGTCATGCTCCGAGTCATCGCTTGCATGTCTTGGTCCTCGATCAGACGTTTTTAGTACCAGTGAAACATCATCGTCGATAGTAAAACTACTTAAGTAGGCATGCACTAAGGTCCATAAGGACTTGCGATTAGTCCAGGTATTAATTGAATAGAAAAGATAGTTATCTGCTGGAACCTCTAGCAAGCTTCGCATTGCGATGATTCTGTCATCCGTCTGCGCGGCTACAGAATTGAGTATGTGTGGCACCACATGAATTGGGATATCCACCCCAGAGCTCGCAAAAATTGGCTTGTTAAAAGAGGCTGGCACCAGTACTCGGTCAAGCTGGTTGATAAGCTCGGGGAAATGTTTTGGTAAACGGCTCGTCTCCCATACGGTATAACCGACAAGGTGCTTATCCGCTTCTTTCAAATAGGGCCAATACTCTGGCACTGTGTGCATCACAATAGTTTTATAGTCATCTATCGGCTCTAAACAGGCTATTAGCCTTGCAACCTGATCGTCTTCAGATAAGCACTCGTGGAGTATTTTTTCTACACTCAACTTAGCCGATTTTGATTGATACCATGGGTGGTAACCCTGCTCGCCCAGAATTAACGGTAGCCAATGTATTGGGCATTCAAGATCGAGCAATGCATTCAAATAACCCAATGCTGCCAGCCCATAACCTGATGGCTCGAGAAAAGAATAATATTTAATTCCATGCATACTCACCAACCCAGTTTACTGAAATATTTGATACGTGCTTTGCTGCTGAAAAAGACCAGAATATTACAAGAATGATCTAGGCTCTCATGTTTGAGCATGCTGCGAGCAACATCATGGAGCGCAGCCTTATCCATTAATACTAGTTCGTGGGTGCCGATCTTTTCGCTAATCCAATAGATTTCGGTTTGATACGAATCAAAGAAGTCAATGAAATTACTAATGCCCTCGGGGTTTGCCGCTGCCAATAGCCCCGGTGAGAACTCCAACAGGCAACACAAGTGGTCTTTGTTGCGTTCAATCACTTGCGTCATTCCCTGCAGAACCTCAAGCTCATGACCCTGGGTGTCACTTTTTATGAAATGAATTTGTTGCAAGCCCTTCGCCAGGTATTGATCGAGCGCAATAAGAGTAACTTTTTGCACATCTCTGGCGGCGGTAGGCGCAAGGCGATGGTCGCCCTTATGATCACTTGATAAATACAAGGGAGCCACGCCAGACCTGTTTGATAGCGCTTGATTTTCGATAATCACATTGTCCAAACCATTGATTGAAACGTTCGCTTGTAATAGGGAATAATTATCTGCTTCAGGTTCAAAACTAATCACACTTCCTTGCTCGCCCACTAAGCACGAAAAAAGCACCGTGAAGTAGCCAATGTGGGCACCTATGTCAATTACAGTTTCGCCTGCAGAAAGTAGCTTACATAGCAGCGCTGTTTCGACGGGCTCCCAAACTAGATTTGCGAGAATCACCGACCTAATCACTGGATCATTGATTTCGTCCAAAAATAAGATGAAAGGCTTTGGCCCAATATTTGGAAGATAAACGCATTGTTTGTCGAAGTGTGGCTTTAAGCAATCATTAGGGCTAGTCATTGATTTTTTAACGTAAAGCCCTTCGTCCGGATTCACGTTTTGCAATTGCTTGAAATCAGCGCTTGCACAGATTGTGTGTTTGGCAAAACCATCAGTGTTGAACGCCACCACTTCAGGTGTGTTTCTGCAAAAATTAGCTAGTACCGCTATATCTCTACCACCGTTAAATAAGTTCATCTCTGGCGAATCAAGCATAGGGTGAAATTCAAAACCCTCGATTTCACTGGGCTTTGGGTTCAACAGCTGCTTAGGGGAGCCTTGAGTCCATGAGTTTGCCCAGTGGTGAACGGCAAAGCAGCCTAAACTGATCAGCTTTTGTCTTATGCGTTCACTTAGTACTGAGTTTTCGGCGAGCTGTGCCAGTTCTGGTGCATTGTTTACAAATGGACAAAAGCGAATAGGGGGATGTGCCTCCACACCCTGTTTGGCTGTTTGCTCATACACGTTTTGCAACATCATTGGGCCGGTGGTATTCAACACATCATGCGCAGGCGTCTGGCTGTTACCCTCAGTTAAGAAATCGATAACGGTCTTTAAGAATACCGACCCTGGTTGTGAGGCAAACAAGGCATTACACAGTAACTCTGGCCGTGACTGTTCTCGTGCATGCTTGTGCGGCTCAAGACCTATAATAAGTTGATTGTTGTCCCGTAGGCTCTCGAAGGATTGCAGGCACTCAAAATCAAGGTCGGCATAAAGACCCCCGTAATGATAAATCAGTAGATAACGAATCGCGTCCGCGCGCTGTATGCCGTAAGGGTAGGACAGGTAGGTTTCTTGAAATTCAGGATAGAATTCTTCGACAAAAGCGGCGCCATCGGCGTCGGTCCAAAGTCTATATTGCCAGTCGGGGTGATGAAACTTCCATGAATCAGCAAAGGCCTTCCATTCGCTTGGAACCTGATCAGTTTTCCACGTTTGATGGATAATTTTAGGTATCATATTAAATCAATTAGGCGCTAATAATTCCCTCGTACTCTAGCGGATTTGTCTGACGGCCGTTCCCATGGTTAAAGCTTGGCAGACGAATAAAGTGCAGACGAATAAAGTTGTCGTTAAGCTAATAATGTTGGTATTATCAATTGCTAACTAATTTAACCAGCTTGTTGTAACAATGACCAAAGATAAAAATACTAAAATATCCGGTGAGAATAATGCCTCAAGTGGTGATGAATCATCCTCATCTAATTTAACTGTTGAGCAACAACAAGCGGTTGGAGTAGAGCAGAAAAACACTCGGCGTACGCTGTTAAGAAATACCTTGATTGGCGGCGGCGTGGTAATTTCGACCAGCGTTCTACCGGACCAGTGGGAAAAGCCCCTGATTGACGCAGTGATACTGCCGAGTCACGCACAGACTAGTACGGGTGCTGCTGTGATGGGTGGCGGAGGGGGTATTGCCTCCACAAAGGCCACTGGTAATGGTTTTGATGCGAATGATATTCTTGATGTTTTTGTTGGCGAAGCCTATGCAAGCGCTGCTGACGACTTGACCGGAGGTTGTTTAGTACTCACCGTTGAAGGTTCAGTTGCTACTGTCGAGTTGACCTTGAACACCAGTGTGTCTGATACTAAGACTGGAGTTATAACTGGAACCTCAGTCAATGTCGGCGGCCTACATTTGGGTTACACGGTGACTGGCACTTTAGATAGTGCCACCACGCCAACGAGCTGTAATGGATCGGTAGCGGGTTTTGGTGAAAGCGGAGCCTTCGGTGTTTCGTCGGCTGACCCATCTTGTGCGCCAGTGACGCCGCCGACTACAACGGCTACTCCGACAACGACTGCTACTCCGACTACTACTGCAGCAGCTACCACCACTTCAGATCCAAATGCCAACATGGGGTTTAATTTTAGTTTGTCGAAGTCCTATTGGTCATAAATTAAATTTCCGGACAAACCTTAAAAGCTCTATCTCTATTAACCTAGGATAGGGCTAATCAAAACAGACCATGCCGTTGTGTCGGGTGTAAATCGACGTGTCCACGTGGATTTCGTAGCCCAGTTGAATCAATTCTTTACAAACCCAAAAGTCTTCAGATAAATACTCACCATTAGAGATTCCCACTCTAAAAACATCATAGTGGTTGGTGGCCATTCCTTCTCGTCGCAACATTCTATTTATTTTGTAAACTCTGTCTTGCTGTATCGCATGCTCTACCAATGAGTTAACCGCTGCGCGTGACAATAGTAAGGCCGCGGTACCAACCCGAGAAACCGATTGGAGAACCGGCAGTACTTCAGGCTTAGCATCTGTATTGAGGGTTTGATTGCCTGCAGAATCCTTGCTCTTCAGAAAAACCGGTGCTCCGATAACATCTTTGTTATGGTTGAGCATATCGATAAGGCCCTTGTGGTCAAGATAGACATCGGCGTCAAGAAATAATAGATGCGTGAAAGCGTTAGATTCCCAGAAGGTTGCTAAAAGTGCGTTTCTGGCGCGCGTGATAAGGCTTTCATTGCCAATTGTCATCACCGAGTGAGGAATACTATTGCTCGCAAACCCAAGAATCGAATGCAGATAGTCTGTATGTAACATGCCGTTATAGGCCGGTGTGCCAATTAATACATTTGCGGACATTGCTTGTTTCATAGCGTTGTTTTTTGTAGTTTGAATGATCAGTATTGAGGCGCGAAAAAGCGCTGCAGAGATTCATTTTAACCCAATAGCAGTCTACTATGCTTGCTAGATTGCTGTAGATGACCTCAACCAAAATTTGTATAAATTAGATTTCACCAAGCCAATAGATCAATAATGTATCGTTTTTCTTACCTAGTGACTTATCGCGAGTCTGATAAGAGCAGGCTGAGCAATTTGCTTTATATTTTGGATCAGCTACGCCTTGACTCAACCTTGGAGGTGGTTCTAGTTGAACAAGATGCCGCCCCTCGTTTGGCGGTCAAACAGCATTCAAATCTAAATTATGTTTTTGTCGAAAACGCCGGTCAGTTCAATAAATCATGGGGGCTGAATATTGCGGCTTCTTTAGCTAGTTGTGAGCGGCTGGTGTTCGCTGATGCAGATATGCTTATTGGTGCAGCGGCTTTAGACGAGAGTTCTAAGCAATTAGACAATGGTGTTGACGCGGTAAACCCCTATAACGTTCTAGTTGACCTGACTCAGCAAGAATCTCAAAGGCTACTGGCGCACACTGGCACAGTAAAAATCGACCGAACCACAGAACAATTAAATCGAAAACCTATAGGTCAACACCCGCCATTCTGCGGTGGCGTGTTCGTAATCACCCGCAGCCTTTATGATTTAACTGGGGGCTTGGATGAGCGATTCGAGGGCTGGGGAGGTGAAGACGATGCAATGTCGAAACGGGTTGCCTTCTTTGCGTCGAAAACAACTACGCTAAACAATATCGGTTACCATCTATGGCATGAACCGAGTGGCCGAGCAGGCGATTATCCCCCGAGCTACATCCGAAATGTTGCACTTTTGACGATGTACTACGAGCGGCAACAGTCATTCTACCAATCAGTGGCAAGGGTCGATGCCACTAGCAATGGCTCTCACGCGAAATACAAAATAGAAGAGTCGGTTGCAAAGATTAACTATCAACAGCCTTTGATCTCGTGTTTGTGCGTGACTAGAAACCGGGTACCGCAGCTACCGCGCGCGATAAGTTGTTTTCAGGCGCAAAGCTATCCTGTTAAGGAGCTAATGGTTGTTTGCGAGGCAGATGACTCAGCAACAATCGACTACTTGGGTGGGCTCGATGACGATGAAATAAAGCATCATATTGTGCCAATAGAGCCAAAACTAAACTTGGGCGAGCTTCGAAATTTATCTATTCAAATAGCCGGTGGGCAATTCGTTTGCCAGTGGGATGATGATGATTGGTATCACCCTGAACGGCTGGCAAAACAACTAGCATCGGCTCTACGCCAAAACAAAGCGGCCTCAATATTACCTCGCTGGTTAATTCACCAACAGCAGAGTGATAAGGTATTTTGCTCAAACGTTAGATTATGGGAAGGCAGCTTGCTATGCCGTAAAAGCGCCCTACCTGCCACCGGGGCCTACGATATAAGGACCAAAGGAGAAGATTCAAAATTAATTGAAACACTGTTTATTCAAGATCAAATCTCAATTGAAGACTCTCCTGAACTTTACGTTTATTGCCTGAGTGGCGAAAACACCTGGGATCAAGCCCATTTTGAAAAAATAATCGAAGCGAGTGTTGAGCTTAGTGTTGAAGATGCGCAGGCGGTTAGAAAACGAACTGCGGTTGGGCCTGCGCCGCAAGAGGGAGAAAGGTAGAATTTAAACATGATAAAAGGTTCATTGGTCACGCCTCATTTAGCACTCGACGAATAACGATTACGCTTGCAATCTTTGCCTTGTGATTACATATGTAATCAATGCGATTGCAATTTAACAGGTCGTAGTACAGCAGCTTCGCCGATGTGTCATATTTTGCATGTCGATAAGCTGAAGAACCATGAGCAGAGTATGTTTGATCGAATGAGTGAATCAGAAAAATTGGTGATGGAGGTTCTGTGGCAGGAATCCCCATTAAGCAGTTTGGATGTTGTAGATAGATTGAGTGACCGAGGCTGGAACGAGAAAACAGTGAAAACATTTCTCAATCGCTTAGTAAAGAAAAAGGTCCTTTCTTATGTAACAGAAGGCCGACGATACCTTTATTCCCCGGCTGTGGAACGTAATGAATTTCTGGCTGAAGAAAGCGAGGGCTTTTTGAATAAGGTGTTCCGTAGAGACATGAAAGAATTACTAACAACGTTTGTACAAAACAAATAGTTGTCAAAAGCAGAGTTGGATTATCTAAAAGACCTGCTCGAAGAAGATAGTGAAAGTAGCAAGGAGAAGAGCCAACACTGCAACAATAAGGGCTTAGGCAATGAATGAATTAGCCGCTACATTCTGGCGCCTTAACATTGAATTCAACTAGTCCCAATTTTGAGCGGCAGACACATCCAAACCTAATTCATCCGCGCTTTGTAAATTATCGCTGGCCAGGTCTTCAGCATCTTCTTCGGTGAATTCTGTTCTTTGTCGTCGTTCAAGCAAGCTCATCGCAACTTCTACGAAGTCGT